>JAJDCM010000379.1 GCA_029260825.1 Planctomycetota bacterium | reverse complement strand
GTTGAGGACGCTGGTCTCCAGAAAATGGATGACGAGAATCGACAGAGTGATCTGGAGTGAGAGCCAGATGGACCCGCCGTCCTGGACGAGTGCCATGATGGCAATGGGAACGCTTGACAGGACAACTCCCAGCACAGGAATGAAACTACAAGCGAACACGATCGCGCAGAGGAAGATCTCGTTCTCGACCCCGAGAAGCTTGATCGCTACAAAGGTCAGGAGCGTGTTGAAGAATGCGATGACTCCCTGGGCCTGAAACGCTCGACCCATGAGCCGACCAAAGTTCGTGAGACCGGGGGCAATCTCATCGTAGAAGTCAGACAGGCGACTGTTCCGAAGTTGCCGGAGTCCTTTTCGAATTTTGGGAATATCAAAGGTAATGAAGAAGCTGAGAAGGAGGCACAATCCCAGCTGGAAGGGGAAGGCCAAAAGAAACGCAAGAGTCTGCTGAATCCAGCCTTTTAGCTGGGTTACTCCTGACTTGATGGAGTCGTTGGCGGCGCTTTGAATCTGCCCGGCCAAAGGGTCGTCTGTCCACCATTCCTCGGAGAGCTCTTTTTGGCGCTGAAGAACGAAGTCTCGATGGGTCTGCTCCAGGATTTCCTCTTCGCTGAGAGTTTCTTTTGTCTGGAGGGTGGTGGCGAATGTTTCCGGGTCAGCACTTGCGTCTTTCAGCTCCAGATAATGATCAAATTCGTAGGGGATGTCGTCTGGATCCTGGGATCGTTGCTTATCAAAATAGGTGTGAAACTCTTCGGCGTAGTCGGGAGAGCTCAGTCTTGCTGACAGGGCCTGATTGATTTTTTCTTCCCGCCACTGCCGGTTGAGTCTCTTGATTTCATCCGGATCATCCCGGCGATTCTTCTCCAAGATCTTCTGCTTGATGCGGACTTCACGGACTTCTTCGAAGTTTTCCTGTGCCTGGAATTTCTCGAGCTGATCCCGGTCTGCGACGCTCAGAAAGTCTTCTTCCCACCGGGCGATGTAGGCCTCTCGATTGATCTCGTACCGGGTGGGTGCCACGCTTTCAAGGAACCAGTTGTCGAATTCTTTTTCATCCGCGAAGATCGGGGCGAGTTCCTTTTCGATCGACGCTCGCTCTTTTTTTTCGAATTTCAGAGCAAACCCGTCCTCGAGTCGTCTCGCCAGCGCCAGGAATTCTTCGCGACGGCCCGTGAAACTGGGTCCGTCGCTAGCATTGAGAAATGCCTCGAAGTCGCTTTGATACTCGTCGCTGCTTTCGCTCGTGTAGTGGAACCGGAACAACAACGGGCCGGCGATCTTCGTCTTCAGATCTTCAAACTCTTTGTCCTGAAATCCTTTGGTGATCCGACCCACGAGGGCTTCCCCCTGAGCGATGAGTCGAGGACCGAAGAAATTGCCAAGGTTATAGAGGCCAAAGAGAAGGAGGCAGAACAAGACTACGGATAGAGTGCGTTCGAGCCACGCTTTCTCCTTGCTGGGGGATACGATGCTGGTGACCCTTGCGATGATCGAACGCATGAGATACGCAAGGATGAAAGTCATGAAGATGATGAAGAAGAAGTGGCGAAGTACGTAGACGCCAAGCAGAAAGAGTGCCCAGATCGTGAGCTTCTCCCACGGAAGCCATTTGAGGAGTGGATTTTTCCCCGGGCTAGCCTGGATGGGATCTGGCGGGTTTGGCATCGGTTTCTTTGACGACTGGCTCATGCGAGATCTCTTCATTTATTGGGTTTGCGCGGGCTCTATGAAAGAGCGTGCAAGTTGTGATTTTGCAGGCTTCAATTGTACATTACCGTGTCTTTTGTCGCTCGTTTTCACCGGGACTCTCTCGAGTCCATACGGCCTCCTTCTCGGGTGGTTTCACGGATTCAGTCGACGGGCCGGTCGTACGCCCAGATCGTCAAATTTGTAGTCAGGGTCGTTGAAGCGGCGGCGAGCCGTCCGAACATTTCTCGCGGATCGAGAAAAACTGCCCCCGCGGTTTATTCTGAGCAAGGAAGTTGGGTTTGAACGAGGTTGGTCTCCGGAAATGGTTCGCCGGGTGTATGCGGAAAACCTGTCTTCACACCATTCCCAGACATTTCCATGGATGTCGTGCAATCCTGAAGGGTTGGGAAGATAGGAACCCACCGGTGCGTGGACGGAATGACCGTCATCAAGCCAGTCATCATAATCCCAGGTGGGAAGTCCGTGTCCCTTCTTGAGTCGTAAATCGGCGATATTTGCCGCTCCTTCCAGGGAAGACTTTTCGTTCCCTGTCCACCAGATGGTCGAGGTTCCAGCGCGAGCTGCGTATTCCCACTGGGCTTCGGTTGGTAGGGCCAGGCCAAGTCGAGTCATGAGCTGTCGACAATCGTCCCAGCTTACACTTTCAACCGGGTGCAGGAGGGGATTGGTTGCCTCCGAGTAATCTCGTTCCGTGGAGAACTCACTGGGATTTTCGTTCGTGACCCGCAGCCACTGACCCTGAGTCATCTCGTATTTTGCAAGCAGAAAGGGACTGACCCGGACCGGGTGAACCGGAGCCTCGAAGGAAATCGCTTCCGGATCGCAGTTCGGTGTCCCCACCGATCGTCCTCGTCCCGGCGGAATGGCACCCATGTCGAACTCCCCCCCGGGAAGAAGAACGAGGATGATTCCGGTTTTTTCGGTGACGGGAAGGCGTCCCGAAGAATTTCGAGAAGGAACGGGGCCTTCGTGAGTCTGGAGATGAAGGAACTCGAAGAGTCCGGAGTCCGGGTCCTTTCCGAGGGGAATCAATCCCATCTGAGGAGATAGAATGAACTCTTCGTCGGTAGAGCTGGCAGTCTCTCGAATCGCAAGAGCGATTACTTCCCATCGACTCTGGTAGTCGACAAGGGAGCGCTTTTCAATGGTGGAAGCAAATTCCAGTCGACTCTTCATGGAGGCAAGTAGGCCGATCTTGGGATCCGGATCGGTGAACGCTGCGAGTTGATTCACGAGTCGTGAGAGGGTCTCATGCCGCCACTGGGTTTCGGTGTCCGGGAACGTCAGTTCCGCTTCAGGTGCGGGATCCATTGAGTTTCCAGGAGGAGCCTCGGAGAACCCGGCAGACAGACTTTCGAGTTGATCGAGAGAGGTTCGATGAGTCGGAAGGTTTCTCGCAAGTTCTTCAGCCTGTTCGATCCACTCCTGGAGCTCGGCGATGTTTTCCGGATGGGCGGGCCAAAGGGAGTCAGCTTTGGTTCGTGCGTCGGAGAGGCGTCGCAAGTCGGAATAGCGAAGGATTTCGTTTCGTTGGGCTTCGGCGTGAGCCTGGGCTTCTTGGGCCTCGTCTTTGAGTTTTCGCTCACGCCTCTGGAGTCCCTCCGCCGCTTGTCGGGCTTGAGCCTCCTTTGCCAGCGCCGTGTTCGCCCGATCCGCTTCGCTTTGAGCGAGGGTCAGGGAGTCTCGAGCTTCCTGCGTTCTTTGCAGAGCAACTTCTCGGGCAGAAACGGCGTCCAGGTAGAGGAAGGTACTGGTTGTTGCACCGACCAGGAGAACCAGGGCGACAAGGGTGACTGCTGCCACGAAGCCGGCTCGCCTTTGTACGTATTTGCGGACCCGGTAGAGCGTGCTGGGAGGGCTGGCATGAACAGGTTCGAGATGCAGGTATCGGTCTATATCAGCGCGAAGTTCGAGAGCGGTTGGATAGCGTCTTTCGCGATGCTTTTCCAGAGCCTTGAGAGTAATCCAGTCCAGATCACCTTTGAGCTTTTTCATGAGAGCGCTCGGCGCGGAGCTTCTTCGTCTGGCGAACTCACCAGAGGTTTCTCCCAGGAGAGAAAATCGGGTGCTCGGTTTGGGCGGATCTTCTTCTCGGATGCGTTTTCGAACCTCATCGAAGGCCGCATTTCTTACTGCTTCGGAGAAATCGAACGGAAGCTTTCCGACGAGAAGCTCATAGAGGATCACTCCCAGGGCGTAGACGTCGGCCCGGGTATCGATGTCGATCCCTGCTGGCTCTGCCTGTTCCGGGCTCATGTAGGCAGGAGTACCGATCAGAACTCCATGGGCCGTGTGGAGGCTCTTTTCAGTGAGGCGATGTCCCATGGCCTTGGAGAGGCCAAAGTCGATGATCTTGGGGGCTGGTGAGTCCGCCCGTCCGGTGACGAGGATGTTGGTCGGTTTCAGATCCCGATGAATGATCCCTTTTTGATGAGCGTGTTGAATCGCCTCACAAACCCTCATGAGAAGCTCGAGCCGTTCTTGAGTCGTGAGTCGATTCTCATCGCAATACCGGGTGATGGAGACTCCAGGGACATACTCCATGACGAAGAACGGGCGGCCCCGATCGGTTGTTCCTGCGTCAAAGACCTTGGCGATGTGGGGGTGGTTCATCAGGGCCAGAGCTTGGCGTTCGGATTCGAAACGGGCGATGACCTCTTTTGTATCCATCCCGAGTTTGATGACCTTGAGGGCGACCTGACGGGATACCGGGTGTTTTTGCTCCGCCAGATAAACCGTGCCCATTCCTCCCTCGCCAAGGGTCTGGATGATCTGGTAAGGCCCGATGGCCGTGGGGCTTGCAAGTTCATCCGGACCGTGACCTGACGAATGCGCCGGTTTCTTGCCTGGTTGGGGGCTGTGCTGGGTGGCATCAGCCATTTGCTCAAAACCGAGAGTGTCCTTGAGTTCCTTCTTGGGAGGTTGTTCTGGTCGGTCGTCTTCCGGATTGGACATGGCTTCTTCTTTTGGTCTGGGGTTTTCTCGCACCGTCTTCCTTCTCAGTTCATCGACATTATGAGCGGCTTGCATAAAGGTTCGCAAGTCATCGCCCGTGTGATGATTCATAAATACTTCGGGGGAGGTTTGATGACCCCCTCTCGGGGAGCGCAGGTGGGATCTAGAGGGATCCTGATCGACCTTCGAGGCGATGATTACTTTTTTCCCTATTTTTCATGAACCAGGCAAGATCCCATTCGTTGGGAGAGAAGTTGAACCGCGAGTTTTGATTTTTGCCTTTTGTCCCTGCCGTCTACGGTTGATCCGTAGTGACCCGGAGCTGGGAGAGCGTTCATGTCTACCCCGTCAAGCCCACCTGCAGTCCACTCCACATCTTCTCATGAATCCTTCAATGACGTCTTGGCCGAGCAGTTGCGGAAATCGCCCTGGATCTTGACCTCTGTTCTGTTTCACGCCGCGATCTTGTCGATGGTCTGGAATCTTGAATTCTCCCGTCGAGTGTTGTCCAAGGAGCAGATCATCCAGGCGCAGCTCGAAGTGAAGGAGGAGGTCGTTGCTCTGGACGTCCTTGACCCGGACCTTGTGGATGAGGAGATCGTAGAAGAGGAGATTGAAGAGCCGGTTCTTGAAAGCGTCAAGAGCGTTGAACCGGAGCCTGAGTTCGTCGATGAGGAGCCAGCGGGTGAGTCGGAACTTGACTGGGAGAATCGCGCGCCTGACGTGATCGGAGTCGGATCTCCGGGAGGACCAAATCCGTTTGGGAACAGGAGGAGGGAGAGGGACAAGGGTCCGCGCAGAGCGGTGGGCGCTGTTGATTGGGGACTGACGTGGCTTGCCGAACATCAGAATGCGGACGGATCCTGGGATTCGGATGGATTTGAGTCACACTGCGATGAAGGACTCTGTACCGGGAAGGGGCACCCGACCTACGACACGGGAGTCACCGGTCTTGCTCTCCTGGCATTTCTGGGGGCCGGTTACGATCACAGTAGTAAGAAATATGGAAATGTGGTCAAGGAGGGGCTTCGCTATCTGACCCGGATTCAGGATGCGGAAGGTTGCTTTGGAGATCGACTGGGTGAGAACTATATCTATGGCCATGCCATTTGTTCCCTGGCCATGGCTGAAGCCTGGGGCACGAGCAAGTTTTTGCTTTTCAAGCGTCCGGCTCAGAGGGCGGTCGACTTCATCGAGCAGGCTCGAAATCCCTATGCTGCCTGGCGCTACGGAGTTCGCTCCGGAGAGAACGACACCTCGGTAACCGGTTGGATGGTCATGGCTTTGAAGTCCGCCAAGGTTGCCGGTCTTCGGGTTTCTCCCGATGCGTTCAAAGGAGCCCGGAATTTTCTCGACTCGGTGACCGATGAAGGAGGAGCTGCGGGATACTTGAAGAGAGGGTCTGGCTCGGTGCGCCTTCCGGAAAAGGTCGAGGAGTTTCCTCCTCAATACACTCGTTCTCTGACGGCGGTGGGGATGACGGCCCGTGTGTTTCTGGGGCAGGATCCGAACCAGAGCGAGAGTATTCAGCGGGGGGCTGATCTTCTCCTGACAGCTCTTCCGGAGTGGAGTTCCCAGAAGATTGACATGTACTACTGGTACTACGGGACCCTGGCCATGTATCAGGTCGGGGGGGATCCCTGGCGCAAATGGAATACGGCCATGCAGAAGGCGATCCTTGATCAGCAGTATAGTCAGGGGTGCGAGAAGGGGTCGTGGGATCCGGTCGGTGCATGGGGGGAAGAGGGGGGGAGAATCTACTCGACCGCACTCATGACTTTGTGTCTTGAAGTCTACTATCGGTATCCCAAGGTTTTCAAATAGGCGACTTGCCGGCCTGAATCATGATCGTTGCTCATCTTGGTCGCCGGATGAGGTCTATTTCATTGTCAGGATTTCTCCCATGAGGTCGATTCCGTACCAGAGGTTGGCCAGGCGGAGGTTTTCGTTGGGGGCATGCTGATTGTTGTCGTGATTGGCGATGGGAACGATGACAACGGGAGCTTTGAGCTCATCCGTGAAGAGATAGAGGGGAAGAGATCCTCCCAGGGTTGGGAGAAGGACGACGGGTTCGCCGCTTGCACGATTGGCGGCACGAACGATCTCCTGAACGATCGGGGTTTCCATGGGCGTTCTGGCTGCACGGTAGCCGATTCGTCTTTTGACCTTGATCAGTTTCTTGTGCGCGAGGCGGGTTGCGTGATCTGGGTCTTCGGTGAGGATCGTGAATCCTTGGCTGCGAATGTGATCGGTAACAAGATCCATCATGTGGGAAGGATCGTTGCCTTTGACGAGCCGGAGGTCCAGGGCTGCTTCGGCGGTCTTGGGGATGATGTTGCGCGCCGATGCGCCGACGGATGCGCTTTTCATCCCCTTGATGTTGAGAGAGGGGAGCAGTAGCCGATCCATGTACCCGGCTCCTGAGGCTTCTGTCCATGCCAGGCCCAGTTCGGCTCGGAGCTGATCGTCGTAGTCGGGAAGATTTCGGAGGGCCTCCTTGTCCTTCTCATCGAGAGGGGTGACGGTGTCGTAGTACCCTTTGACGAGAACTTCCCCTTCGTCATCTTTCATGCTTGCGAGGAGCTGGGCGAGGAGCATGGCCGGGTTGGGGGCCCAGTTTCCGTAGTGTCCGCTGTGAAGGGAGCGGTTGGCGCCGTAAACGGTCAGGTCGAGGCCGGTAACCCCTCGGACTCCAAACATGAGCTGAGGCCGTCGACTCTGGTGGACGGGGCCATCACAAATGAGCCATACATCCACATCGAGAAGGTCTCGGTGTTGTTCTATATAGGAGGCGAGATTGGGGGAGCCCATTTCTTCTTCTCCCTCAAAGAAGAACCGGATGTTGGATGTGATGGGGATGCCGGATGATTTCAATCCATCAAGAGCAGAGAGGATCGCCTGGATGGGGGCTTTGTCGTCACCGGAGGCGCGGGCATAGATGCGCCATTCGGGATCGATGGTTTCTTGATCGTTCGGGAAGGGGCGTTTGATTCCGCCTTCGGAAAGTGCCTTTGTATAGAGAGTGGGGGAGAAGGGGGGATGAGCCCAGTTGCTGGGGTCGACGGGTTGTCCATCATAGTGCACGTAGATCCCGAGGGTTCGGGTGGCGTTTTCGGCGTTGAGTTCTCCGTAGACGATCGGAGGAATTCCGTCGGAAGTGAGGAGCTGCATCTTGGCCCCTCTTTTTTCGAAGGCTTTGCAAAGAAAGAGGGCGTTCTTGTTGATGTTGGGGAGGTCGGTGCCGACGTTTGGTATGGATAGGAGTTCGACGAACTCTTGGAGAATGAGAGGGCCGTTTTCTTGGTAGTGTTTTTGGGTCGCCATTTTCGCATCCGGTGGGGTCGATGCCAGAGCTGATATTAATGTAACGAAGAGCGTGGGAAGCATGATTTTTCTTTCGTTCGATGAATGGAGGAATGGGGCATGAAGATGAATTTGTGGATCAAGGCGCACGGGTTGCGCAGGAGTCGTGCGGATATCGGCCGGCATTGGCTCGAAAGTAATATGCAGAACTTTTGACTCACGCCACTAGTCGATCAGGGTTTGAATCTGGGTATTCTTGAGCAGTTGACGGGTGAAGTCGGCGACTTCTTTGCAGCAAGACTCGATTCCTTCCTTGGCCGAAATGGTTGTCTTGAAGGAGTTCTCAATCGAGAACTGGCTGGGATAGGGGCCTTCGACTGCTTCGACAACCTCGAGAATCGAGATGTCTCCCGAGTTTCTTAAGAGGGCAAAGCCTCCAGAGGGGCCTCGGCCACTCATGAGAATTCCTGCACGGACGAGCTGCTGTAGAATCTTCATGAGGTGAGCAGAGGGGATTCGACAGGCCTCGGCAATTTCTCGTCCTGGAGTCGGGCCATCGGATTGCTTTTCTGCCAGGTGAACAACGGCAAATATCGCGTAGATAGGTGCTCTTCCAAGACGCATTTTGGATCCTCCACTATTTCTCGAAGGAGCCCAGAACCTCTTCTTCCGCTGGAGGAAAGCCTACCATAGGTTCAAGGGCACGACTCCAGGAAAACCTCGGGGATGATGGAGCTTTGACCCCGGGTAGAAGCGCTCAGGATCGATCGAGAAGATCATTGAGAGTCGGATGAGATCGCTGACTCGCCAGGGTTTCATGACGAAGCGGTTCACCCCGGCCTTCTCGAACTCTTGGGTGTGATCTTGAATTTCGGTTCCGACCACCAGGGCATTGGGGCAGTGGGTCAGGAAGTGCCTTGAAATGGATCGGGGTGAGCTGGAGTTTCTTCGAGTCGGAGAAGGATTTCCAGTGCGGGAAACAATTCTGCTCCTGGGGAGAGAGTCCTCTCGGGTGATTGCCATCATTCTGTTCTTATTTTCGTCCGGATATCCGAGGGAACGTGCCAAGGTTGGTGATTTCCCCGGGAGGTTACACGAATCCAATTTCCGCGAGCAGTTTTCGAGTACGCAAAAGATTCCGGCGGACTCGGCTTCATCCCGAAGAACCCGGTGATGAGGATGGTGTTCATGGACAGGGAAACAAAGTGAAGGGCTTCGGCGACTTGGAGGCCGGTACTCGATCCTTGAGCATCCAATCGGCGACGAGTACGTGGGAACGAAAACGCGACCCCAACCGGATGACGTCCCTTCCGGATGCGGCTGTTTCTATGGAGTGACCGGCTTTGATAGGCAAAGCCCAAGATCGTCGTGAAACCGTGTTCGGGGGCGTTGGGAAACCAGCCTGGGGCGTTGAGGGAACCCTAGCGCTTGAATTAGCCAGGGGCATTCCTGAAACCGGGTTCGATACGGACTTTGAATTGGGTTAAGGCGTTTTTCGATAGGTGATTACTGGCTTTTTGGGAGGGGTCCCGGGGAGTTGGTTGGATGATTGGAATCAGCCAGGGGCAGTAGACGGATCGGGGGGCCGATCGTGGAATTTGTTTGATATTTGGTCGATGTTCGGGCTTATTGGTGTTGGGGGGAAGTTAGGTTTTAAGTGATGATGGCCGGAGTATCCATCGATGAAACCGCTTCTTACAAAACCATTTTCAGGTGATTCTGTACCCGAGGTGAAGAGCCCGGAGGAACTTTCCCGTCTTCGTCGAGAGATATCGAGGGGATGGGGCTTGCTGGGGTTGTCTTCATCTTTTGACGGGCTATCTGCTCTTTCCACCGGAATTTTTGATCTTGATCAAGCTCTCCCCGGAGGCGGAATTCCCCGGGGCAAATTGACCGAAGTTTCTGGTCCACCAGCTTCGGGAAAAACTGCCCTGGTGCTTCGGTTTGTCTCCCACGCCCTCTCCCTGGGAGAACCCACGACTTACCTGGATGTCATGAGATCTTTAGATCTCCAGTCGTGCGAGAGAGCTGGGGTTTCACTTCAGCGTCTCCTGGTTGTTCGCCCCCCCTCTCTTCAAGCTGCTTTTCAATCAGCAGAGGAGCTGCTCCGAAGCGGAGGGTTTGGCCTGGTGGTCCTGGATCTCGCAGGAATGATTCGAAAAAGAGCCATTTCCCTACCGAGCCTCTTCCGGCTCTCAAGAATCTCCAAAGAAGTAGACGCAACCGTACTTCTCCTGACGGACGCAGTTCCCGGTGCATCCGGGTTCGGTTCAACCATCAGCCTCCGCCTGTCATGCCAGGTCGTCCAGAGCGTACTTGGCCCGGCGATTCGACCGCCACATCTTGCTCGGGCCTACCGGGTGAGGTTTGAAATCACAAAAAGCAAATCAGGAATGGCCGGGACATTCATTGATGTGGTGATGGGGATCACACCTTTACTGTAGTTCTCGTAGCTCGAGGGAGGACAGGATCAGCATGAATCATGAAGACAAAACGACGAATTGCCTGCGCACAAATTCCGAACTACTCGATTGCCGTTTATTGCCGAGAAAATTCGCGACTGAAAACTCAACCTCTGGCGGTCCTGGGAATCGGCGGAGAACGGGAAGGAATCCGTGAATTATCCGAAGTAGCAATCAAGTCAGGGATACGGGAGGGAATGACATCGGTCCAGGCTCGAGGAGTCTGCCCCTCCGCAATCATTCTCCCGCAAAACCAGGAGCTGCTTTTCCTGTCGGGAGCCGAAATATCGAAGACATTGCTTTCCATCTCTCCTTCTGTTGAAACAGAAAACGCAGGATCAGGCCTCTTCTTTCTCGATACCCGGGGGCTTCTTCGCCAAAACGACGGCCATGAAGAGAACTTACTCACAAAACTAAAGGATGTCTTTCGACAACAAGGCTACAAAGTCGGGTTAGGACTGGCCGATCGCCGATTCACCGCCTTTGCCGCTGCCGTATGTGAAAAGGATCAGGTCGTGGTCAAGACGGGTGGGGATCGCCGGTTTCTTGCACCACTACCTCTTTGTGTGCTTCCCCTCGAGGAAGAGATGGCCTCGAGTCTGGCCACGTTGGGTTTGACCACCCTGGGAGATCTGGCGAAACTACCGGTTTCTTCAATCGAGAGGCGCTTTGGAGAGCCAGGTGTTTTGCTTCATCGGATCGCCCGGGGGCTCGACGGAAATCTTTTGACCCTTCCAAAGGAAGAAGAAGATAACTCCGAACGAATCGATTTCACCTCCGGTGGCGTGACGCGATTTCATGAGCTGCGAAAGCTCTTGCAGTCAAAGCTTGTCAAACGGCTTTCGGAATTGAGCCGATCCGGACGTGGGTGTGAAGAGCTTCGAGTCGTACTTTCCCTCGACGACGGGAAAGAACGTGAACTGATCATCCGCCCCGCCCAATCCACAGGAGATGTTCAATCTCTTCTCTCTCTGGTGGAACTCGAGCTGTTTTCCTCTTTGCAAAAAAAGTCGACAGAGGAAAAAACACTTTCGGCCCCTGTCATCGAGGTTCTTCTTCAGGTGACCAGGTCCGCCCCTCTTTGTGAGAACCAAGGACTTCTGGTCGTTTCTCGATCCGCAAGCGCTTCTCGAGTCGGAAGGGTCCTTCATCGCTTGTCACAAAAGTACGGGCGAGAGGCGGTCGGGACTCCTTCTCAAGGCGACTCTCCCTTGCCGGAAGAGAGGTTTCATATGGAATTGGCTTCGGCCATGTCGGTCATGAATCCTCCTTCTACAGGAAACGAAGGAGGGATTCCCGAAAGGATGCTGACGGCGGTCAATCGAATCGTTCATCCGCCTTGGCGGTTGCAAGGAGGGAAGGGGGAGAGAGAGCCTCGATCCTTCAAGTGGGGAGGGATCGTGCATCGAGTCAGCCAATGCCTCGGGCCTTTTCGAGCTTCCGGTAGATGGTGGCGAGAGCCCTATACTCGTGATTACTACGAACTTTTAACTCAGGAAGGAGGAGTGTATCGAGTGTTTTGTGATCTACGGGATGGCTCCTGGTATTTGTGTGGAGTTGTGGATTAAGAACCCGGTCGTCAAAGAACCATGAAAACACCAGAGTACTCCGAGCTTCATACCTGTTCGAATTTCTCTTTTCTTCGAGGAGCCTCTCATCCCGAGGATTTTGTGAGCCGCAGTGCGGATCTTTCTTATCGATCGATTGCGCTGACCGATCGAGATGGGCTTTACGGGGCGGTTCGATTTCAAAAGAAAGCGCGGGAGCTTCGAGAAGCCGGGGAGGTTTCAGTAAAAACGATTCTCGGGTCGGAAGTCACATTGACCGGCGGTAGCCGGGTTGTGCTTCTCGTCCGAAATCGAGAAGGCTATGCCAACCTGAGTCGCCTCATTTCCAGGGGACGCCTTGCCCGCCCCAAGGGAGAGTCGGAGGTCTCATTTAGCGATCTCGCGGAACACTCGTGCGGCTTGATCGCTCTTTCAGGGAGCGAAGAAAGTGAGATCGGGAAGGCACTTCTTCGAGGAAAAAGAAAGAGGGCTGAGGAAGAAATGGACCGTTACCTCTCGGTCTTCGGAAGAGAGGGTTTTTATCTGGAGATTCACAACCACCACCTTTCTCAGGAGTCGTATCTTGCCGCATCCCTATCAGGGCTGGGAGAAAAGCTATCCATCGATGTCGTGGCAACATCCCTTGCCCATTATGCCCTTCCTCGGGGAAGACCTCTTCAAGATGTGCTCACTTGCATTCGAGAAAAGACGACCCTTGATGCGGCAAAGACTCGACTTCTTCCCAACGGAGAGTTCTACCTCAAAGATCGAAATGAACTGGGCCGGAACTTTCGCCACAATCCGCAGGCTTTGCGCAATACATTGTCGGCCTCGGAAAAATGTGAGTTCAAATTTGATCGCGTGGATTATCGACTTCCATCTTTCGATTCCCCACCCGGCGAAACTCCTTTTTCCTATCTTCACCGGCTCACCTACGAAGGAGCTCGATATCGTTATCGCCCCCTGACTCCGAGGGCCGCCCGGCAAATTGCCCACGAACTCGACATCATTCATCGACTCGATCTCGCCGGCTACTTTCTCATTGTTTGGGACATCGTTCGGTTTTGTCGGGAAGAGAACATTCTCTGTCAAGGGCGAGGGTCGGCGGCCAACTCAGCGGTTTGCTATTGCCTGAGAATCACCTCCGTGGACCCGGTAGGTCTGGATCTTCTCTTCGAGCGATTCCTTTCCGAAGATCGCAAAGAGCCTCCCGATATTGATCTCGACATCTCTCACCAGCTGAGAGAGAAAGTGATTCAGTACGTCTATGACAAATACGGAAGAAACCACGCCAGTATGGTCTGTGAAATCATTTCCTATCATGCTCGTTCGGCGGTAAGAGACGTGGGGAAAGCCCTTGGCTTCTCCCTGGCACAGGTGGATCGAGCGGCCAAGGCTCTTCACTGGGGAAAGGGCGGGTCGGCCATGTTTTCCGAGGCTGCTCTTGGAGGAGAGCTTGGCCTTCACCCCGATTCTCCACGCATGCGATATTTGCTTTCTCTCGTCCAGCAAATAGAAGGATTTCCGCGTCACCTCGGAATTCACGTGGGAGGCATGGTCATCACTCAGAATCCCCTGAGCTCGGTCGTTCCCATTGAAAACGCAACCATGCAGGATCGCACGGTCATTCAGTGGGATAAGGATGATGTTTCGGAGGTGGGGCTGGTGAAAATCGATCTTCTGGGGCTGGGGATGCTCACTTTGATCCAGATGGCGATCGAGCTGGTCAAGAAACACGAGGACGTGGAGATCGATCTTGCTCACCTTCCCATGGATGATACAGAAGTTTATGACATGCTTTGCCGGGCAGATACGGTTGGTGTCTTTCAGGTCGAGTCACGGGCACAAATGAACACTCTCCCTCGTATGAAGCCCCGTTGTTTTTACGACATCGTGATCGAAATCGCCTTGATTCGCCCCGGGCCGATCCAGGGGGATATGGTTCATCCTTATCTCCGACGTCGGAGCGGAAAGGAACCCGTTACGTATCTGCACCCCAGCTTGAAGCCAGTTCTATCGAGGACTCTGGGGGTGCCTCTCTTTCAGGAACAAGGGATGAAGGTCGCAGTGGCCGCGGCGGGTTTTTCTCCCGCAGAAGCAGATGAACTTCGACGGGCGATGGGATTCAAGCGGGCTACCGCTGCCATGAATGCCATCTCGGAGAAGCTTCGAGATGGCATGCGGAAAAATGGAATTTCGCCGGATATTGCCGAGAGAATTCATCGACAGTTGACCGCATTTGCCAGCTACGGATTTCCAGAGTCTCACTCCGCTTCCTTTGCGCTTCTCGTCTATGCTTCTGCGTATCTCAAACACCATCATCCGGCAG
Source organism: Planctomycetota bacterium (assembly GCA_029260825.1). Classification (GTDB taxonomy): domain Bacteria; phylum Planctomycetota; class JACOTG01; order JACOTG01; family JAJDCM01; genus JAJDCM01. The sequence goes on along the minus strand of JAJDCM010000379.1, from coordinate 3,317 downwards.
CGTTCACTTGTGCGCTTTTGAATGCCCAGCCCATGGGATTCTATTCTCCGGCAACAATCGTCATGGACGCAAAAAGACATGGAGTTCGTTTTCATGCCATTAATGTGATGCAAAGCGAATGGGATTGCACCTTGGAGGATTCGGGAGAGAATTCGGGGGAGAATTCGGCGGTGAGAATCGGAATGCGCTACGTTCGAGGAATGGGAGCTGAAGCCGGCGAGAGAGTCAAGCAGGCATTGCACCGGCGCCCCTTCACGTCGATGGAGGACTTCGTGCAAAAGACCGGTCTTCCTCGACCCTCGTTGAAGAATCTGGCGGGGCTTGGCGCTTTTGATGACTTTTGTCTCAATCGACGAGAAGCCTTGTGGAGAGTCCTGGCGGTAGCAGCTCCCAGTCCAGGGCCGTTGGTTGAGAGTACGAAGCTCGTTACTGAAGTTCTCGATGAAGGGGTGACTTTTCCTCCCATGAAAAGAGTCGAGAAAACCGAGGCGGATTATTCCTTGACCGGAATTTCCACCCGCCATCATCCGCTGGAGTTTTTCCGGGCGTCTCTTGATGAAAAGGGAATCCTGACCGCGGTGGACCTTGAGCAACATGCTGACCGTAAAAGAGTGCTCGTCGCCGGCCTCGTGATTTGTCGGCAACACCCTGGAACGGCAAAGGGGTTCACTTTTCTGACCCTGGAAGATGAGACGGGGCTCGTGAATGTGGTGATTCGGCCCCGGTATTTTGAGAAGAACCGGGTTCTCTTGAGTCTTAATCCATTGCTGATTATCTCGGGGATGCTGGAAAAGAAGGAAGGTGTCACCAATGTTTTAGGAGATCGATTCTTTAGCCTGGGCGAGCTTCCCATGGTGCAGGGGCTTCGTTCTCGAGATTTTCATTAGTGCCTCCCGGAGAGGATCTCCGTGCACCAGGTTCGAGATGGGTGCCATTGAGGTCAGGCTGCGGCGACAATGGAAACCGAATTCGTTGACCGGACAAGAGACTCCTGTCATATTGGAATATGTTGAGTCCTCGTTGATCGTTGACAGAGTCAGGTTGCCTTTCACTTATCAATCGTCAATGTCAACATTCATGGATGGATTCAATCTTTTGATTCAATCTCCAAAAAGAGAAAATGAATAGCCTGTCATGAACCATCTCCTCTTCGGGACCAAAACTCCGATCGCTGTGGCGCTAATCGCACTCCTTGTTTTTCTTGGCAATCCGTCGGTGAGCCAAACCAGCGAACTGAAAGATTCCAGGCGTCCCGATATTCTGCTTGTGATCGCGGACGACATGGATTTTTCTCATTTCGGGTTCCGCCATCCGGCGGCCAAGACACCGACCCTTGATCGGCTAGTTCAAGAAGGGACTCTCTTCGAACAGGGTTGGATGGCCCCTCGATGCGCTCCCTCCCTGGCGTCAATTCTGACCGGACTCCATCCTCATGAGCATGGACGCTATTTCAATTCCTACGGAGGACCCAAGCGAAAGAAGCACAAGCTTGCACCTGCAAGTGGGTTCTCTCTTCCTCTCAGTCAGTCCGGGTATCGATGCTTCATGGGAGGCAAATGGTGGTTCTCCAGTCCGAAGGAATTCGGTTTCGAAGGCTCAGATTCATCGCGCAGTACCTTCGCCAGAACCCAGCAAAAAGGGCTGTTCAAATGGTTGGACTCCCTGAAGAGCGACGATTCATTTTTTCTCTGGTGGGCACCCCTCCTTCCTCACACTCCTCATAACCCTCGAAAAGAACACCTGGCAGCGATCGACCGCACGAAGATTCCTGTTCCGGACCATCTTTCTCCCCATCAGAAAAAGGATTTCCTGAAAAAGGAACACATCCAGCTCGCCATGACCAAGTGGTTTGACGATAGCCTCAACGACCTCCTTTCGAAGCTCGCATCCGCCGGCCGGAGGGAAAATCTGCTCACGATTTTCTGCATCGATAATGGCTGGTCGAATGGATTCATCTCGAAGGGATCGCTTTATGAACGAGCCCTCCAGACACCCTTTGTGTTTCACCATCCAGTCCGGGTTCCTGCCGGAAAGACACATCCCCAGCTTGTCTCGGTGACCGATCTCTACCCCACGATCCTCGACTATGCCGAGGTAACTTTTGAAACCCGCTCGGACGGCAAAAGCATAAAACCTCTTATCGAAGGGAAGGAGACGGACTGGAGGTCCCATGTCATGGCGATGGCCTTTCCGAAGGTCACCCACGTTGATAACTGGAAAAAGGAAGCGTACTCCATTGCGATTCGTGGAGAGAGGTGGAAGCTCATCCGATACCTTCGATCTTCCGGGGCCATTCCCGGGTCTGATCTTGGCGTGAAGTCACTGGCGACTTTCCCGCTGAGGGCCCTCGCGAAGGAAGAGTTCCTCTTTGACCTCGAAGATGGGGGGCTTGAGCTTTCCAATCTGATCCTGGATGATGCCGGCAAGGCTGATCGAAATCGCTTGCAAACCCTCCTTGATCAATGGTGGCTTGAGAGCACCGGAGAATCCGAGCCGAACGAGGAGTGAGGGAGTCTGCTTCTCAAGTTAACGCACAAAGTAAGCCGGTAGCCATTTCGCAAATTGCATGTAAGCACTCGTCATGATCCAGACCACCGCTTTGCGTTCTTGAACCCACTCGCTACCCTTCTTTGCCAGGATCGCATGGGATTTGGCTCCGCTTGCGGAGGCGCCAAGGTCGGTCACGGGGACTCCACTTGCGCGGGCGATGTGAGAAGAGAGGCTTGCTGATCCATAGATGAATACGTTGCAATCTCCGATGGTGACAATCGGTGAATCCTTGACGTGCCGGTACTCCTCTTCGCGATACTCCACCGGCCAGGCCCACATGCTGATCTTGCGATTCCTTTGCTCCCGTGATTCTCGCTTCGAATTCGTAAAGGCGCCTTTATCCCGCTCTTTTAGCCTGTATCGATCGAGGCGCTCACCAATGAGATCTCCCAGGTGTTTTGCGCCGACGCCTGACACGTGGTGCCCCTGCGTCTCGTAGACTTCCTCTCCCAAGGCTTCAACCTTGAGCAGAGCTGGCAGTGGATCGATGACTTCAACATCGGCGGCAAGGAGCCGCTGCATCACCTTGATCCGGCCGCGCGACAAGGGGAAGTTGACAGGAAGGCTCGGGTCGAATCGGGAAACATGAGCTTCTATTTTGGAAGGAATGGGAACCACGATCAGGTCGACCCCAAGGGTCTTGAGCTGTTTGCTGAAATCGATGATGACGTCAACGGGTTCCTGGGAGTTTTTTCCTTGCTTTTCTCCAACCCAGGGTTCTTTCAGTGCAGCCAAGGTGTATCGAATATTATAGAGATGGTTTCCGT
>JAJDCM010000378.1 GCA_029260825.1 Planctomycetota bacterium | reverse complement strand
CGGACAAAACGACGACGCCACCGAACCAAAAGACTATCGACTGGGCGAGGCGGAAGAGATCGTCCTCACCCGGCCGAATGAGTTCGAGATTCGGGAAAAGCTCGTCCCCACTCTACGGCGCGCTCTTTCCGATAAGTTCTTCGATGTGCGGGCTGCCGCGGTCATCGCCCTTGCCAAAGTCGGGGGCCAAGCAGACCTACCCTTTATCGTCCGACTCCTCGGAGACAAGAACAAGCAGGTGCGGGAATCAAGCGCCCTCGCTCTTGGCATCCTCGGAGAACCGGAAGCCATTCCCTACCTCGTGTCCATCCTTCAGGATCAGCCCCAAGGACGTCGCCTTCTTCGAAGGACTTCCATCCTGACCCGCACACGCTCGTTTGCAGCGTATGCCCTGGGACTCATCGGGCGGAACATCGGAGAAGATCCAGCCATCGTTTCAACTCTTACTTCCTACGCTCGCCAATCCAGAAAATCAGAGAGAGATATCTCCATCAGTTCCATCACCGCCCTCGGAGTGATGAGAGCGGACTCCGCTTCGCCAGTTCTCGTTCAGATCATCAAGGAGACCCTTCGCAACGACATCATTCGATCCCAGGCCGTGGTGGCCCTCGCTCGCCTCGAAGACCCCACTCACCTTCCAGTGCTAGAAAAAGCAGCTCGAGACAAATCCATCGATGTCGCACGCTCGGCGATCATTGGGCTTGGGCTTCTCGCTCAGGAAACAAACGAGCGGGCGGTCAAATTCCTTGCCAATACGGTCGAGAAAGGAAGCGACCCTCAGGCAAAAGCGTGGGCTCTCATTTCTCTTGGAAAAATCGGTGGCAACAAGGCTCGGATGGTTCTCCTTCGCGCCCTCGAGCGCCAGCAAAAAGGGCTCAAAGCCTACGCAGCTCTCGGGGTCGCCATTCACGGTCGAAACCGACAGGATTCCTCGGACGGCAAGTTCCTGCACGAAATGTTCCGGAACATGAAAGGCGATAGCGCCCCTGCTGCACTGGCCATCGCTCTTGGAATTCTCAAGTACAAGCCGGCGAAGGATCACATCCTTGATGTGCTCATCGGACGGGGCGATCCAGATCTTCGCGGTTACTGCGCGGTCGCTCTTGGGCTCATGGAAGCAAGGGACACCATTCCCGTCATTCAGAAGTTACTCGACTCCAAGGTAGATCCGGATTTTCAACGCGCCGCGGCGACGAGCCTCGGCATGATGGGAGATCGAAAAGTCGTCGACCTTCTCACCAAGATCCTGATGAAGTCAAAGACCGAGTACACGGTAAGCTCCGCGGCTCAGGCGCTAGGCTTTGTGGGTGATGTCACTGCAGTCAACCCGCTGGTGAAGACCGTCTGGAACGAGAAGAAAGTGGCCGATCTCGCACGGGCGAACGCCACCTCGGCTCTTGGAACGGTGGGAGAAAACGAACCTCTCCCCGTCCTGCACGTCTTTGCGGTGGATAGCAATTACCGGGCTCTGACCGAGTCGCTCCGGGAGCTGCTGTCGATTCTCTAGCGATAGCTAGTGTCCTGCATGATTCATCGCTAGACTAGAGGTCGGGATCTGAGCTGACAGAGGCCCATCAATCCCTTATGATGGCCCCGAATTCAAAATCGAAGGATCATCGAATCTGAGGAAATATCATGCATCGAATCTATCTGGCATCCCTGTGTCTCCTCGTCGCCCTCCTCTCCCAATCTCTACCCGCAATCGGCCAGGAGATCGAGGTCATCTTCTCGGAAGTCCCGGGCCATGCCACCGCTCAAGTCCCGGGAGCACTCGATCCGAACGGTCAGCCTTTGCTCACCGAATTCAAGGCGTTCGAAGATCTTGTTCTGAGCCCGGACGGTTCCCAGTGGATCGTCAAGGCGAGAAACACCGGAAGCGACCAGGAGCAAACCATGCTTCTCCTCGGCTCCGGAACGACCGGAACCATCCTTGCTCAGGAAGGACAACCTGTCCACGGTGGTGAGGTCGGGGAGCTCTACGACTTCTTTGATCCGATCGCGAGATTCAACGATCTTGGGCACTTTGCTTTCGGAGCACGAGCGCGTGACGGAAACTCCGCGATCAAAGAGAAGGTGATCAAGTTTGATGGAGCGTTTTCCATCGTGGTCACCGAAGGGGTTGCCGCCATGGGGCTTCAAGATCTGAACCCGGATCCTTCCGGGGATGAGCTCTTTGGCAACTCCCTCAATTCGATTCACATCTTGAACGATGGCAGGGTCGGCTTTGCCGCGATCACCATCCAGAACATCCATTCTTCTCGTCGACCGGCATTGTTCTATGATGACCAGGCCTTCTTGCAATCCGGGGTGAGCGCCATCGACAGCGGAACCTGGGATAGCTTTGATAGCAACAAGTTCTTCACCACTCCCGATGGCCTGTCGTTCCTTGCTCAAGGAGACGACGAAGGGGGGACGACCACCGACGACATCCTCGTGGTCAACAATAGCGTGGTCCTCCGGGAGGGTTCAGTCATTCCTGGTTCCGGAATTACTGTAGCAGCCGTCTTCGACTCCAAGCTCGGCACCAACGGGGACTGGTACTCCCGTGGCGACGACCCGAACGACAATGATTGGGCGGTCCGAACCGGGGTCCTCATCGCGGCAACCGGCGATCCCATCTTCCCCGGGGCTACGGAAAACTGGGCCGACATCTTTCTTGCGTTCAACGGGAACACCACCGGTAGCTACGTGCTCGTCGGCAACACGGACTCGGGAGATCCGGCGACCGATCAAGTCGTCGTGATGAACGGAGAAGAAGTTGTAGTAAGAGAAGGTGACCCGGTGGATCTCGACGGAAACGGGATGTTCGACGATGACGCGTTCATCGGTCGAGGGACCAACACCTCCAGCGCCTTTGCTCCGAACGATTTCTTCCTCACCGACGATCACTTCCTGTATTTCTTTGCTCCTCTCCGAAACGGTGCGGGGCAGGATCTTGGCAGTTTTGGCGCGGGGGGCGAGGCCTTCCTCCGACTCAAAGTTGCTCCGGCA
>JAJDCM010000377.1 GCA_029260825.1 Planctomycetota bacterium | reverse complement strand
GGCGCGGCGTGAACCTCCTTTGTCGTTGTCGAGTCTCCCCGATGAAGGAACCGCCCTTGCTGATCGCAAGGGACCCAATCCCCAGCAAGAGTCAAGCCGTCGGGAAGAACGGGAACTGGTTCGCATGGCCCTGTCAAAACTGGCACCAGTTTGGAGAGCGACGATTTATCTGAAGGATGGTCTGGGGCTCACCTATCGGGAGATAGCGACCGTTCTCGAAACGACGGAGGACGTGGTCCGCGTTACTCTTCACCGGGCAAGAAAGAAAGTGCGAATGGCCTTTTCTACAGTCAGGACCCAGCAAGATGAATTGTGAATCGCGAGAACTGGATGTGGATCTGTATCTCGACGGCGAACTGGGACCTCCGCAACAAGAAGAGCTGGAGGCTCACTTCATGCAATGTGGTTTGTGTGCGAGGTTGCTGGCGGAGCGCCTACGGGAGCGCCGTCACGTCAACGAGGTATTTGCAGCGGGCTTGTCATCGACTCCTGGTGTCCCGCTTGACTTGGAGGACAAGATGAATGGGATTTTGACCGAGGGGACTTCTGCATCCTCATCTTCTGGCTTGAATCCAGTGAGTTCGGGAAGGAGTCGCGCGAGAACGAAGTCGATTCCGAGGATTCTGGTCTATGGGATGGCTGCGAGTCTTGTCGTGCTTGCCGTTGGGTTTGTGTTTTTTCCTCAGAAAGACGTCAATGCGAGCCCCCTCATGTTGCTTTCGCGAGCCAACGATCGGTATCAGAACTTCAAGGATGTCGAGCTTTGGATTCGAGTCGAATCCCAGGCACTCACTGCTCTCGAGGGGCTTTTCGGGAAGGAAAAGGACTCTGCTGAAAAGAAGAAAGGATCGAGTCTCCCCAAGATGAGGCTCTTCGTCGATGGACCTTCCCATCTTCTCTATCAGACGGTGTCGTCCTTTGACGCGCCCCGAGATGAATTCGAATCGGTAACCGGTTTTGATGGAGTTTCGCGCTGGAGCTATGATCCTGAAGATGGCTTTGTTCTTCGCTCGGAGGAATCGGGCCTGGATTCGGCTCTCTTGAAGCAGGATGAAGAACACATCCGGCCGGACAACATCAACTTCATCAAGTTTTTCTCGTGGGACTTCATGCGTGATCTGAGCGAGGAGGAGAACAAATACGTCATCGAAGAGATCACCTGGCCCTCGGATCGACGAGCCGCCCGCCGGGTTTTTCGTATCACTCGAAGTTCCAATGAGGAAAAGAACGAGGTCATCTGGGCCGGCGCTACGGTGACCATTGACCCGGTGGAAGACTTGATTGAGAAGATGGTGATCGACCTTTCCTGGGGGCCAGTGAGCATCCTCAGTTTGACCATGGAAGTCGCCCGGATTGACGCGGGGTTAGATGAGAAGTTCTTTGATATCTCGACACACGTCCCCCCCGGTACGCCGGTCAAGATGGAATCGGAGGAGGACAAGAAGAAAGAAGAGGCCAAGGAGAAAGAGAAACAGGAGGGAGAGGAGGTCAAGTAGAGCGCTTCAGGCTGATTTCCAGCCAGTTTGTGTTCCCTTCCTTGGGCTTTGCGAGTTCAGCTTCAAAAGTTCCCTCGACCGGATCATGAACCTGAACAAAGAGCGGGGAATCAGAGTTGGTACCCAGGTGAAAGCACCCGGCTGCGTCGGTGCGAGTTTCAAGGGTTGCTTGCCCATTCTTTTCATCACATCGAACGATCACCCTTGCTCCGGCGATCGGCCTTTGATCGCGAGCCCGGATGACCCGACCAAAGATCAGGTGCTTTGCGGAGAGGGTGATGGTGGCCGAGAGAATCACCTGGCCTTCCTCGACCTGATAAAGGCCACCCCGCGACAACCTCTGGTTTCCGAGTTGCGCCAGCAGCGAATAGGTTCCCTTGGGTACCGCATCGAATTCAAACCTTCCGTTGGTGAGGAGAATCTCGAGGCCTTGGGGTTGATCTTCCTCGTCGTGCCGGTAGAGCAGCACTCGGGTTCCTTCCGGGATTTCTATGTCGGGGGCGGTGATGACGTGCCCTTCGATTCGTGCCGAAGCTTGAATTCCTGGGCGATCATCGAGTCTGGGAGGTGACAAATCCATTCGATGGGTATTGGGTTGTATCCGGACGATCTCTCCCATGGGATCGACGATCGGACTTCTTCTTTTCCGGGTCTCGTTTCTTGACCTGAGAATCTTCAGCCGGAGATAGAGGCTCGAATCCTTTGCAACGTCTACCACGGAGCTTCCTGGGCAGGGAGAGAAACTATCCGGCAAGTCTCCGAGGCCGGTGATGAAAAGTGATTCAAGAGAGATCTTGGTTTCCATGGGAAGACCAAAAAGAGAGAAGGCGCCGAACCGATCTGTCCAAGTCTCCCGGCAAAGGTCTTTCTCGGGTAGGGAAAGGGTCACCTTCACGCCAGCTACCGGTTTCTCCGTATCTGCGTCGGTTACCCTCCCACGAACGATGCGACCGGGGTCGAGCTTGAGGGTGATATGAGTCCGGGGAAGTCCGGGTTCATTGATCAGTACTTGTCTTTTTACCGGGAGGTATCCGCTTCGATTCGCCTGGATGAGAAAGAAACCAGCTCGGGGAAGAAGAACATGGAATCGACCGGCCATGTCGGTTGTGTCTGTATTGGAAGGATGGAGTTCAGGGGTTATCTTTGGAGATAGAGAGACTTCTGTTCGCTCAAGAGGCCTTCCGGTGCTCCGATCCAGGACCCGGCCGGTGACTTCAACTTGAGTCGCCCTGGAGCTTCCGTGATCGGAGTTGTTCGGCTGAGCCCTGCCAGGGGTCGATGTTACGATCGGTAGGACAAGAACGATGAAGAGCAGGTAAAACAACCGGGGAGAGGATTTGCAGTTCATGATGACTCCAATTCAAGAGAGAGATTGGAAGCGCCAGACGAAAAGGCGCCATCATGAATCGAGTCGTTTTTTCTTTCGAAGGGTTACAAGTTTTTGTGGCTCCTCTGCAGGAATCCGTTCGTTTCGAGCGAGCTCCAGAAGGGTCTTGTCGTTGGCCGAATCAGAGGTGTCTTTGGCCATGGCGGATAGAACCTGACGCGAAAGCTCCTCGACTTCGGTCTCCTTGAGAATTTCGGACTCCTTTGCCTGGTAGGAACCTCGGATGATCCGCAGAACATCGGTGACCTTCAGGCGCCTTGGGTCTTGAGACAGGACGAATGACGGGGGAGTTCCGGCCGTCTCGACCAGAAGGCCGCCGTCGATGAGACGGTTGAGAACCGGTTTTGTGTGTGCTTGCGGAAGCAGGAGTGCTTCGATGAGGTCGGGCTCGGTAACCGCATCTTTCTGCCTGTCGAATTGCTGGGTAATCCGAACCATGATCGAAAGACCGTAGCGCTCAAGATCGGCTTCGGTGACTTCTCCCGCGACGACCTTGTTGCGAAAGAGGTTTTCGTTCTGGATTGCCGCGACCACCTCGAGCCCCACCAAGACGATCGACCACGCCACATGAAGCCATAGAAGCATGATGGGAATACCCGCAAAGCTTCCGTAGATGAGGTTTGTGCGAGCGATGCCAAGTTGCAGGCTAAGGAAAAGGTTCGAAGCAATGAGCCAACCACCTCCGGCCACGACCGCTCCAATCATGGCGGCTCGGACCTGGATCTTGGTGTTCGGCATGAAGATGTAGAGGAAAAAGAAGCAAAAGCTGATGGTCACCAGCGAAGTGATCTCGGGTGCTCCCACGATGGCACCCAGGATCGGGATTCCCTCGACCTTCTGCACGAGCTCCTGATTTCTGATCGTTGTGAACACACCGGTTGCCACGGTGAGAAAGATCGGGGCAATGATGAGTACGCTCAGGTAGTCGGCGATCTTTCGAAGAAACGACCGCCCGTGACGAGCGCTGAAGATTTCATTGAATGCGTTTTCAATGGTGCCAAGAAGCTTCACCACGGCAAGCAACAGGAAGAGAATGGTGATGCCGTTGAATGCGGCTAGCGGAGTTTCGTCAACGTAGGTGAAAATCTCTCTGACAACCTGGCCGACCTGCTCCTGCTCGGCCCCCAGTTGACTTTCAACAAGCTTGCGAAAATCGTCGGTGACACCAAGGCTTTTTCCCAGGCCAAACGCAAGGGCAAGAACAGGTGGAAGAGACATCAGGGTGGCGAGGGTCAAGGTGGACGCTCGAGCGAAGGCTTTGTCTTTCCCGGTGCTTCGAAATGCAAGAAAGCCGATCCGTACCACGCGGAAGAATAGAGCTTCATGGAGGGGAGCGTCTGAAAGATCGCGATTCCATACGGTTGTGCTGACGAATTCTTTCAGCCGGTCAATCATCTTGCGGAGGTAGAAGATCAAGATGCCCTCAGTTAGCTTGTTGTGTCTGGACGCGCTCTTCGATTTCAGCAAAAGCCCTGGCTAGATCGGTTCGTCCTACCATGCTTGTCCATCCCGCCTTCGGGTGTTTCTTGATGGTCGTCAGGATGCGCACCTGGCTGGGAGATAGAAGAGAATCGAACGGGCGTTTCCTGGCCACTGCGGCGTTGATTCGAATCGCCTGCAAGCTTGTCATTGGAACGTACCGGAGCTTGGTCTGGAAGAGATAGTATTTCGGCTCCTTGTCGGGACGAATGGCCTGGTCGTTTCTCACCACCGCATTCCCCACCACATCTCGAGCGATTCGTTCCTGGTCGGAATTTCGTGCGTAGACGGTTGATGCACAATCAAAGCTCTTTGCCTTCTTCAGCAGCTGATTGAAGTTCACCAGGGATGGATCAAACAGGACCTCGACCACTTCTTTCCCGGCAAGGAATCCGGGCTCGGTGGAAATGACTCCAGGAATACCCCCAAGAGCAAGTTCTCCCTGCCAGAAGCAATGCATGGCAAAAGTTGCTCGTTGAACGTTCTTCGCCCGGGAGGTCTCCTCTTCCTGAAGAAGGGAGAGGTAGGACGGGACCGAAGCCTTGGTTTTCTTGAGGGCCGTGACCATGGCGCTGGTGAGGCCGGCAAGCGTGTAGTCGGCGTTGACCCGTGGAGCCAGCATCGTCCGATCCGCAGACACAATGCGCACCACCGGGTTGTTCCAGGAGGGCTCTCCGAAAGACTTGAGGGTCTTTTCGTCCGCTCCCTTGATGTTGTTGTAAACCGCAACGGCAACGAAATCGTTTGCGGCGGTATCCACGATGAGGGGATGACTCAAGACCGAGCCACCGTAGTCAACGCAGGTGCTTCAGCCGGGGACCTCTTGAAAGAGAGTGAGAAGCGGTTTGTTGAGCTCACGGGCCTGGACCACCGCGGCGTCGAATCCCCGGTTCCACGTGACTTTGCCGAGTTCGGGAATCGCCAGCTTGACCTTGACGTCTCTCGTCGTCGTCGATGCGACGGTGGGGCGATCGGTCATGCAGGCGGGTAGAGTGAGGAGACCGATTCCGAGAATGGATCCGGCGGCGATCAAGAAGCGCTTGGACATGGTGATTTTCCTGAATTTTTGGGCTGCGGGTCCCTTATCGTCGTGATTGCTCATTTCCCGTAACTACGATTCGACGAACGATGTCGTCCCATTGCCGGAGGAGCTTTTCGTGGTCTTCTCCGGTTGCGGGTCCGTTGAACCCGGTGTAAATCTTTTGAATCCGGCCCTTTCGGTCAATAAAGATGGTTGTCGGATAGGACTTGATCCCGGAAAGAGCCGGCAAAGTTTTCGAGGCTTTTGCCTTGGAAGACGTACCCGCCAGGAGAATCGGCCAGTCGCAACCGTGTCTCTCAGCATACCTCCTGATCTGTTCCGCATCGAGGGCGGGATCTCCGGTGATCTCGTAAGCAAGCCCGAGGATTTGAAGCCCGGTGCTTTTGTACTTGTTCTTGATCTCTCGGAGCACGGGAGCAGCATCGTGGCAATTGGGGCACCAGGTTCCGAAGATCTCCACGATCAGAGGTTTTCCTCGAAACCGTGGGTCGGTCAGTGACACCGGTCGACCTTCAACATCGGGAAAGGTGAAATCGAGGGTGCTCCCCTCCTTGATTGAAGTCAGAGAGAAAGGATCGGGGAGGGCGCTTGTTGCCTTCTCTCCCTCGGGGAGCTTTTTTGCCGTCCAGGTTTCATGCCAGCTGTCCCGGGACCAGAAATGCCCCGCAAGCGTTCCGTCTGTTTCGAGATCGGCGTGGAAGAGAAATGCATGGGCGCCATCGAAGCAGGATAAACGGAGGTGCCCGTTCTGGAAATCTCCCTCGAGGTACCGATAGTCGCCGACCGGAGTAAAGAAGGTTCCCAGAGCTCTTCCATTCCGAACTTCGAATCGAGCGCCTCCCGGGGAGGGCTCATCTCCGGATGATCCAAGGAACGTAACCGCCCAATCTCCGGCGATGCTGCTGGCACGAGTCGGCTTCGTCGCTGTGCTTTTTGATTCAAAACGCGAGAGGGTATCGGCCTGCTTCATGGGTACTTCGGTGAGGGTTGCCCCAAGCTTGCTCCATCCGGTCGGAGATCGTTTCTTCCATTCACCTCGGTAGACTCCGGGTTCGGTCCGAGTGACATGGATTTCCGAGGCGTAGTGATCGAACCGCACCCGGATTTCCCTCTCTTCCAGGGATAAGTGGGCGACGGGGATTCTCTCTTCACCATTAAGAATGAAGCCGTCTCCGTTCGCCGCGACCCGGAGGCCGAAGGGAAGGGGGCCGCCCGGAGAGTCGAGAACGGCCTGAAAATGCCTTGGCTCTGCTGCTGCGGCCGTGCCCATCATGAGGTAAAGAGCAAGGAACGACGGGATCAAGGAGAAAAGGCAAGGGAGAGATCGCATGTTCGACTCCGATAAGACTGAAGGGACGAAACCATGGTAGCGCGGTCCGTCAGGCGCCGCAAGGACTCCGGAGATCACGACTTCCGGAAAGAGGATGTGACTCCCCGGCAGATTGGCTCAGCCCAATGGGGACGGCTGGAATCAGTCCATTCGGTTTTGGGGACTTCGTTCTTGGAAGGGAATGGCGATACTATCTCTCTTGCCACCCCATCAAAAGCTCTTCAGGAGGGATCTCATGGAGATTCGACAGACCGCATGTCCTCTCGATTGCCCCGATGCCTGCAGCCTGGACGTCACCGTCGATAACGGGCAGGTCGTGAAGATTGATGGCAATTCCATCAATTCCTACACGGACGGGTATATCTGCGCCAAGGTGCGCAAATATCCGGAACACGTGTACGGGAAGGAACGGATTCTCAAGCCGGCCATCCGGCAGGGCAAGAAGGGGGAGGGCGAGTTTCGAGAAGCTTCCTGGGAGGAAGCTCTCGGGTTGATCACGGATCGTATGCAGGAAGCGGCTCGCACTTTTTCCGGCGAGTCGATTCTTCCCCTCTTTTACGGCGGGTCAAACGGCTATCTCACCCAGGATTCGGCCGACACCCGCCTGTTCCAGCGGATCGGCGCTTCTCAACTCTTGAGAACGGTTTGCGCCGCCCCGTCAGGAGCCGCGGCCAAAGGGCTCTACGGAAAAATGAGCGGGGTGGCCTTTGAAGATTATCCGGAGGCAAAGACCATCATCCTTTGGGGGGTGAACCCGGGGGTTTCCGGAATCCACCTTCTTCCCTATTTGAATGAAGCGCAAGAAAACGGCGCGAAACTTGTGGTGGTGGATCCTCGGGCCCACCGCCTCGCCCGTAAGGCCGATTATCATCTCCAGGTGCGACCCGGGACCGACCTTGCACTGGCTCTTTGCATGATTCGCTGGTTGTGGACGAACGAGATGGTGGACCATGAATTCCTTTCCCGGCACGCCACGGGAGCGGACCAGCTCTTTGAGAAGTGCGAACCGTGGTCGGTCGGGAGAACAGCAGATGTGACCGGAGTTCCCGAAGAGACCATCGAGACGGTGGCCAGGTTGTACGGTGAAAGCTCACCGGCTCTCATTCGATGCGGCTGGGGCCTCGAGAGGAATCGAAACGGAGGCTCGGCGGTTGCCGCGGTTCTGGCGCTTCCTGCAGTGGCGGGAAAGTTCGGGGTGCGAGGCGGGGGCTACACCATGAGTAATAGTGGCGCCTGGGCTCTTGACCCGGAAAAGGCCGCCGGTGTGACCGGATACGATCCGACTCTTGGACCTGCCCCTCGAAGCATCAACATGAACAAGGTCGGGCAAGCACTGGCCTTTGAAGACTCACCGCCGATCAAGGTCGTCTTCGTCTACAACTGCAATCCTCTGGCGATTCTTCCCCGCCAGGAGCTGGTCTACAAGGGCCTTGCCCGGGAAGACCTTTTCACGGTTGTTTACGACCAGGTTCTGACGGATACCGCTCGCTTTGCCGATGTGATTCTCCCGGCAACCACGTTTCTTGAGCATCGAGAAATTCGTCGCGGCTATGGAGCGGTTCCTCTTCAGGAGGGCCTTCCGGTCATCGAGCCGGTGGGGGAATCCCGACCCAACTTCCAGGTTTTCAATGAACTCTGTCATCGGCTCGGAGTCAACCGAGAGGGAGATGCGGAGACGGAAGAGGAATTCGTGGATCGGCTTCTTGAGCAAACGGGACGCAAGGAAGATTATCGACAGGCTCTCGCAAAGGATAAGATCGTCTATCCAGAATGTGGAGTTCGACCGGTTCTCTTCCAGGATTCCTATCCCATGACCGAGGATCGAAAGGTTCATCTCTTTCCCGAAGATCTCGACCAAGAAGCCCCCCGTGGGCTCTATGTCTACCAGGAAGACCCGGGAACAACCGAGTATCCACTGGCCTTGATTTCACCGGCAACCGGCCGCACGATTAGTTCGTCGCTGGGTCAGTTGTACCGGGATCAAGTCGGGGTCGCCATGTCTCCCAAGGACGCCGGGGACCGAGGTCTTTCGAACGGAGATACGATCCGGCTCTTCAATGATCTTGGAGAGGTGGTGACCCATGTCGAGGTGAGCGACGAGATGCCGGAGGGTGTTGTCTTCCTTCCCAAGGGTATTTGGTGTCAGAATACGGCCAATGGAAGGACTTCAAACGCGGTTTCGCCGGATACCCTGACCGACCTGGGTGCTGGCGCTTGCTACAACGATGCTCGGGTGGAAGTGGAAAGGAAGGCTCATGGGTTGGATTCAGGAGATCTCGGTACGGCGTCGTCGTCCGGAACTCATGGATCAACCGGACCTTCCTCGTGACGTTCACGATGCTGCTCTTACGGGGCTCTCCCGCATCAACCGGTTGAGCTTTACGGCTTGGTCTCTGTGGGAGCCCATCGAAGCGGCAGCTAAGCAGCGGAAGAATCTTCGGGTTCTGGACATCGCCACCGGAGCGGGAGACATTCCTCGCTCGCTCCACCGTCTGGCGCTTGCTCGGAAGGTCAGTCTCAAGATCTCCGGTTGCGATTTGAGTGAGCAAGCAGTTGAGATCGCCAGGGCCAGGGCGCGGGAGGAAAGATCAAAGGTCGAGTTCTTTCAGCTGGACGCTCTTGGGGATACTCTCCCGCGGGACTTCGATGTTCTCACCTGCTCCCTCTTCTTGCATCACCTGGGAGAGCAGGACATTGGTGCTCTTCTTTCCAAGATGGCCAGGGCAACTCGCCATCTCGTCGTCATCAACGATCTCATCCGATGTGTACCCGGGTATCTTCTTGCCGCCACGGTGCCTCGGGTTCTGAGTCGATCCAGGGTGGTTCACCATGATGCACTCCGTTCGGTGGAGGCTGCATTGAAGCTGGAGGAGATCAAACGGATCGCGGAGAATGCGGGTTTGACCGGCGGGCTTCTGCAAACCAGGTGGCCCTATCGTTTCCTCTATACGTGGAGGAAGGGGAAGTGACCTTTGATGTTGTGGTCATTGGTGCCGGTCCTGCCGGGGCCCTGGCGGCGAGGGAAACCTCCCGTCACGGTCTCTCGACCCTCCTCGTTGATAAGGCGAGTTTCCCACGATTCAAGGTGTGTGGCTGCTGTTTGAATGATCAAGCGAGTGCCCTTCTTGGACGGGTTGGATTGGGGTCCCTACCCATCGACTCCGGGGGCATTGCTCTTGAGAAGTTGAGTCTCTTTCAGGATGAGAGGAGGGTGGATCTTCCCATTTCCGGAGGAGTGTCCCTTTCTCGTGAGACTCTTGATCATCTCCTTGTGGAGAAGGCCAAAGAGGCGGGGGCAACGTTCAGGTCTTCTTGCCGGGCGGAGATTCTGAGCCGCGATCCGGGGGAGGATCGGCACCGGGCAATCGGGCTTCACGTCGGGAAAGAGGAAACCAAGGTCAGGGCCTCCATCGTTCTGGTGGCGGACGGTCTGGGCGGGGCCACTCTTTCTAACCTGGATGAAGTGGAGGTTCGGGTGAACTCTCAGTCTCGGATAGGAGCGGGAATTGTGACGGAGATCTCGGCGGGAGAGATCGAGAAAGGCCAGATCTTCATGGCGTGCGGAGCGGATGGATACGTGGGGGCCGTGCGCCTTGAAGAGAAGGTGGCGGGGCGCCCCCGGATAGCGCTTGCGGCGGCTCTGGACAGAGATGCGGTTCGAAGGGTCGGGTCTCCGGGGAGACTCGGGTCGCGAATTCTCGAGGCGTCCGGGTTCTCGGGAGCAACCGATCTTTCCGAGCTGAACTGGATAGGAACTCCAACTTTGACCCGGGGTCCTGGTCATCCGGGAGCCCATCGAATCCTGGCGTTTGGCGATGCCGCCGGTTATGTGGAGCCTTTTACCGGTCAGGGAATGGAGTGGGCGATGACGTCCGCGGTCGAGGTGGCGTCCTTTGCTCGGGAAATCATTGCCCGGGGAGGGGGATGGAACGGTCTTGAGGTTCGGGAATGGGAATCTCGCCTCAAGAAAACGGTGAGGCGAAGACAGGTTCTTTGCCGGGGAGTGTCCAAGCTCCTTCGCAGCCCGAGGCTTCTTCGGGGAGCGATTCAAATCCTCTCCCTTGGAAGAGGCCAATTCTCCTGGTCAAGACCGATTCTTGGCCTGGTGGGCTGGCAGGGTAATTTGCCGGGAAAGAAGAGAAACTGAAAAGCGTCCCCAACAGATCTATACTAGGAGCTTCTTCGGCGTGCCCCATTGGGAAATGCCATCAAGATTGTCCCCCAGAAGCTGATTAGAGGAGTATTCCATGTCATCACCCGAGGTCGAACTCGTTCGGAACGTCTATTCCACACTTGCGGAAAAACACGAGCGAGCCCGAAAGCGTCTGGGCCGGGGGCTTACCTTTGCCGAGAAGGTCATGCTCAGCCACCTTGATGATATTGACGGAGCAGAGATCGAGCGGGGGCAGAGCTACGTGGATCTTCGGCCGGATCGGGTGGCCATGCAAGATGCCACCGCCCAGATGGCGATTCTTCAGTTCATCCAGGCGGGCCGGGAAACGACCGCGGTTCCTACCACGGTTCATTGCGATCACCTGATTCGAGCTCGCATTGGCGCCAAGGAAGATCTCTCGGTGGCCAATAGTGAGAACGCCGAGGTCTACAACTTCCTCCAGTCGGCCTCCCAGAAATACGGCATGGGATTCTGGAAGCCCGGGTCGGGAATCATCCACCAGGTCATTCTCGAGAACTATGCGTTTCCCGGATCCATGATGATTGGTACCGATTCCCACACTCCCAATGCGGGTGGACTGGGGATGATCGCTGCCGGGGTCGGAGGAGCGGATGCGGTCGATGTCATGGTGGGTCAGCCCTGGAACGTGCGCTATCCGAAGTTGATCGGGGTTCGCCTGACCGGATCTTTGTCCGGATTTACGGCTCCCAAAGACGTGATCCTGAAGCTTGCCGGCATCCTTACCGTGAAGGGAGGAACCGGAAAGGTCGTGGAATACTTCGGGGAAGGCACCCGGTCGATCAGCTGTACCGGGAAGGCAACGATCACCAACATGGGAGCCGAACTCGGCGCGACCACGTCAATCTTCCCGTTTGATGAGAAAATGGACGCCTATCTTCGAGCGACCGGACGAGAGGAAATCGCGGATCTTGCCACTCAGCATGCCGCCTGTCTTGTGGCCGACCCTGAAGTAGAAAAAGATCCGGCGAAGTACTTTGACGAGATCGTCGAAATCGACCTTTCAACTCTGGAGCCTCATATTGTCGGGCCTCACACTCCGGATCTTTCCCGTCCCGTGTCGGATATGGCAAAGGCGGTAAAAGATGAGGGTTACCCGGCAGATCTCAAGGTTGCTCTGATCGGTAGCTGCACCAATTCAAGCTACGAAGACATCACCCGCGCGGCTCACATTGCGCGGCAAGCTGCAAAGAGGGGAGTGAAAGCCAAGACCCCTCTCATGGTGACTCCGGGCTCCGAGACGGTACGAGCGACCATTGAACGAGACGGACTCCTCGCTGACCTCGAGAAGATTGGCGCTGTTGTTCTTGCGAACGCTTGTGGACCCTGTATCGGTCAGTGGAAGCGGGAAGACATTAAAGAGGGGGAGAAGAACTCGATCATCACGTCTTTTAACCGAAACTTTCCCCGAAGGAATGACGGCAACGCTCAGACCTTGGCTTTCATTGGCTCCCCGGAGGTGGTGACTGCCATGGCGCTATCGGGCCGTCTCGACTTCAATCCCCTGAAAGATAGCCTCATCGCCGAGGATGGCAGTGAGGTCAGGCTGGAGGCGCCGGTCGGGTTGGAGCTTCCAAAAGATGGCTTTGCGGATGCCGATCGTGGATTCCTTGCTCCCCTTCAAGATGGCTCATCGGTCGAAATTGTCATCAAGGAAGGAAGTGAACGGCTGGAGAGACTCGTCCCGTTTGACGCCTGGGATGGTCAGGATTTCCAGGGTCTCTCCCTCCTGTTAAAGGCGAAGGGGAAGTGCACAACCGACCACATTTCAGCGGCGGGTCCGTGGCTTCGTTTTCGTGGGCACCTCACGAATATCTCCGGGAACCTCTTTCTTGGAGCGATCAACGCCTTCACCGATGAAGCCGGGACCGGATTGAATCAACTCTCCGGCGAGCGTTCTGTATCGTTCCCGGATCTTGCCAAGCGTTATAAAGAGGCGGGAGTCTCGTGGGTGGCGATCGGGGATGAGAACTACGGAGAAGGTTCGAGTCGGGAGCATGCTGCGATGGAGCCCCGGTACATGGGATGCAGAGCCGTCATTGCAAGGAGCTTTGCTCGGATTGCCGAGACCAACTTGAAGAAGCAGGGAGTGCTTCCTCTTACCTTTGCCAATAAGGCTGATTACGATGAGATTCGAGAGACGGATCGATTCAATATTACCGGTCTTTCGGATCTCGCCCCGGGGAGTCGGGTAAAGGTCACCCTTACCCACGACGATGGAACGACTCACTCCTTCGAAACGACCCATACATTTTCGCCGGAACAAATCGAGTGGTTCCAGGCCGGATCGGCGTTGAACCTCATTCGAGCGAAGAGTGCGGGCTAGCAGCCCGAGGTTGGGTTCGTAAAAAAGAAAAGGACCGAAGCAAGGTCGGGCTCCCGTCCCGTTCACCTGCTTCGGTCCTCACTTGTCTTTCGAATCTGTTTTGCCGGGCACATCAGCCGGAGAAAAAACCCCTTCTCTCTACCGGTAGATGATGCCCTGTCGTGATGAATGGTCCCTTCTTCTTACCCCGCAACTTTTAGCTCGCGCCTCAATGTCCCCAGCGCTTGCCGATAGCAATCATTTGAGTACCCCTACTCATCTGAAAGTGAATGAAAGAAACCCCTTCCTCTCACCCAATCGCTTTGCCTTGCCGTTTCAGGCCCCCGTTTTTACCCCGTAGCGGTTTCCAAGCTTGTCCACTCGTCATTCGCTGGCTAAGTGCCTGATACGCAAAGGGATAGAGCACAAGCCGTGCCACATGGCCCAAAGCCCCTAAGTTGTGAATAATGAACGTTTTAGGGCGTTTTGTGAACACGAGGGAAGCCGCCGATCTGAGAGTGGGCGGAAAATGAGAGTCATTTTGAGAGGGTTTTGGGGGCGAGAAGGCGTTTTTTGGGTTTGGGCAAGTACGTCCTTTCTCGGAGCATCCCCATCTTCCGATCTTCAAGGCTCGAGAGGCCTAGTTTGGCTATTGGCTATGATCTAGTGGGGTGAGCTTCAGGGATGCAAGAAGGGCGTGGGTCTCTTGCAGAAGCTGGGCGAGCTCCTCTTCATCTGACTTCGTCAGCTTCTTGCCGGTGACTCGGTGCAGAAACTTCTCGAGGTCTTCCTGGATGCGGTTGAAGTCTTGAAGGGTGTTGGACGAGAGCTTCCCGGATCTTGACCCTTTGCGTTTGATCTTCCGGAGTTTTCCGTGGGCGATGCGAAGGGTCTGGAGGGTTGGTTTTTGGCCGGTGCGATCCGGGGCATGCTTTCGAAGGAATAGAGCCTGGTTCTGGATGCGGTGATTGCCCGATTTCTTTGTCACGAAGAGGATGGAGAAGGTAAGGCCCAAGATCAGAAACATGCCAACCAGAATCTTCCTCCATCCGAGCCTTCTTGATTTCTCCTCGGCAGGTAACACTTCCGTTGCAGCAAGCACATCCTCTGATATTTCGCCGCTCAGGAGTCGAGAAAACGCGGCGGCGGATCCGGGACGGTCTTTTGGATCCTTCGCAAGCGCCTGATGGATCGCTCTTTCGATGGAGGGAGGGATGGGATCGACGCGAACATCAGATATCCGCGCTGGTGGGTTCTGGTGAACTCTCTCGAGAACCTCGTAACAACTCCCTCCGGTGAAGGGTGCGGATCCGGTGAACATCTCATACAGAGTTGCCCCCGCCGCGTAAACGTCGCTTCTTGCATCGACCTCTCCTCGAAGCTGTTCGGGAGGCAGATAGCTTGGCGTCCCCATGACTTTCGTCATGCGAGTTCCGCCGTTTCCTTCTTCCGAGTTGCTGATGATGCGTCCGATGCCAAAATCGACGAGTCGCACTTCATCTTCCCCACCTGGATCAAGAACCATGACGTTTGCCGGCTTGAGGTCCAGGTGAAGGACGCTTTGACCGTGAGCGTAGCTGAGTGCCTCGAGAATTTGGTGGGCGAAGTGTAGAGCTCGTTCTACAGGAAGCGGACCGGACTCCTTGATGATCTCTTGAATCGTCGAGCCCTGGCAATAGTCCATGGTGTAGAAGAGCCGGCCATCTTCGGTGGTTCCTGTGTCTCGAATCGGAGCAATGTTCTGATGATTGAGCCGAAGCAGGATCTTGATCTCTCGCTCGAACCGGTGGCCAAACGGGGCGTGGTCCGGCATCCTCAGGTGAGGGATCTTCAACGCTTTTGTGACCTCGGTGGATGGGAATTGCAGGTCCCGTACCTTGAAGACCTGGCCGAACCCACCGCTACCGAGGGTCGATTTGACCTCGAATCGGCCGTTGATGATTTGTTCCATGGGAGCCGCCGTCACGCATTCACACATATAAGGATAGAGTCGATTCTTCTTCTTCGGACCGATCCCGGGGAACCTTGACGCTCGTTGTTGCAATCCGGGTCGATCTTCCTTAGCTTGCGTCCATGATCGTTCTCACCAATGTCAAAAAGCTTTATGACGGTTCTTCCGGATCGGCAGAGTCGGTGCTAACCGGGGTTGATCTCACCATCGAAGATGGCCTGATTCACTCGATCCTCCCCCACGGAAAGGGCCCGGAGCTGGGACCGGATCACCCGGTTATCGATGCGTCTTCCTACACGATTACTCCGGGGATCATTGACTGCCACGGGCACATCACCCTCCTTGGCATCAGCGAATCCGATCTGGATCGGCTCAACTCGGATACGGGGTTGTTTCTTACCGAGAGGATCCTTCACGACACCCTGGTTCGCGGTGGAGTGACGACCCTTCGAGATGTAGGAGGTGCTACCCACCAGATGAAGCGGTGGGTGGATGATGGAACACTGATCGGTCCTCGTCTCAAGATCTCGATCTGCATGCTTTCAACGACGGGTGGCCACGCGGACTTTCGTGGGCCGGATCGTTGTCATGCCCAGCTGTCAAAGCTTCTCCCTCCGGGGCCCGGTAGGCCGTCTAGCATCGTGGATGGCCCCTGGGAATGTCGCAAACGAGTGCGGGAGATCGCGGCGTGCGGTGCGGACTTGATCAAGATTTGCAGCAGTCCGGGGGTTGCTTCGCCGTCAGATAAGCTGGAGCACGAAGAGTTCAGCGCAAAGGAAGTGGAAGCCATTTGTGAGCAGGCAGCGGCACGAGGTCTCAAGGTTGCCGCTCATGCTCATAGCCAGAGTGGAATTGATCTCGCGATTCAGCATGGGGTTTCCGACATCCAGCACATTTCGTTCATGGACGAACGACAGGTCGATGATGCTCATGCGAGGGGTTGTACGGTCACGCCGACATCCTGGGTGATCCACGTACTGAGGGCCCAGAAGAATCTCTCTCCCGCTGTTGCGGAAAAGGCGAAACAGGTTGCCGAAGTCCACGCAAAGGCCGTCTCGTACGCACGCTCGGGAGGCTTGACGATTCTTGCCGGAACCGATGCCGTTCTTCCGGGCATGCACGGTCGCAACTACATGGAGATCGTGGCGTTGACCTGGGATGGCTTGACGCCGCTGGAAGCCTGGTATGCGGCGACCGGAGCCGCAGCCAAGGAGATCGGGCTTCCCGATTGTGGTGTTCTACGAAAGGGAATGCGTGCCGATCTTTTGATCTCCCGGGATGATGTGATCGAGCGGCCCGAGCTACTTGATGAGGGGGCACTGCTGGAAGTCGTCAAGGACGGGATTGCTTATCGCAACGGGGTGGCTGGCCTTCCCCAGAGATCCTTCCAGGGTGATGTTGCTCGCTGGCTCGGAGATGACGAATCGGAGAAGTAGCAGTCGGTTCTTCAGAGGCTCTTCAGAAACTCGACGAGATCTCTTCGCTGCTCCGGATCAAGGTCGCCACCGAAGTCGTGTCCGGTGTTTCGGTTTCCAGGGAGTTTTGTGTCAAACGAGAAGTCTTGGCTGGGGTTTCCCACGGAAAAGACCGGGGGGCGCTCGCCTGGATGTAGAAGTAGATCCTCAAGAGTAGGAACGGATCCGTTGTGAAGGTAGGGTGCCGTGGCGAAGATGGCTCGAAGCGGAGAAACCCGGATCCAGCCGAACCCCTTGTGAACGTAGCCCGGTTTCTCCGGGTTCGTGTTCTCGTCGAGTAGGGTGTAATACAGTTTTGAATTCACCGGATTGGTCAGGTACATCGCATCCGTACCGATACCCCCCGCTTTCCCGTCATCCGTCTCATCGCCGCGAATGGATCCATCAAGGTCTGCGTCAAAAGGTAGGAGGAACGAGCGGGTGTAGCTTTGAAATCCGAAGTCTCGATGGGTTTCATGGCATTCGAGACAGGATTCAACGTCTCCCATTTTTCCAAAGCTGAGTTCGATCTTGCGACGTCGAACCTCCGGGTGAGACGGGTGGCACTCATAGCATCGGCCATGCACGGCGGTTTGTTCCCGAAGAGGGACCATTTCGGTCGACGGGCTGTAGTTGTGACAACTGGCGCAGGCCACATCTATTTTTGCGGCGAGCGGTCTTTGCGGATCGATTTTTGAAAGGTAGAGACCACGAGTAAAGCCCATCTCCTGGAACTTTGGCGTCGGTTGGTAGAGGAGTTGCTGGTTGAGGGCAGATCCGATTTTAGTTCGAGAGAAGATTTCCTTGCCACGTGCTACCCGCTCAGGGTCAAGGCCGGGGTGGATGGCCTCCGCGGGAACCGGTCCGGCAATGATCTCCCGAAGGACCCGTGCCTCGAACATCGAAGGAATGTCCTCCCAGAAGCGATCCTTCGTCATGTCTCGATCAACACTGAGTACATCAGACCATTCAAGACCTTGCCAGGAATCCGAGTTGAGGGAGAAGGTCTCGATGTTCCTCTTATCCAGGGCAATCGCTCGATTGAGCACGATCCTGTCGGTGGTGGAAACACCGAGCCATTCGGATATTTCGGCCGTGTTTTTGCCGGTGAGTTTCTGGATTCTCTCCACGTAGTCAATGTCAACGGCGCTGTCGAAACCGGAAAGGTTGAATCCGTTCACGCCGGCGAGGCCAACGTGGGAGGGGACGCTGATGGGGTTGAAGATGGAGGGGCGTGGCTTTCTTATCCACGATTCAACTCCATCCTCGTATTCCATGCGCATGATTCCCGGCACTGACTCATCTTGACCGTATTCACTCGATTGATCCTGTCGGCCTGGTCCGGCGAGAAGGAGCCTGGCCTGGATCTGCTGGACGGGCTCAAAGCCAAGGCCTTCGCGAAACTCGGCAATGGTGACCCGTCCGTCTTGATTGGGGTCCAGGCGAGCCTCGTCCCCGGCCCGGTGCCGCTTTCGCAGGTAGTCTTCAGAATCGGGAGCCCCGTCACCGTTGATGTCGATGACGGTATCGGGCTGAATGGCTCTTGAGCCGGCAACCATGAGCCCCCAGTCGAGCTTGTTATTCGTCAGGCCCAGAATGACTTCACCTGTTTCAGGATTGAGTCCCGCATGACAGGCTCCGCACGTAAAGCCGATTCTCCCCGTTCCCTTCCCGGACTGTGGATCCATGGATTCCCGGATGCCGAAGAAACCGGTGCTGATCGAGTAGCGCCCGACGGTTCCCTTGGGGTCATCCGGAGTGGGAATGATCCCGAAGACCTCGGGGTTCGCCACGACACCGCCTTTCAGATCGATTTTCCGTGTGACACGGACGTCGATCGTTCCATCCACGTCCAGGTCAAGCGGTACCTCGCGCAAGTCGATGTGAATGTCGTCGGTGAACGGAATCCCGAGGAGGTGGGTCCAGTGATAGGCGTTTCCATTGATGTCGGGGGAAGTCTTGTCGGTCCAGTCCGAGGGAAAGTTCGGGCCCAGGTATTCCAGAGCGAGGCTGGTGGCAACGTCGCGGGAATAGGCATTCTTCGCCGGAAGCGAGACCCAGAGAATGAGGGAGATCACGCCGGCCAGAAAGAGAATCATCAAGGGAGTGGTTATGCGTCGCATGAGTCAATTGAAGCATTCCTGGGGTCGTCTGCAATAGAAAACAGGATGGCTGGTTCTTCCTGGCATTGGTTTTCAGGTCTTTTGCCACGTGAATTCCATGGCTCGACTGCATCACACAACTAGAACCGGTCTTCACCGGTCAAGTAGTTTTCTACCACATCCGCCCACTTTGCCACGGAAAGAACGCTTTGACGGATTTCTTCCGGGTCGCAAGCTGAGCGTGGATAGGTATGGGTCACGATGTAATGGGGGCTACCATCAATCTCTTTCAACGCAAGAGTGCAATAAGGGAGCTCTGCGTTCAGCTCGAGGGCACGCTTGAGGTAACGTTCTTGGAGGGGAGCTGCTGTGCTTGAAACGCGAAGAGTGCGGTTTGTCGTTGCCTTGCTGACGTGGTCGTCGATGACGACGCATTGGCTTCGGTTGTTCGGGAGCGAGACGGTGGCAATGAAATGGTTGCCCTCGCCGGTGAGGACCAGATCCAGACCGTCGAGTGCTTCTTCCACGAGTGATTTGGTATCCCGCAAGTTTCCAAAAGCCATGGCAAGGTCTTCGTGAAGCGCATCGGCGTCGGGGTAACGATTTTGCGGATCCTTTTCCAGACACTTCATCACGATGGCGCAGACCGTTGGATCAATGTTCGTGAAGATCGAGTTGAGATCGGGAACCGGGTGATCGATGTGCTTTTCCGCAAGGCTTGCGACCGTTGCCGACACAAAGGGAAGCTTCCCGGTGAGGAGGCAGTAGTAGGTAACTCCCATTGCATAGACATCGCTTGGTTTGGAGGATCGTTTTCCCCGAAAGAGTTCGGGTGCCATGTAGTACGGGGTCCCCGAGATCTTGACCGGAGTTTTGTCGATGGTAACGACTTTCTTCGCGAGGCCAAAGTCCGCGAGCTTCGGGATGAGCTCCTTGGTGAGAAGAACATTGGCCGGTTTGATGTCCCGATGAAGCATCCCCATGTTATGCGCATGGGCAAGGGCTTTGGCGATCAGCCGCATCCAGTTGGTTGCCTTGAGCGGATTGACCCGGCCGTTTTCCTCCAGGTAGTTTTGAAGGGACGGCCCGTCGATGTACTCCATCTCCATGTAGTGGTGACCTTCGGAGACTCCGATATTGTGGATGGTCACCACATTGGGGTGAACGAGAGCAGCTGCCGAGCGAGCCTCATTAAAAAAGAGGTCGGTGGCGGACGGATCCTGGGCAAGGAGCATCGGGTTCAGAACCTTGAGGGCGCAGGTTCGTTGCAGCATCTCGTGATAAGCCTTGTAAACCCGTGCCATACCGCCACGCCCGACAAGATCCAGGACTCGATACTGGCCCAGAACCTGGCCGATGACCGGGTCGCCGAGCTCCTCGATTTTTGCCTCCTGGTCGAGGGACTTTTGGAGGGCTTCACCCTCAAGAAATGGAGTTGCGGCGAGATCAAACGGAACAAGCTCGATGCCGCAGGTTGGGCATCGGCTCTTTCCGACCAGGAGGTTTGCGCGTTTGTTACATCCCTCACAATAGGCGACGGCGGCTTGCATGGGGGTACCGTAACCTGTGGTCAGATAACGGTCAACCTACCCTGAAGCAGCCAACTGTTGAGGTTCGGCATTTTGTTTGCGAGGCTTAGCAGCCCGTTGACAAAGTCAGATTCCGTCGAGGACAGCCCTTTCCGCCCAGCTCTGCGTCGCCGAAAAGCACAAGAATCCATCAATTCGAGTCCGTTCCGGCTCCTTGATCTGAACCGAAATGACTTGCCCTCGGCAGA
>JAJDCM010000376.1 GCA_029260825.1 Planctomycetota bacterium | reverse complement strand
ACGTAGATCATCCGGGTCGAGATGCTGAGCTTACCGATCCGTGGATCCGGGGACGTGGGCCACGCGGCATTGCCAAGATCGATCAGCTGGTCAGAGACGGGAGCCGTTCCTCCGGTGTCGTCGATGTTGTAGACCTCGTAGCCTCCCTGGGTCTGCACACCGATGAAGTACATTCGATCCAGAACCGTATCGCAAGCATCATTGTAGTCTGCAAAGCCCCGCTCGATGTGGACGATCTCTCGACCGGGATAGGTCGTCGCGCTCGTCCAGAACCCCAGTGTTTTTGCTACCAATCCGGGCCACACATCGACAGGGACGGTTTCGGAAGTCGATCCGCAGGATGAAGTCGTTTCGAGTCGCTGCGGCTTGTACTGGCCACCCAAGGTTGTGCACGCACAGAACGGAGTGTCACTCCCGATGGTGCCAGTGATCAAGGGCTGCTCATTCTGGCAGATCATCGGGAAGGGCATGGAGAAATCAAAGTTGCGCATCGCATCGAGGGATACGGTACCCGAGGCTCCGGGTGCCGCGGTGTCGATCACAAACCCTGCACTCGGACCGACCCAGGAGTAGGAGCGGTTCGGATGGAACGCACCGGGGCGGCAGGTGAGTATATTGTCGTGCTCGAACGTATCGCAATCGTGGTCAACGGCGTATGCAATCTCGAAGTCGCCGGTGTCGCAATCCAAAGCATAGTCGATGTAGCCCTGAACGTGAAAGCTCGTGTAGGTACTGGTACAAGGGGCAACGATGCAGGGGTTGCCACCAAACGTGGTGGTCAGGAAGGACGACGGCGTGAGGTTGCCGTTCAGGATGAAGCGATACACCTGGGTGTCCGGCGGGTCTCCCAGAACGGAGGCCTCGGCGAACGTTCGCGAGTAGGTCATGACCAGGTTTCCCGACCACGCGGTGAACCCGCATCCCAGATTCTGCACCGTCATGGTGGTCAGGTAGATTCCACAAGCTGCGGTTGCAGTGGGCGTGAACGTGACTTTGACCTCGCCATTGAGGCCAGCCTGACACCCTTGCCAGCAGATGTAACGGGAAGTGATCGAGAGGGGGGGGAAGGCCGGAAGATCGAGAAAAGTCTGATCACAACAAGGGCCATCTAGACCATCCGGGGTGAAGGTTGTTGCCGAGGCTGGAACGGAAATAACCAGGATGGAGAGGAGCACCAAGATTCTGAGTACGGGAGCCGACATTCTATTTACCTCCTTCGAAAAGTCCGAAAACTAGGATCCCTGGGTAGGGGAGCATTGCTCCCTCCTTGAACAAGCGGAACTCGTACCGTTTCGTTCCGCGGAATCTTTGAAGAGAAGGGGAAAACGATCAGGGGCTCGTCCTAACCAATTCATGGTCAGCATGTTGTGGCGGGATTCAGTCTTTTTTCAAAGCGGGCGGAGCGGCTAGAAGAGTTCGAGTGATTCCCCTCCGGCGGCAGCCTCGTCCGATCTGGTAGAATCGTCGTCACATTTCTCAAGCAGAAGGTTGTGTTGGAGGTGAGGGTGTTGCGGTCTCTGAGGCTGCTCCGCGCGAACCGGCAGTTCTGGCACCCAATCCTGGATCCGGGGAATCGGGTCCTTTTTCGATGACCAGGGAATCACGCCATGAACATGTTCGGAACTCTACTCCTCGTTGCACTCCTCCAGACTGGAAGCACTCCGCCAGATCCTGGACCGGCCCCGGAGGGCATGGCGTGGATCCCGGGTGGCGAATTTGTCATGGGCTCGGGGGATTCGGACAAGCTCGCGCGACCGGTCGAGAAGCCGGCCCATCGAGTCCGGGTTTCGGCCTTCTGGATTGACACCACCGAAGTGACCAACGCGAAGTTTGCGGAATTCGTGAAGGCCACGGGCTACATCACCGTGGCGGAGAAGGATATCGTCTGGGAGGAGGCCAAGAACCAGCTCCCGCCGGGCACACCCCGTTTGCCGGATGAAGAGTTGAAGGCCGGCTCCGTCGTTTTCACTCCTCCCAGCCGCGCAGTCCCCCTCCAAGACATTTCAGGCTGGTGGTCCTGGGTGGATGGAGCTGATTGGCGTCATCCGGAAGGACCGGGCAGTGATCTGAAGAATCGGGCCGACCACCCTGTCGTGCACATCGCCTGGGAGGATGCGACAGCTTACGCCCGCTGGGCGGGAAAGCGGCTCCCGACGGAGGCAGAATGGGAGTTTGCCGCTCGCGGAGGGCTCGAGAGCGCAACTTTTACCTGGGGCAACGAGCCCTTTTCCGCGTCGAGCCCACAGGCCAATATCTGGCAGGGTGACTTTCCGCACCGCAACACCGTCGTTGACGGACACGAGCGAACGGCGCCGGTGAAATCCTATCCCCCGAACGGATATGGGCTCCATGATATGTCGGGGAATGTCTGGGAGTGGTGTTCCGATTGGTGGCGCGTCGACCTCTACCGGGCACGCGGGTTGGAGGGGAGTGTCGTGGTGGATCCGCGGGGGCCGTCAAAGTCCCATGACCCCCGTCAGCCATTCGAGAAACAGCGGGTGACACGAGGTGGATCCTTTCTTTGCCATGACTGCTATTGTGCCGCCTATCGGCCGGCGGGGCGGCAGGGATCGGCTATCGACACCGGACTCTCCCATATTGGCTTCCGCTGTGTGAAAGATGTAGAGTTGACGGACAAGAATAAGAACCAGTAGAGCTGGATGGATTTTGCTTACAGAGACCCTAGAAAGGACGAACTAAATGAAGGACTGTCAGTTCCGCATGGCAATCACCCTCGGATCGGCACTGCTTGTGACGTCGTGTGCGTTGGTGCAGCCGACGAACCCGGACCGTACGATTCTCCCCCTCCGAGAACCTACGGCTCCTACGTACTCTGAGCTTGACGCGCGGGACGTCAAGGCCCCGCCACTCTTCAAGGTCGAGGCTCCCAAGGAGGCTCCCAATGTGGTCATCGTTCTCATCGACGACATCGGTTTCGGGGGACCGAGTACGTTTGGCGGGCCACTCCAAACACCGACTCTTGATCGGCTTGCGAGCAAGGGATTACGCTACACGAATTTCCATTCGACCGCGCTCTGCTCCCCGTCGAGGATGGCGCTCAAGACCGGTAGGAATCATCATCAATGCAACACCGGCTCGATCATGGAAACGTCCACGGCGTTTCCCGGGAACACGGGAGCCCTACCGAATAGCGTGGCACCTCTGGCCGAGATCCTCCGGCTGAACGGCTATAGCACCAGCGCGTTTGGCAAGTGGCACGAAACGGCGGCCTGGGAAACGAGCGTGTCTGGCCCCTTCGATCGCTGGCCGACCCATCAGGGGTTCGACAAGTTCTACGGCTTCATCGGCGGTGAGACGGATCAGTGGTATCCGCTGGTCTACGACGGGGTGACCCGGGTGACGCCTCCGGAGATGGAGGAGTATCATTTCACCACGGACATGACCAACCAGTCCATTCAATGGGTGCAGGCCCAGCAGTCATTGACGCCGGACAAGCCGTTCTTCGTGTATTACGCCCCGGGAGCCGTGCATGCACCGCATCACGTGCCAAAGAGGTGGGCGGACAAGTACAAAGGCAAGTTCGACGAGGGGTGGGACAAGGTCCGGGAGAAGGCGTTCGCCAGGCAAAAGGAAATGGGGCTGATTCCGAAGGACACCAAACTGCCGCCGAAAGCCCGTGGAATCAAGGACTGGAAAGACCTGAGTGGGGACGAGAAGAAACTGTTCGCGCGGCAGGCAGAAGTCTTTGCCGGATTCCTCGAGCAAACGGATCACGAGATCGGTCGGTTGGTGACAGCCATCGAAGACCTGGGGGAGCTGGATAACACGTTATTTGTCTATATCGCCGGGGACAACGGCACCAGTGGCGAAGGCGGCGAGGTGGGGATGTACAACGAAATGACTTACTTCAATCGTGTGGTGGAAACGGTTGAAGAATTGCTTCCGCGGATGGATGAGTGGGGCGGTGAGTTCACTTTTCCACACATGGCGCACGGCTGGGCGGTCGCGTTCGATTCACCGTTCTCCTGGATGAAGCAGGTCGCCTCCGATTTCGGCGGAACTCGTAACGGCATGGTGATTCACTGGCCCGAAGGCATCAAGGAACAGGGCGGAATCCGCACCCAGTTCGGTCACTTTATTGACATCGCACCGACCGTTCTCGAAGCGGCGATGTTGCCGGAACCAAAGAGCGTGAACGGGACGAAGCAGACGCCGATGGCCGGGACCAGCCTGCTCTACTCCTTCAATGATGCCAAGGCCAAGGAGCGTCACACGACCCAGTACTTCGAAATCTTTGGCAATCGTGCCCTGTACCACGATGGTTGGCTGGCCCGCACGATTCATCGGGCGCCCTGGGAAACCAGTGACCTTCCACCGCTCGAGTCGGACGTCTGGGAGCTTTACAACGTCCGGGATGACTTTAGCCTGTCGAGCAATGTGGCGGAACAGCATCCGGCGAAGCTTGAGGAGCTCCAGGGGCTTTTCGATCGGGATGCCGAGCGTTACAACGTCTACCCGATCGACGACCGGGTGATCGAGCGGGTCAATCCTGAGATCGCGGGACGTCCGGATCTGATGAATGGTCGGACGACGCTCACCCTTTACGACGGCATGGACGGAATGCTGGAGAACACGTTCATCAACGTGAAGAACAAGTCGAAGACCATTACGGCAGAGCTCGAGATTCCTGAAGGGGGAGCCAACGGGGCCATCCTGGTGCAAGGGGGGCGTTTCGGGGGGTGGTCGCTCTACATGAAAGACGGCAAGCCTGCCTACGACTATAATTTCCTCGGTCTAGCCCGCAACACGGTGTCTTCGGATGAGGTCCTCGAGGCGGGGAAGGTGACCTTGGTTCTTGACTTCAAGTACGACGGTGGTGGTTTTGGAAAGGGAGGCGATGCGACCCTGAGCGTGAACGGCAAAGGGGTGGCAAAGGGCCGGATCGACAAGACTCAGCCGCTGATATTTTCCGCCGATGAGACCGCCGATGTTGGCCTTGATAATCAGACCCCTGTGGTCGAGGGCATCGGGATCGGCCGGGTTGAGACGAAGTTCACCGGAACGATCCACAAGATCACGCTGAAGGTGAAGGACGAGAAGTAGATCAGAACCGGGGCGTCTCTTTTTCTGGGGACGCCCCGAAGTTTAGCCCGCATCATTCGTCCTGGCATTCGGACCGAGAAGGGACACCTCGGCCACGATTACCTGAACTACTGGCCGTCTAGCTCCCTGGCTTTCCCATCTTCCCGTTCCTCTTCCTCTTTCTTTTTCTCGGATCGAGGATCATCGAGGATCATGATGGGTTTTTCAGGGCTTCCCGACTCGCCGGGGTTGCCGGTTTCCGGTGAATTCAGGTTGACCGGGGTGACGTCCATCGGACTTGTTCCCGGGCCAGTCCCGGCTCCCTCATCGGATGAGCTGAGAAGCTTCATGTTCAAGAGGGCGGAGAAAAAGAGAAGTGCGAGTGCGGCCGTCCCGATGGGAACCGGGATGGCGATTCTCCGGAAGATGAGCTCCCGGATGAACTCGACGAACCCAAGCGATTCAGGAGCAACGGGCGTTCGGTCCGTCGACCGTTCCGATGCCTGAGCCGGCTCGACCTTTGCCATGACGTTCGCGACGAAATGTGAAGACGGCTCCGGGGTGTTCCAGACCGGCAAGGCCTCGGTAAGAGACCGCATGGACTGGAAAAGCTCTTCTCCATCGGGTCTTGCTTCGATTTCCTGCCGGACTTTCAGGCTCTCCTCGGGAGAGAGGCTTCCGTCAAGGAGCTCCCAGATTCTCGACTTCAGGGATTCAAGGGATTTCAGGTTGTCGCTGGACACGGTTCCGTGCTCCAAATCAGTCCGGGCTCACCCGGCTCCCGCAATCTCTTGCGAGGGTTAAACTCTCAGATAGTCAAAAAGCCGCTCTCGCAGGGCCTCTTTGGCCCGAAAGAGCCTCGACTTCACGGTGCCAATCGAAGCACCGGTGACCTGGCCAATATCTTCGTAACTAAAGCTTTGGTACTCTCTTAGGACGAATACCAGCCGTTGGTCTCGGGGCAGGCTTCCGACCGCCTCGGAGATTTTCTCTCCCAGTTCCGAATCGGTCAGCTTGGACGGAGGAGCTGTTTCTCCGCTCTCGAGCGGAATTTCCGCCCTCTCGGAGCGCTGGCTCTGGGTCAAGCTGTCCAGAGATTCGGTCTGGAGCCGCTTTTTCCTCAAATAGTCGTAGCAGAGGTTCTTGACGGACGTGAAGAGCCACGTCGAGAACTTCACTCCTCGATTGAAATCAAAGCTGCCGATGGCCCGGTGGATCTTGACGAAAAGTTCC
Organism: Planctomycetota bacterium; assembly: GCA_029260825.1. Lineage (GTDB taxonomy): Bacteria > Planctomycetota > JACOTG01 > JACOTG01 > JAJDCM01 > JAJDCM01. The sequence goes on along the minus strand of JAJDCM010000376.1, from coordinate 8,132 downwards.
TGCGCGAGGTCCTCGACGTCGCCACGGTAGTAGCCACCAACAAGTCGGTGAATGGTCGAAATAACCGAGGAGTGGTAGTACCTGACGATCTCGGTAAAAGCTTCGACGTCACCGATCTGCGCTTTCTTTATGGTTTCTGGGGCCAGATCTTTCATCCCATTCCAGAAGTTTACGACACCGAATCTGTACGGACCCTTTCGTCCGAGGTTCCCAAAATCAGGAAACGGGGGAGTTCGGTGTCAAGCCGCGGGGAGAATTCGGGACCGGAACGGGGCCAGATGCCCGCGCCCCATCACGTTGGAAATAATGTTCTTCAAGTTCCTGAGCGATCACTCCGATACGGAAGTAGCAGTCAAGATGAACCTTGATGTTCTGTGCACCAGGGTGAGCTTTGACCGGATTGTATACTCCATAAGATAGGTTTTTGAAGTGAAGGTACTACCATCCCGCCGCTCTGCGGCGACCACATCCTGTCTTGTTTGTTGGCCCGAACTTCGGCGCCACTGCCACCAACGGGGTGGAGGACGAGCCTTGAAGTCCACAATTGTGGAGGCTCACCGCTCGAAACTCACCGTTAATGGCCATCCCCTGTCCTTAGAGAAGTAATGAGGAGGTACCCATGCTGACTCCTAAAAACGTCTACTCGCTCGTCCAAGAAAGCAAAGACGTCACTCATTTCAAGGAACAGCACTGGGAAGGGTCCTTCGAGGATTACCTCGAACTGGTGTTCAACAACCCGGCTGTCGTTCGCAACTCCTTTCAACGAATCTATGACATGATCCGTTCCTGGGGGTTCGAGGAGTATGAAGAGAACAAGGAAAAGCTTGTCCGGTACAACTTCTTCAACGACCCGATTGGTGATGGCAAGGACTCGGTCTTTGGTCTGGACAAAGCCCTCATGCGGCTTGTCAGCAACTTCAAAGCTGCTGCCCAGAGCTACGGCACCGAACGAAGAATTCTCCTTCTTCACGGACCGGTGGGAAGCTCCAAGTCGACGATTGCTCGTCTCTTGAAGAAAGGCCTGGAGCGGTATTCTCGAGCAGACGAAGGACTCCTCTACACCTTCTCCTGGAACCTGGATGATGGCGAAAACTGTATCCATTGTCCCATGCACGAAGAACCCCTTCTTCTGCTCCCCCAGGAAAGTCGGAGCAAGCTCATGGTTGACTTGAATGAGCGGTTCGACGGGGACTACCAGCTAGACGTGAAGGGAACTCTCGATCCTGCCTGCCGCAAGATCTACAACGATCTCATGGTGGCCTATGACGGTGACTGGAGTCGTGTCATCAGTCACGTCAAGGTTCGACGGCTGGTTCTGTCGGAAAAAGACAGGGTCGGCATCGGGACGTTCCAGCCAAAGGATGAAAAGAACCAGGATTCCACCGAGCTTACCGGCGACATCAACTATCGAAAGATTGCCGAGTACGGTTCGGATTCAGATCCTCGTGCGTTTAACTTCGATGGGGAATTCAACATTGCCAATCGTGGTCTTGTGGAATTCATTGAAGTCTTGAAGCTTGACGTTGCTTTTCTGTACGACTTGCTCGGGGCATCCCAGGAACACATGGTGAAGCCCAAGAAGTTCTCTCAGACTTCGATCGACGAGGTGATCATCGGTCATACCAATGAGCCTGAGTACAAGAAACTGCAGAACAACGAACTCATGGAAGCCTTCCGGGATCGTACCGTCAAGATCGATATCCCCTACAACACGACGTTGAAGGACGAAATCAAGATCTACCGACGAGACTTCACCAATCGTCACATGCGAGGAAAGCACATTGCTCCTCACACCCTCGAAGTCGCTTCGATGTGGGCGGTGTTGACTCGACTGGAAGATCCAAAGAAGGCCAACCTGACCCTTCTTCAGAAGTTGAAGCTCTACAACGGCAAGACCCTTGCCGGTTACACCGAAGACAACATCAAGGAGCTTCGAAACGAATCCACCACCGAGGGACTGCAGGGGATCTCTCCCCGCTACATTCAAGACAAGATCTCGAATGCTCTGGTCGCGGATACCGGCGAAGGATGTGTCAACCCATTCATGGTGTTGAACGAGCTGGAAGAGGGGTTGAGTCATCACTCTCTGATCACCTCGACGGACCAGAAGAAGCGCTTCACGGAGCTTCTCTCCGTTGTTCGTGAAGAATACGAAGACATGGTCAAGAACGAGGTCCAGCGGGCAATCAGTGCCGATGAATCTGCCATCGGAAAGCTTTGCGCCAACTATGTGGACAACGTCAAGGCCTACACTCAGAAGGAAAAGGTCCGCAACAAGTACACCGGCGTGGACGAAGATCCGGACGAGCGAATGATGCGCTCCATCGAAGAGAAGATCGACATTCCAGAGAGTCGTAAGGACGACTTCCGGCGAGAGATCATGAACTATATCGGGGCGCTGGCCGTCGAAGGGAAAACTTTCGATTACCGGACCAACGAGCGGCTACAAAAGGCACTCGAGCTGAAGTTGTTCGAAGACCAGAAGGACTCGATTAAGCTCACGAGCCTTGTCTCCTCGGTGATCGACAAGGAGACCCAGGAGAAGATCGATGTCGTCAAGAGTCGGTTGATCAAGAATTATGACTACTGTGAGGTCTGCGCCACGGACGTTCTCAATTTCGTGGCCAGTATTTTTGCTCGAGGCGACGTGAAGGGCTAAACCGAGACTTTCAGTCGATCCAAGGGTAGTAGTGGTCCGATTGCTCGGAGTCATCCATGGCCAAGAAAATTGATACAGACGTTCGCCGTTTCAAGAAGATCATCCGGGGTAAGATCAGGAAAGACCTGAAGAAGTACATTACACAGGGTGAACTCATCGGGCGCAAAGGGAAGCATCTGGTAAGCATCCCTCTTCCTCGGCTCGACACCCCTCGATTCAAGTTCGGTAGCAATCGAGGCCAGGGTGTGGGGCAGGGCGAAGGCCAGGTGGGCGATCCGGTTCCCGGTCAGGAAGAATCGGACGGCTACGGTGGCGGCGAAGAAACAGGCCAGCATCTTCTCGAGGTGGAAGTCACACTTCAAGAGCTCGCCGAGATTCTTGGCGAGGAGCTCGAGCTTCCGAAGATTCAGCCCAAGGGAAAGAACAACATTGTCGCCGAGCGTGACAAGTACACCGGAATCCGCTCGGTAGGCCCGGAAGGGCTTCGACATTTCAAACGTACCTACAAGCAAGCTCTGCGGCGTCAACTTGCCTCTGGATTGTACGACCCCAAACAGCCGATCATCACTCCAATTCGGGAAGATCGACGCTATCTTTCCTGGAAATCAAAGTCTTCTCCCCAGAACAATGCGGTCGTCATTTACATGATGGACGTTTCCGGTTCCATGGGAAGCGAGCAGAAGGAAGTTGTCCGGATTGAATCCTTCTGGATCGATACCTGGCTGCGATCTCAATACAAGGATATCGATGTTCGCTACATCGTCCATGATGCGGCGGCAAGAGAGGTTGATCAGCACACCTTCTATCACCTTCGAGAGAGTGGTGGGACCAAGATCTCCTCGGCGTACGAACTCTGCAATCGAATGATTGATGAGAAGTATCCGCCTTCGGAGTGGAACATCTATCCATTCCATTTTTCTGATGGAGACAACTGGAGCGGAAAGGATACGGCTCGTTGTGTGGAGCTTCTCGAGAAGGAGATCTTTCCCAAGTCGAATATTTTCTGCTATGGGCAGGTGAAGAGCGCCTATGGCAGCGGTCAGTTCAAGAACGATCTCGACAAGCAGTTTGGCACCCATGAAGACATCGTGACGTGCGAGATTCCAAATCGGGAAGGGATTCTTGATTCCATCAAGGCATTTCTGGGGAAGGGTAAATGAATCTCACGCCTGAGCTCACGTCGATCAAGGACGAAATCCGCGAGCATGCGGTTGAATTCGGACTGGACTTCTTCGAGACCTACTTCGAAATGCTGGACTTTGACCAGCTGAACGAGGTTGCGGCTTATGGTGGGTTTCCAACTCGCTATCCTCACTGGCGTTTCGGGATGGAATATGAGGAACTGAGCAAGGGCTATGCCTACGGCCTGCAGAAGATCTATGAGCTGGTGATCAATAATGATCCTTGCTATGCGTACCTCATGAACTGCAACGCGCTCGTGGATCAAAAGCTGGTGATCGCTCATGTGTACGGGCACAGTGATTTCTTCAAGAACAATCTCTGGTTTTCAAAGACCGATCGCAAGATGATGGATCGGATGGCCAATCATGGAACTCGCATCCGGCGTCACGTAGAAAAGATTGGCGTGGAAGCCGTGGAGAGCTTCATTGATTGTGCGCTCTCTCTTGAGAACTTGATTGACTACCACGCTCCGTTCATCCAGCGAAAGCCATCACCTCCGGCGGAGGGGCAAGAGAATGGCGATCACGGAAACCCGGACGGAAGGCTCAAGAGTAAGAACTACATGGATCGATTCATCAACCCTCCTGATGTTCTTGCGCGGGAGAAGAAGGATCGAGAAAGCGAGGAAGGGAAGGCGGCGGCTTTTCGCCGATTCCCCCCCGAGCCGGAAAAAGATATCCTTGGTTTCCTCATCGAGAATGCGCCTCTGGAAGCATGGCAGCGCGACATCTTGACGATCATTCGAGATGAAGCCTATTACTTTGCTCCTCAGGGAATGACCAAGATCATGAACGAGGGGTGGGCGACGTACTGGCATTCCACGATGATGACCCAGAGAATTCTTGCTGACTCCGAGGTCGTGGATTACGCAGATCATCATTCGGGGACCCTGGGCGGGCAGCCCGGAGGCCTCAATCCGTACAAGGTCGGGGTTGAACTTTTCCGAGATATTGAAGATCGGTGGAACAAGGGACGCTTCGGCAAGGAATACGATGACTGTGAATGCCTGGCCGAGAAAAGGGTGTGGGATACCAAAGCTGGTTTAGGTCGAGAGAAGATCTTTGAGGTGAGAAAGATCTACAACGACATCAGCTTCATCGACACTTTCCTCACCGAAGAATTCTGCCATGAGCACAAGTTGTTCGTGTACCGACACAACCCGAGAACCGGGCAGCTTGAGATCAGTGATCGCTCCTTTGACCAGGTAAAGAAAGAGATCCTCTTTGCCCTCACCAACATGGGGCAACCGTTCATCTATGTGGTGGACGCGAACTATGCCAATCGAGGGGAACTCTATCTTCAGCACCGATGGGAGGGAATCGACATCAAGTTCGACTACGGTGTTGAGACCTTGAAGAACATCTATCGAGTGTGGCAACGACCTGTGCATCTTGAGACGAAGGAAGAAGGTCGCGGTCGGCTCCTTTCGTTCGACGGGGAAAACCCGACGCTGAAAGACCTCAGCGCATCGGAAGGCTAGAAGCTAGCCTGTCCTTGGTCCATCGGAAGCTCGTAGATGCGCCATCGCTTGCTCACGGTCGCCCCCAGGGCCAGAAGTGCCTGATTCATGGGAACGTTGTGTTCCAGAACCCAGGAGAACTCCCCGGAAATGATCCCGTTCTTCTCCCCCCGCTCATAGGTTTCCAGATAGAGAAGCGCATCGATCCCGCGCTTCTGATAGGGCGGAAGAATTCCAAGAGCAACAACTCGGATTCGATTGATGCTCCTGACTTTGCTGAGGAGCTTGATCAATCCGAACGGGAAGAGCCGGCCCTCGATGTGATGGAGAGCCTGATTGACGTCGGGAAGGGATAGGGAAAAACCGACCGGCTCATGATCGATGGAGGCGATGAGAACGAATTCCGGATTCACGATCTGTCGAAGGCCGTCAGCGATGAATCCGAACTCTTCAGGAGAAAGAGGTTCAAATCCCCAGTTATCGGCCCAGGCGCCGTTGTAGAGCTGGCGCAAGAGCTCCGCTTCCTCGTCGAAACGGCCAAGATCAAGATTGCGGAGCTGAACTCCCGTGCGGTCACGGGTTCTCATCACGATCTTTTTTACCCGATCGGGGATGGGAGTCCGGGTTTCCATGTGATAGCCAAGGAAATCCATGGCGGGAGTCAGACCCACATTCCTCAGAAGAGCATCGTAGTGAGGGGGGTGGTAGGAAGTCAGGATCGTGGGGGGGCTCTCGAATCCGTCCACCAGAACGCCACACTCGTCGTGAATGGTGGGGTTAAAGGGCCCGAGGCACTTTGTGACTCCTCGCGCTCGCAGCCACTCCCGGCATCGGTTGAACAAACTCCTGGCGATGGGGTCATCCTGGATGCACTCGAAAAACCCGAACTTCCCCTCCTCGCCTCCGGAATGGGATGCCATGACGCGGCCCACGGCCTTGCCGTTTCTTCGAGCGAGGAAGAGTTGATATGCACTCGATTCCAGGCTCGGATTGCGGGTGGGATCGAGAGTCTTCTTCTGCTCGGAAATGAGTGGATGAACCCAGTTGGGGTGGCTTCGATAGATGTCTCGAGGTAGCAACAGGAAGTCGTTGAAATCACGCCGGGAGAGGACCGGTTCAACGGTGAACGGTGGAGTTGCCCCCCGATCGATCATTTCGTGACGGCACCTAGAATATCGCGCACACCCTCGAAGACTTCCAGGACCCGGTCGAGCTCTTCATCCGTGTGGGTCGCCATGTAGCTGGTGCGAATCAGGTCTTTTCCGGCCGGGACAGCAGGGCTGATCACCGGGTTGGTGTAGATGCCGCGCTCAAAGAGGTATTTCCACACCTTGAACGTCGTCATCATGTCTCCGATCACGATCGGGATGATGGGGGATTCTGTCGGTCCGGTGTCGAACCCCATGGCATCGAGGCTGGTCTTCATCTTGTTGACGTTGCGCCAGAGAGCCTGCTTACGTTCCGGTTCTCGCTCGATGATATCGAGACAAGCAATCACCACAGCCGCCGAAGCAGGGGGGAGGCTTGCGCTGAAGATGAGGGGACGCGCGTGGTGCTTGATGTAGTGGATCACGTTCTTTGATCCGGCAACAAAACCCCCGACGGAAGCAAAGGACTTCGAGAAGGTTCCGAGCAGAACGTCCACCTCATCGGTGAGGCCGAAGTGCTCGCAGGTTCCCCGGCCTCCTGCGCCAAGGACTCCGATACCGTGGGCATCATCAACCGTTACCCTGGCCTCGTATTTCTTGGCAAGTTTGACGATCTCAGGAAGGTTGACCACGTCACCGAGCATGCTGAAAACACCGTCGGTAATGATCAACTTTCCTTTCTGCGGGGGGATGCTCTGAAGGATTCGTTCAAGATCTTCCAGGTCATTGTGGCGATACTTTTTGGTTTCGCCAAACGAGAGCCGGCACCCATCGATGATGCTGGCGTGGTTTTCCCGGTCACAGAGAATCACGTCGTTTTTGCCAACGAGGGTCGCGATGGAGCCCAGGTTGGTCTGGAAACCGGTGGTGAAGGTGAGGGCGGCCTCAAACCCCATGAACTTGGCGAGCCTGTCTTCTAGCTCTTCATGAAGATCGAGGGTTCCGTTGAGGAATCTGGAGCCGGTGCACCCGCTGCCATATTTGTGGATGGCGCGTACCGCGGCCTCTTGAACCTCTGGATGATGTGTCAGCCCCAAATAATTGTTGGAGCCGATCATGATCATACGGCGATTCGCAATGATGACTTCATTGGCCTCGGTTTCTTCGATGGCCCTGAAGTATGGGTAGTGCCCGTTCGCCATGAGCTCTTTGGCACGGACGAACTTTTGGCACTTGTCGAACACGTCCAAGGGTTGATTCTCCCGGTTACCCCAAAGGTTGGTCAGCACTGCACTTGCCGATCCTATACTAGGTTATTCCGAGGTTTCCTACGATAGTAAACGACTCTCCCAAAGTCAAAAAAGTAGGGTTGTGGAGTGTCATCGGCTCAGCTGGGAAATCGGAGGATATCATCTTGCTTGCTCTGGTCACTGGCGCCACTGGTTTTGTTGGGAGCCATTTGTGCTTTGCCCTGCAAAAAAGTGGCATCCAGGTCCGGGCTCTCTGTCGGGAAAGCTCGAGCCTGCGATGGCTCGAGGGGTTGCAATTCGAGACAGCTAAAGGAGATATCTGTGACCCCTCCTCCCTTCCCGCCGCGGTGGCGGGGGTGGATCTTGTTTTTCACGTGGCAGGCCTCGTTCAGGCTCGCCGGAGTTTTGAGTTTGATCGGGTGAACCGTCAAGGCACCCGGAATCTGGTGGATGCCGTTCGGTCCGCGGCCCCCTCTCTTCGTCGATTTCTTCAT
>JAJDCM010000375.1 GCA_029260825.1 Planctomycetota bacterium | reverse complement strand
TCGGTTGAAACGATCTGATGAGGACTGAACGTGGGTAATGACGCGAGAATGATTGTGTAGAAAGCGAGGCGACGCACCTCTAAAGTTCATCGCCGAGGATCATGACTCCGTTAAATTGCATGACGCCGCCCATGGCGTGGCTCAACGCGAGTTTCACTCCCTCGATTTGAATCGGCCCCTCCTGGGTCTTCACCTCGAGACCGTCCACTTTGTCGATGTAGGATTTCCCCGCCAGACCTTGCACCCGAACCGTCGCGCAGTTGTTGATTGTGAAATAACTGTGAAGAGCGCCGCCGCACGAAAATGAAGTCGATCCCGTGTTCAACACGGCGAGGTCAACCCCCAGATTCCGCCCCACAACAACCGTGAGTTCACAGGAAAAGGCATGGGGGAAAAGTTCGCGACTCTCTGCGCTATCCTGGATCCCTAGCTTCAGAACAGTACTCCCGTCTGCTCCAGCCTCGGTCGATACCACCGACCAGTCCGCTGCCCGAACAAAACCGTGGGCCGGCTTGCTACTGTCGGTGGGATGGTCCGCAAACCACGGCCAGCACACGGGAATCCCTCCCCGGATGGCTTTCCCCGACTTGTAAACGGCATCCTGGCTGACCCAGAGGACCTCTTCTTGACCATCAGGCTGAAAACTCGTGACGTGAGCCCCCTGAAGCACGACGGTTGCGCTCGCATGTTCATTCCGAATCCGAGCAACCGGTAGACCTCCCCGCCCTTCCTCAAATACCACGTGATTCGGTACCGCAAAACGCTCGTTCAACCCCTGTAGGTGCTCACTTGACATGACAGGTCTCCTCCCGGATCGATTTGAACTCGGGCCCGAGTTAATTCCTGCGTGCGGGCCCACGGACTTACCACCCCAAGAAACATGCACAACACACTACACGACATGACCACATTCGTCATGAAGATCAGGACGAAATTGTTCCAGGTCGTTTCTTGCAAAAGAGCCTGCTGGAGTGAGAAAAGAACCAACTTCAACCCACCCGGAGGAATCCGAGCCCCTTTCGTTTGGCAAGGGCAACGACTGCTTCCCGAAGGCCTTGGTTTTCCGGATCTTGAAGCCCGGGATCCTCCTCCACTCTCTTGAAGGCATGAGCACGAGCCGCGGCAATCAGCTCCTGATCTTCGATCGGATCGATGAAAAGCTGATCCGAAAGCCCATGCTGACGGAGCCCGAGAAGAGCTCCGGTACCTCGAAGCCTCAAGTCCTCTTCCGCAATTTCAAACCCGTCTGACACCCGGGTCATGAGGAGGAGCCTTTCCTTGTCCACATCTTCTGACCCGGAGAGGAGAAAACAGAAACTCTTCTTGGCCCCCCGCCCGACCCGGCCACGAAGTTGATGCAACTGAGCAAGACCAAACTGATGAGCGTCGACGATGATCATCAAGGTTGCTTCCGGAACGTCCACTCCCACCTCGACCACAACGGTGGACACGAGAACCGACAGGTTTCCCCTCCGAAAATCCTCAAAGATCCGGCGCTTTTCCCCATCCGGTAGTCGACCGTGAAGGACTCCGATCGAAAGCCCGGAAAAGGCCCCCTTCGAAAGACGTGAGGCGACCTCAACCGCCGCCCTGAGGTCGCTTCCTTCCGCTTCCTCCACCCGCGGGCAGATGACAAAGACTCGCTCGCCCGCCTCAACTTTCTCCCGGACAAAAATCAGGAGATCCGAGATCTTGTCTCGCGGAACATATCGGGTCTGAACGGCTGGCCGGGCTCCTGGCTTCCCCTTGATCACCGAGTGGTCAAGATCGCCAAAGAGAGTCAGGGCCACACTCCTGGGGATGGGAGTGGCGGACATCACCAGGAGATCGACAAGGCTTCCATCCGGTCTCAGTTCGAGTCGCTGCCGGACCCCAAACCGATGTTGCTCATCAACGATTGCGAGTCGCAGGTTGCAAAACTCAAGACCCGGCGAAAGAAGAGCGTGCGTGCCAACAACCACGCTCGATTCTTGCCCCTCGATCCGAGACAGGAGTTCCGACCGAGCTCGTCCCTTGACGGCTCCGGTGAGGAGCTCTATTCGCCCCAGGTTCAAGGGGGCAAGAACGTCGGACAACACCTGATTCAGCTGCTGGGCAAGAATCTCGGTGGGTGCCATGAAGGCGACCTGTCCACCCGAAAGAACAACCGCGGCGACAGCAAACGCCGCCACCGCTGTCTTTCCCGATCCCACATCGCCCTGAAGAAGCCGGTGCATCGGATGCCCTCGGGCAAGATCAGCAAGAATCTCTTTTACGGCCTTCTTTTGCCCGGGAGTCAGCTCGAATGGAAAGCAGCGAGCAATCTCCTGCAACGTCGTTCGAGACCAGGAAAACCCTTCCCGTTGCTGCTGGATTTGACGCTGGCGAAGGAGCGCAATGGCCACTTGAAGAGTATAGGCCTCATCCATCTTGAGTCGACAAAGCGCACTCCTCAGCTCTTCACCCGAAGTCGGTTGATGGAACCACCGGAGTGTCGTTTCGATTTTCGGTAGGTTGAAGAAAGAAAGGTCTTTTTCTCGTAGGATCTCCGGGATCTGAGCCCCGTATTCTTCGACCGCTTCGCCGATGAGTTTCCGCAACCGAGACGTATTGATCTTCCCCGTCCCGGGGTAAACCGGGACCAATCCATCAAACTTCCCGAAGCCCTTTGTTCTGTTGTCCCCCCGAACAACCTCGAACTCCGGGTTCAGCATCTCGACATTTGCCGACCGCTTTACCTTTCCCCGAAAGAGAGCTCGAGTGCCGACGGCAATGGACCGGACAAGGTAGGGTTGATGGAACCAGATGGCCTTGGCGGTTCCGGTCTCATCCTTGAGCTTTGCCTCTACCACAGACCGGCCCCCTCGAATCCTCCTTGCGTGAATATGTGTCACCTCGGCAAGAACGATTCCTGATTCGCCACCGCGGATGGACTCGAACGTCTCCCGCTCCCGTCGATCCTCATGCCGGTTGGGCACATGAAAGAGAAGATCCCGGACCGTGTAGATGCCAAGTTCTCGGAGAAAGCCAGAAATGGCCGGTCCTACACCGTTGACCCCTGTTACCGGAGCATCCAGATTCATCAGGAATCGCCGGACCGACTCAGGGCTTCGCGAAGCGCAACCATGAGTTCATCGGCAAGGATGGGTTTCTGCATGAACACATCAAACCCCTCCCGCAGAACCTTGCGATTGACCGCAATGTTCTCGTCCCCGGCCGACAGAAGAACGATGGGAATGGAAGAGAGCGTGGGATCTTGTCGGATCTCTTCAATGAGGCTGTAGCCGTCAAGACCGGGCATGAAGTTGTCAGTAATCAACAGGCTGGGAAGGTCTTTTCGCATGAGCGAAAGCGCCTCGTAACCCTCGGACGCTTCGATCACGACGAAGTCCTCCAGCTCGAGGATCGAGCGGAGTAACTCTCGCTGGACGTCGTCGTCTTCGACGATCAGGATGCGTGAGGGGCGGCTCATGGGCGCTCGGGAATCGACGCGGGAAATCAGCTAGCCTGAGAACGATTCCATTATACCGCAAACAAGTGGCGTTGGTCTTGCCGACGAGAAGTCTGCTAGTATTTTTCGACCACAACCAGGACCCTGACCCGATCCGTCGTTTCCGGCGAAATCTGCTCCTCTTGCGCAAGAGGGCTCAGCGACAAGCTCTCCCGAGAGGTCGATCGAGATCCGATGCACGCGATTCGATCCATGCGACGGAAGCGTTGCACGAGCTCATCGAGGGCGCCCACGGTCATCCATTCCTCGGTCCAGTAGAGGGGCCTGCTCGATGGCCGGCCAAGACCCACCTCATCGAGGCGATCCGCGGCCTGGACAGGTACGCGAGACAGCTCTTCAACACCCAAGGCATTGGCAAGTTCCGATGCGGGGAACGAACCCTGCCCCCGGATCCATACCAGCTGGACGGTCGAGTTCCCGGCCCTGGGAACGTCGTCCTGCAAGATCACCGGCTGTAGCCCCTGAAGCTCTTCGGGCTTTGAAAGGCCAATATTCGTGATGGGAATCGGGATGGCTTCTCGGGTCGGAGCCGGATCCGTCACCGTGTTGTTCGCTTCTCTTCGCTCAACGGGCTCAAGTCCGTCTGCATCCGCAAAGCCGTTGGTCGAGACCGGGGTTCCGTTGTTGGTGTCTTGAATCATCCCGATGGCAAACCAGGTGGATGCAACGAGGACTACCGCCGCCGCAGCAGCCCGGAAACCAAGATGGAATATACGAGGAGTCTTGGTTGCAACGGACGGATTTGATTCCTGATAGAACTCGCCATCCGGTCGGTTGGAAAGGACCGCCGTTCGCACCTGCTCCGAAAAGCCCTTGGGAGCCATCGGTTGCGGAACTGTATGAACGGTTGTCACCAAACTCACCAGACTCTGGTGAATGTCGCGACACGGAGCACAGCCTTCAAGGTGACCCTCAAGAGCATACGCTTCCCCTGCTTCAAGTTCTCGATCAATGTAGGCGGATAGACTATCGGAACAGGTTTCACAGTTCATCATCATGCGTCCTCGGCAATATCCCCGTGACTTCTCGGCTCGAGGCCGAGCGGTGGAAAAAATGTGGATGACTCTCGCGGGCGGCAGCGCTCACCCGAAGGGTAATCCGAAATACTCTGTTTCCTGGAAACTTACTCGACGTCGTCGATGAGAAGTTCCCGCAACTCCATGCGAGCTCGATGAAGACGCGAGCGAACCGTTCCGACCGGACACGAGAGAATCTCGGCAATGTCCTGATAAGATCGATCGTTCATGTCCCTCAAGATGACCACCGTCCGATGTGACTCGTCGAGAGAATCGACTGCCTCGAAGATCTTTCGCGAAAGCTCCTCTGTTACCGCTCTTCCCGCTGGCTCCCGGGATTGATCGGGAAGTTCCATGGCCCCTTCGTCGTCCTCTCCCGTCGCATTGAGGGAAAAGGTCGAAGCCGCCATGGCCCGGCGCCGGGAGTGGCGCTCGTTGTAGCAGAGGTTCAGAGTAATGCGATAAATCCATGTCGAGAATGTCGAGTGCCCCCGAAAATTCTTGATGGCCCGGAACGCCCGGAGAAAAGACTCCTGGGCAATGTCCCGTGCCCTCTCACGATCGTTGATCATCCGGACGGCCAGACGATAGATTTCATCCTGGTACCGAAGCGTCAGAAGGTCGAACGCATCGCGATCGTCCTCCTGGCAGCGACGAACCAGAACCTCATCATCGTCCGGCGGCGCCGGTGCAGTTCTGAGCTCCATCTCGTCCTTGGAGTCGGCCATGGGGTGAATAGTTCCGAGGCTTTTGATTGCCGGTCTCGACGGGTTCGCTTCCCACCGACCTAAGACCGACTCAAATGTAACATACAGCGATGGTTACGACTCAAAGTCCCCCCGAGCCAAAACCGGAACTCTGCGGAGATTCACGTTCATCACGAGCCCGATCCCCATGATATGGGTGAGAAGAGAGGACCCCCCGTAGCTGAGAAAGGGAAGGGGCACCCCGGTCGTGGGAGCCGCTCCCAGAGTCATCGCGGTGTTGACGAAAACCGGAATCGCGATGCTGGTGGCCACCCCGACGGCGATGAGCCGTCCACAGGGCTCACGCACCCGCAAAGCAACCCCAAGACAGGAAACCACCAGAAGCAGGAAAAGAAGAAGTACGGAGGCACAGCCCACAAACCCCCACTCTTCCCCGATCACCGAAAAAATGAAATCGGTCTGACGCTCGGGAAGATAATCCAACCGGTTCTGAGGTCCCTGGCCGAGACCCTTTCCCCAAAAACCACCGGATCCAATCATGATCATGGATTGCTCGACCTGGTAGCGCCCCCCCATCCGATCACTGTCCTTGGGAACGACAAACTCCTTGATCCGATCCCGCTGATAATCTCGCAGGCCAAAAAAGTACGTCGGGGGTAGGGCCACGAGACAAACCAACGCCACAAAAAAGTAGGACCGCATTCTTGCTCCTGCCACGAAGGAAAGGGCAAGAGGGATGGGGAAAAACAGGAGAGCCGTGGCAAGATCCGGCTGGGCCGCCACAAGAAGAGCGGGAACACCGGTCATCAGCAAGGGGATGACAAGCCCCCGCGGCGAATCCGGACGATGTCGATACCGCAGGATCCAGGCAAGAACAAGAATGAGAACAGGCTTGGCCAGTTCGGAGGGCTGCAGCCCAAAGCCGGCAACGAGGGGAAGCCATCGTCGGGAGTTGTTCTTCATCTCTCCAAAGAACATGGTGTATGCCAGGATCAGGAGAAGGCCGAGGTAAAACACGAGCGACCAGCGCACCAGTCGGATATAGGGAACCAGAACAACGACAAGAAAAACCACGACCGAAAGCCCGATCCATTGAAGTTGCCGGGACGGAAGACCTGACTCCCCGGGGGTCAAGTCGCTCAAAGAAGCACTTCCGATAAAAAGAGCACCGATGATCATGAGGACAGCGGTGGTCCCAAGAATCAAAAAGTCGAGTCTCTGGAGAATCCCCGGCTGAAAAAAACGACCAACCCAGGTGCTTTCATAGCCCCAAGGACCGCCATTTCTTTCCAATGACTGGGTCTTTTGAAAGAACGCCATCATTCCCCCTGCCGAAGACTGCTGAAGTACGCCTCGAACATCTCGCGAGCGATGGGAACAACCGTTTCGCCCGTGCCTCCCGGAGTCGACTCCAGAAAAACCGTCACGACAACTTTGGGCGCTTCGGCGGGAGCGTAGCCCACAAACCAGGTGGAATCGATCCTGTCCGGTCCAACCTCGGCAGTTCCGGTTTTTCCCGCGGCCCGATATCGCATGAGGCCTCGGGAAGATGCAGTGCCGGTCTCGACCACTTCTTCAAGCGCTTTTTGCACCAGAGTCAGGGTTCTCCGGGATATTCCCAGTGGGATTCGATCGGGAAGGGATCGGTTTGAGCTTGCGGATCTCGGGACGAGCCGTGGTTGAACGAGCTCCCCCCCCTGGGCGATGACCGACATCATCTGTGCGACTTGCAGCGGAGTAACCGTGATGTTCTTTTGACCGATGGATAGATGCCAGGTATCGCCAATGCCCCATCTTCGTCCCGTGGGAGAGAGAATCTCCCCCGCGTCTTCATAGACTCCAATGCCGGTTTTTTGGCCAAAGCCAAAGACCTCCGCCCAGTGCTTGATCTTCTCCGGCCCGAGTTTTTCCCCGAGGCGATAGAAGTAAACGTTGCAAGAACGGGCCATGGCGCGGTGAAGGGCGATCGTGCCATGGGTCCCCAAACACTTGTAAGTATGTGTGCTTCCTGGGCGCAAACTTCCCCCGCACTGAAAGGTCGAACGGTCCGTGATGATCCCCTCTTCCAGGCCAGCTACGGCCAGCACCACCTTGAACGTTGAACCCGGAAAATATCCCCCTGGTATCCGCACCGCTCGATGAAGGAGAGGTTTTCGTTCGTCCGCCTGCAGTGCGTCAAAATTCTGCCGGAACGAATCGAGATCGAATCCAGGAGAGGATGCGAGGCACAAGACCTCGCCCGTTCCGGCTCCCAGGATCACGACCGCACCTTTTCGCTCATCAAGGGCCTTCACCGCGAGATCCTGGAGCCGGACATCCACGGTGAGAGCAAGGTCTTCGCCCTGAACAGCTGGTCTCTCCTCCAGGACTTCGATGCAGCGTCCACTGCGATCCCGTAGAACAAAGCGATAGCCCCGACGACCCCGGAGTTGTTCCTCAAAAGTCCGCTCCAACCCCTGACTTCCAACCGAGTCACCGGCAGCAAGCCCCCGCTCCTCGAGCCTCATCATCTCCGAGCGAGAAAGAAGGGGCAGATCGCCTCTCTCCGCCCGTGTCTTCAGCTCGGAAAGCCGGGCCTTGTTCTTGACGATGCGCGCTTCGTCCGGAGCACCGGTCCAGCCAATCAGTTGCAGATCCGAAGCACTCCTGATTTCCCGCCGAGATCGCTGTTCCACCACAAGGCCCGGAATCGCCTCCGAAAAGACGGTAAGGACCGCGTCGTAGGGAATGGACTTGAACAGGCGCTCCCTCCGAAAAGGATAGTCCACATCTCGAGCAGCCCACTCGGTCGAAAGACCGCGAGGCGTCGCTGCGTCCCCGTTCGTTGTGAGATACTCCCCGACCCGAGATCGCACTCGAAGATCAGCCCTGAACCAGACGCGATCCAGAACAAGCACAAGTTCGGAGAGCTCCCGGCCCGAAACCTTGGCGATGCGGGAAAGCTGATTCACGGTTGCGCGGCACTCCTCCATCATTCGCTCTCGCGCATCATCAAGGGTGCCAAGAGCGCGGATGGCCACGGACTCCGCCGGATACTTGCGGACAATTTCGTCCACCAGATCTCGTTCAACCCCCAGAAGACACGCAAGACGGGACCTGGCCTCATTCCGAAGCCGACTCCCGGGGAGAGCCGAGACCTCCTCTCCTCGGATTCGCAGAACGGTATCAAGGGCTACCGATGGATCCGAAAGTACTCCGGCGAGCGAGGTTCTACGAACCGCGGTGAGGAGGATCGCCGCTTGCGTCCAGAGATTCCGATCCTTCTTTCGGTCTTCTACGCGAGCCAGGAGCTCGGGTGAGAGATCCGGGCCGATGAACTCACCCAGTGTTGTACCGGACCCCGCCGCCCCCTCTCCGGAAAATAAAGCAAACTCCCGGCGAGGAAGACACGACAGCAATGATTGCATCGCATCTTTGGCGCTCTCCCGGATTTCGGTGGAGCGAATCGCGTTGATGTTCGTGATCTTGAGCGGCAGGAGTTCTTTCCTCGGGAAACAATAGCGCGGGTCTTCGGATGTCGAACCCCGGGCGTCGAAGATGTTCGAAAGTCCCGCCAAGCTTCCAAGAGCCGTACCCCGGATGAAATAGCCAACTTGACAGAAGAGATCAAACCCAGGCACATCATAGGCAAGAGGAGTCCCCAGCCGATCCACGATCCTTCCCCGCCGGGCGGGCAGGGGCTGCTTGCGAATCCTGGCTTCTACCGCTTTGCCCTCAAGCTCGCTGCCCCGGACGATCTGGATGCAGGTAAGTCGGCAAAAGACGATCAAGAAGAGCAGGGCGAAAATGCCTCCGAGAATTGCGATTCGACTACGAAACATGGCTTGGCCCCGCAGTTCCCGATTCCTCGCGAAGAAGCCTGAGGAATCGGAAAATCCCAAATGCTAGCGGCGCAAAGAGAGCGGTATAGAGAGAAAACATGCCGGCATCGAGAAAAGCTCCCCCCCATCCTCCAGCTCCTCCGCGCCACAGAAGACTGACGGGTAGGTGAGAAAAAAAGACCAACAAGCACAAGGTCAGGACATGATCCCGAAACACAAAAGATCGAGCCATGTGAGCCAGGCTACCCGCAAGCGGATAAAAGAGGGGAAGAACCGACGTGGAGTCGATCGAAAGGAGAGAGCGAGACAAAGCCGCGAGCAAACCGACAACCAGGACCCAGCGAAGCCGCAGGTAGAGACCCGCGGAGATGGACACGAGAAACAGAAGATCGGGATGGATCCCCTGAATTCCAGGAAGAGCTCGCTGTTCAAGAAAGGGAATGAAAAGAATCACGATCAGAATTGCCAGGCCCCGGATCATGATCGCTCAACCCAGGAAGGATCCAGAAGAATCTCCACTGCATCGACCTTTCTCAGATCGACGAGGAGGCGAACCGGAAGACGGTCACCTCCCCCCTCGGTTGGAGGAACCAGCGCCACCGGCACACCCGCGGGAATGGATCCGGCTCCGGCTGCGGTCAACAACAAGGAAACCTCCTCAACCGCGGGAGTCCCTTCCCGTCCCAGGACTTCAATGAATCCGGATGTCAGAAGCCCCTTGGGCAAGAAGCGGAAACGGATCCCGGCGAAGGACTCTGCGGTCACCTCACCATCAGTCGAAGTCAGGGTCCCCATGAGTTCAAGCTCCGGATCTCCGAGCCGTAGCACCCGACAGGTCGTTTCCGAGACCCGACTCACGCACCCGACCAGTACTCCTTGAACCAGGACGGCGGCACCCGGGTGCACCCCATCCCGGCTTCCCCGGTTCAAAAGAAGAGACTCCCGAAAGGGAGCGGGATCCCTCCCCTGCTTGATCTTGGCCAGGATCGTGGAAAACCGAACAAATCCAAGAGCAAGGGCTCCCGTCGACTGGGCCTTCTTGCACTGAATGGAGACGTAAAAAAGGGAAGAAAGATCGACCAGCGGTTCGAGCCGGAGCATCCCTCGATGATTTCCAGGCCCACCCGATCCGGAGATTCTGCCAAGGCGGGGGGACCACGTCGGGCGATCCTGAAGGAGAGCCCGAACTTGTGCTCCGGGAAGAATCTCCTCGTACACGCTGACAAAAAGAACCTCGAGAAAATGAGCCGCCTCCGTGGTCCCTTGAAGACAGAGTCGAATGGGCCTCCCTTCCCGATCTTTTCGAGAGAGAAAAGCCCCGGTCCGAAACCGGGGATGAGAAACGACCTTGACCTTCGAAGAGTGGGATCCGACGGACTCGACCTCTCCGACCCAGACGTCTCCAAAAAGTACGGGGGCTCCCACCGTCACTCCCTGGAGTGCCCCCAGTCCGACCTGGAGGGTCTTGTCTTTGATCGACGCCCCTTCGACCTGGCCGACTTCGTAATGATCGGACTGGCGAACGTAGTCGGGAACGCGTACGAGAGAACGCTGGGCAAGAACAAACCGATCCCGTATCTCGCAGGCTCCTCGCAAAAGCGAAGAGTTAGCAGATGAACTCGGATCTGCCACCGAGTCCGCCGACCCAAAGCCGGCGAGTAAAGCCTCCACTGGTTCCTGCACCACGATGCGGTAGCGAAACAGCAACGCGAGCACCGAAACAAGGAGAAGAATGCGAACAATCCTCTTCATGTCGTCCCAACCGCTTCACCTCAGCCATGAGGTGTTTCCCACGGGGCGTGCGCTCTTGACCTACTCGAATGACTCCGGGCTAATCATCCGCCGAGCTCAGAATCTGGTGCAGCAATCCGAGCTGCTCAAGGATCTTCTCCGTGCCCCGAGCTACGGCGGTGAGCGGGTCGTCGGCGACCCGCACGGGAAGATCCACACTCGCTGAAATCACCTCGGCAAGACCTCGGAGTAGAACGCCGCCGCCGGCCAGGACGATTCCCTGTTCGACCAGGTCGGCCGCCAGCTCCGGAGCCGTGTTCTCGAGGGTCCGCTTGATGGCGGTCACGATCGAAGTGATCGGCTCCTGCAAGGCCTCACGAACTTCTTCAGAGGATACCACTGCTTTGCGCGGGAGTGCGGAAGCAACGTCACGTCCACGCACTTCCAGGCGCATTTCTTGCTGGAGGGGGGCGGCAGAGCCGATCGCGATCTTGATTTTCTCGGCGGTTTGCTCCCCGATCAGAAGATTGTGATTTTTCTTCAGGGTGTAGGTGATCGCCTGGTCCATTTCATCGCCGGCGACACGAATGGACTCGGCGTGGACGATGCCGGCGAGGCTAATCACCGCGACCTCCGTGGTCCCCCCCCCGATATCCACGATCAGGCTTCCCGAGGGATCCGTGATGGGAAGACCCACCCCAATAGCCGCCGCCATGGGCTCATCGATGAGGTAGACCTTGCGAGCCCCCGCCCGCTCCGCAGAGTTGATGACCGCGCGCTTTTCAACGGCGGTGATGCCGGACGGAATGGCGATCACCACCCGAGGTTTGAGCCCCCAGGTTCGCTTGTGCACACGACGGATGAAATACCGGAGCATGGCTTCGGTAATCTCAAAGTCGGCGATGACACCATCTTTGAGGGGGCGAATCGCTACGATGTTGCCGGGCGTCTTGCCCAGCATGCGCTTGGCGGTTTCACCCACGGCGCTGCCATTCAGGAGAACTCGATTCGTCCCCTTTTGAACCGCAACCACGGACGGTTCGGAAAGGACGATCCCTTCCCCCTGGACACAGACTAGAGTATTAGCCGTGCCGAGGTCGATCCCCATGTCGAGAGAGAACTTCCCCAGCAACCAATCAAAGGCGCGAATCATCGCCTTGGGTCCTCGTGCAGAGGATCGAAGATATTGCAGGTCGCCTCGGGGCGACCGACCTCCGACCCATTTCCCATCTGCCGAAGAATCGTTTGGGGCCCACCCTGAGGAGATCACGATGATCTCCGTTACCCCGCAGTAAGGAAGGCAGCAGCCTTGAAAAACTGACGCCCCCGACCCCGAATAGCAATCGAGGCGGGAGCGCAGATTTAGACGGCTGTTGAAAGAACCGAGAAACCCCCTGCTCTTCCACTCTTAATATACTTGGCTCAAAAAAGCTGGCACCCTGTAGCTCAATCAGAAAGCGACATCAAGAGCTAGCTCGCAAACGGACCAGCGCCATAGCTTTGCCCAAGTTGCAGCCAAACAATGACCGTAGCTACAAGAAGGAAGAGCGTGGTCAGAACCACAAGCCCGATCGGGAGTAGATCTTGGGCTGGGCCAAAATCTTCTTCCATGACCGGCTCTGGCTTCTGCTTTTTGGCCTTCTCAGGCTTCGCTTTCTTCTCTTTTTGTGGCTTTTTAGTGCCTCTTCGTGCGCGTGCCATCGCTATTTCCGTTTCATTAAATGATCAGGTTTCAACCCTGGGATCCGGATGGCCAAAGCCCTCGGATCCCCCATCCGCCGTTGACTCTTAAAGGCGAGTCGTTACGGCATCCGACACTCGAATCGCGCCACCAGGCTTGGTGAACTTGATTCGGGCCGAGCTGATGTTGTCTTCGACTGTGTCAACGATGACATCGGCGATGTAGGAGCTGCCGCGGGAGACCACGAACTGATATCCGACCTTGACGTTGTCATTGCTTCCAACCGACAGAATCACAAAACCCAGCTCACCGTTGACCTGGGAAACCTGACCGTTGATAGGAGGTGCGGCAACCAAAGACTGCTTCAGGTCAACGCTGCGCTCTTTAGCCCAGTACTCGTTGATGAGGTTCCACTGCTCGAGCTCACCGTCGAGGCTGGCAATCCGTTGCTCAAGCTCTGCAACCTGGGCCTTCTCCTCTTCGAGAAGGTCGTTCAGTCGAGCTTGCTCGTTCTCAGCGGTGCGCTTTTGCCCCATGGCCGAGTTCATGTCGTTGACGGCCTTGTCTTTGTCACCCTGGATGCTCTTGACGTAGTCTTGAGCTTCATTCAACTGGGTTCGCATGTCATCAACGGTCGATGACATCCGATCCTTGGTTGCGTTGATCTCGCGAATGTCGTTTCGCAGCTGATCTCGCTCCTGGGTGATCCGAGTCTTGTCTCCGTTGAGATTCTCTTTCTCAGTCCGGAGAGAAGTTCGGTCTTTGTCGAGCTCGGAGTTCTTTTCCTGGAACTCCGCCTTTTCGAGGCTCCACTCGTCCTGTGCCGTCTTCATGTCGGCCTGTGCAGTCTCGTAAAGCTCGCGATAGTCGTTGGACTTGTGCAGAACCGTCGCTGCCACGCCAACGAAAAATACGCTGAGCAGAAAATTGACTACAACGAAGATCTTGCCAATGGTGGTCATCGTGACTCCCTTCGTTCCCTTCTTAAAGGAATGCAAATCGGCGGCATATCGGCCTTGGAACCCGGCCAGTCTGACCCTATGACCTTCACAATGAAAGCCTGGAATCGTCGCGCCAACCGCGAGTTAAGAATCCTTCTTTCTTCTTACAGCAGAACTATTAACGTTGGGAATTTTCCCAAAGTTGGCGAAAATTATATCGAGGCCCTTTTGAAAGTCAACGCCAAAAAAAACTCGCCGTAAAACACTCCTATTTGCGGCGCAAACCCGCCAGGAGCACGGTGAGTAGAACCAGAACGCAGCCCCACGCGAAGAGGTCCCCAACCCCAGCATACACGGAACTGGCCCCGGTCAAAAGCAACTCTGCAGTAAGTGCCACCCCTCCTTCGTGTGGAGGCCGGAGAGGGTCCGGGACAGGAAGGACCTCATAGTCCCCCGTTGGCGCGATCGATGCCGAGTAGCCAAGATTGGTCGCACGGAACATGGCCACCCGGTACTCGACCGCCCGAAACACTGTCATCTCCAGTATTTGTCGCGGTTCGGCCGTTCCTGCGTACCACCCGTCATTGCTCAGATTCACGAAGAAATCGGCCTGTTTCAGGTCGAATTTCCGGAGCAGAGGAGCAAACAAACTGTCGTAGCAGATCAGGGCACCAAAACGATAGGTCTCCCCGGAGGAAACTGGCAGCTCAAAAAGAGGAGTGCGTGTTCCGGAGGACATATCGGGAATTCTTCCCATCTTCTCCCGGACCTCCCCTTCCCACGCATCTTTCATCGGAAGGAGCGAGCGGAACGGAATATATTCTCCAAAGGGCACCAAATTGACTTTGTCAGACGAGTCGATCACCCCATCCGGACGGAGAAATACAGCTCGATTATAGTTGAGAGGATCTCCGCCTCCGGGACGGGGCTCGGTCGCCTCAACCCCCATCACGACCGGAGTTCCATACTCCCGGGTCAGGGCGAGAATTTGATCATGAGATCGCGGATCCGCGGAGGAGACCCGGGGCCCCATGGTCTCGGACCAAACAATGAGGTCCGCACCTTCCTTCGCGGCTCGATGCGAGAGACCGTGGTGACGCAAATAGATCTCCCTTTGGGTGAACCCACCGTGCTTTCCGTAGGGATCAATACTCGCCTGGATGGCCGCGACCCGAGGCCCGGGAACAAGAGTGATCGTCGCAAGTCGAATGGAACCGTAGATCGTCGCGGAAATCACGAGTGCGACCGCAACGGCAGCCCCCCTTATAGCTCTCCTCTTTGCTCTCTGATCCCCTCGAAGAAGCTCAGCAACCACCTCTGAAAGATATCCGGAAAACACCACGGGGAGAAAAGAAACGAGATAGACCCCGCCCAGATCAGCCACCTGGATGACCCGGGGAAACTCGATCAGCGCGTGACCGAGGCTCAACCAGGGAAACCCTCCCAGGAACCGACTCCTCACCAGGTCCAATGCCACCCAGGCGCAGCCCAGTAGCCAGGGAGATCTGAAAAAACCAAATCGAACTAACCTGGGTACGCACCAGCCAAACAGCCCCATGTAACCCGCCATCACTCCCACAACAATGACACCGCCCACGAGCGAAAGCCTGAACAACCACTCCAATCCCCAGCCATAGAAGATCGCACCGGCAAGGAACCAGAGCAGAAAGGAGCGTCGCGGGCTTGCGCATCGGGTGAAGAGCAGAAGGGGCGTCAGGGCGAACCAGATGAACATCGACCAGGAAACGTCGGGAAAGCCGACAAAAAGCGCAAGACCCGTAACCAGACCAGCAACGACCTGAAGTGGCCCCCTCGCGAAAAAACGAGGCATCGGCTCAGAACTCCGTCGGGTGCCATTTTCCGTTTCGGGGTTCTTCGCTGACATCACGCGAGCCTCGGCTGTGGTAGGGATACGTACGAGACAAGAGCGCCGCGAGGGACCTTGGAGACCCCCTCTGGGAGAACCGCCATCGCTTCGGCGGAAAGCAACGACGCCAGGTGCCCGGAGCCGTTATACTCGACAGGATCAAGCCGATAGGCTCCTCTATTGTCTCGGGCAAGAGTATGAGGTCGAAACTCCGTGAGCCGAGGGGAGGTTCGGGTCTCGACTCCAAGACGGGCCGTGGGCCAATGTCCGGGCTCCACCTTCTTGCCTTGAAGATTCGCGAGGGTGGGAGCGACAAACACAAGAAAACCGATCAGAGACGAGACCGGATTTCCGGGAAGACCGAAAACGAGGCAAGTATCAGTTGTTCCGAAGAGGATCGGTTTCGCAGGCTTGATAGCAACCCGATGAAAATGAGTCTTCACGCCTGCGTTGGAGAGGATTTCCGGAACCAGATCCAAAGCCCCCATGGAGACTCCTCCCGAGAGCAAAAGAACGTCGCTTCGAAGCCCCGCGCGCACGGCGGCGGCCAGACTCCGTCGATTGTCACGGACGATCCCCGGGACGACCGGATCACCAGAATAACTGCGAACAAGCTCAGCCAAAGTAAACGCATTGGAGTTTCGAATCTTTCCGGGACCGAGCGGTTCTCCGGGGGCAACCAGCTCATCGCCTGTAGAGAGAATCGTGACCTTCGGCCGGCGGTAGCAGCTGACGACCGGACGCCCAACCGTCGCCAACATACCGATCGAAACAGGATCCAGCACGGCTCCGGCAGAAAGGATCCGGCGCCCTTTCTTCAGATCCTCACCTCGGGGGCAGTAGTTTTCCTGGGGCTCGACCTTCTCCAGAATGACAACGGATGCCCCATCGGAAGCCAGCTCGGTCCTCTCCACCATCACCACAGCGTCGGCCCCTTTGGGTAGTGGCGCGCCCGTCATGATGCGGCAGGCCTGACCGGCATGAAGCTTCTTCTTCGGGACCTCTCCCGCATGGACCGTTTCCACAACCTGAAGCCGACATGGGGCTCGCTTCACATCCTGGGCACGCACGGCAAAGCCATCCATTGCCGAGCGGTGAAAAGGAGGAAGATCCAGGTCAGACTTCACCGACTCGGCAAGAACCCGGTCAAGGCACGATAGAAGAGGAACCTCTTGAGTCTTCGTTCGTCGCCTGATGCGCCTCGTCAGGATTCCAAGAGCCTTCTCCATGGGAATCATTGATGATTAACCTTTTGCTCGTTGCCAAAAAAAAGAGCGGGCCGGGTGATGATCTCACCCGCCCGCTCCTCGTAAGAAGTATTAGCCTTCTTCGATCAGTTATCCGAGATGCACTCGAGAAAACCGGCAAGCTTCGCCTTGCGCAGCGGATGCCGCAACTTGTCGACAGCTCGCAACTCGATCTGACGAACTCGTTCTCGAGTGACCTTGAAGATGTTACCGACCTCTTCCAACGTGTAGGTATACCCGTCGGTCAGTCCGTAACGAAGCTTCAAGATTTCACGCTCCCTCATGGGAAGGCTATCCAGCACCTCGTTCAGGCGCTCTTTGAGCATCTCATGATTCGTGGACTTGAACGGCGACTCCGCCGACTTGTCCTCAATGAACTCGGAGACGTATCGGTCGTCGTGCTTGCCGACCTGCTGATCCAGTGAAATCGGATTCTTGAAGACCTCAAAGATCTTCTTGACCTCTTCCGCAGGCACGCCCAGAAGATCCGCAGTCTCATCCAGCGTGGGCTCTCGCCCCTCGGCCAGCAAGAACTTCCTCTTCGCCTTCTTCAGACGATTGAGGGTTTCGATCATGTGGACCGGAATTCGGATGGTTCGCGATTGATCGGCAATGGCGCGAGTAATCGCCTGGCGAATCCACCAGGTGGCGTACGTCGAAAATCGAAAACCGCGGCTGTACTCATATTTATCAAGTGCGCGCATCAGACCCGTATTTCCCTCCTGAATCAGATCCAGGAAGGGCATGCCCATGTTGCGATAGCGCTTGGCAATACTCACCACAAGCCGGAGGTTCTTTGCCGAAATCTCCTTCTTGATCTCTTCGTATTCGTCCAGCAAAGCCTTCGTCTTGCGGAGATGCCCGCGTAGACCGGCAGGAGTGTCAAGAGCCTCGATCTCGGAGCCTTGGTACTGCTCCATGGCCTCGGTCAACTTGGACCGATTCTTCTTGTCTCCACGATAGCGTCGAATGCGCCTTCGCACACTCTCCATCTCGCGAAGATGATCCTCAACCTTGGTCACGAGAGGATAAATATCCTTGACCTGAATGTTCAGCTCTTCGAAGAGTTCGACCCCCTCGGCGATCTTGGCCAGGACCTTTTCCTTTGCCTTGTCGACATCCGCATCCTTCGTAATCAACGCCTTCTTGTAGATGTCCTTTGCCTTGGCAAGGTGCTTGGCAAGAAGCTTGATTCTTTCCGGAAGCTGATTCGTGAGCCTTCTTTTCTTCGTCGGGCTATAGCAATCAAGGCTGAAGATACGGCTCGATGCTCGGAGTCCGTCGGCAACATCCTGCAAGGTGCTGATTGCCGCGCCAAAGGCAATCCCGCGGCCAAGCACTTGTCGTCGGTAGGTCTTTCGAGCATTCTCGAGACGCTCGGTCAGATATTGTTCCTCGGCGTGAGAAATCTGGGGGAGCTCCCCCATCTGGCTGAGGTAGATCTTGACCGGATCGTTCGTGTATTCGGCCTCGGGCTCGATGACCCGCTCTTCATCATCACTCTCCCGGCTCGTCGTTGACGTAGAAGTCTCTTCAGAGCTGCCGGAGTAGGTGTCGTCGGAATCCTCTGCGACTCGGGGCTGCCAACCCAACTGCTCCGCGATCTCTTCGGACTCGTCCTGACGATTGTTGGGGACGATGGCGAGACCGTTGCCCTTTCCGTGGCCTCGATCCGACGCCGTCTCCAGGCCTTCATCAGTGAAGCCGGATTCGCTCGTCCTCCTTCTTCTCATGGCAAACCTCTTTTCCATACTCGACAGACACCTGAGGCGGCGGTTGCGATTTCCGCATCGCGTTGCCTTGTCTCCCTGTGTATTCGTAGGAGACATCTCGGTGTCGTCGTCTTTAGTCTTCTTTTGTTGATAGAGACCCAAGAAGCAGCAAAGTTCGTTTCCCTTTTTTGTTTTCTAGTTGACTTTTTCCGGAAAGAGCAGGTTGCTCGCGGTTCGTTTTGACAACTCGAAACATCTCAAGAAACGGAAAAACGCCTTTTCGCCTCGGTTTCCACCAGCGCTATAATCGCCACTCTCAGAGTGGTTTACATCATCTCTTTCTGCTATCAGCTCGTCTCAAGGGCTCATCGAGCAAGCTGTTTCACAGCAACAATTACTATTTTACAGGAATCAAGGCTGATCACCAGCGCGATCCCTGAACCCTGGGCGAAAGGAGAGCCTTCGCAACCCCGTTCCTTTTATAGTGATTCTCACCGCAAGATCGGTACCGAGATTATAGGCCCGGTCAACCCACCCCCCGTTCTTCGGGTGGAGGGCCCGCTCCCTGTCGATGTGCTTTACGCCGCCCAGCGCTACTCAGGAGCCCCAGCGCCCCCATGGATTGCCCGATCGGCGATACCGTGCACCCTTACTCTTACACGTACGTTGTCGCACGTCACGCGCGACGTCTATCGCCTTGGGGACCCTGTCAGGTGACCGGAATTCGGTCAGACCTACTTAAGGAACAAAATATTCCGGGACTCCGGGTAATTTCTTCGGCTATTCCGCCCAGAATCTTGAGGTTTTTTTGGAAGGGGAACTTGCCAGTATCATTTTCGAGCTGGCAGAGCAAGTCGAGTTCGCTACTTCCCTGGGGGCCATCCCTCTTTGCAAAGCTTTTCTTCGTCTGACTAATATAACGATCGAGGAATCAAGTCGTGGCCGGAAAACAAAAGAAAATTTCCATTTCGAGGGTGCGAAATCGCTCTATCTGCCCTCTGGACACCGGATGGAGTCTGAATTCAGGAGCCCTCTCCGACCATCAGCCCCCCTGACCACACGCCTTGGACTCAACGCAATGGCCCGAAACTTCTGTGCAGAGCTTTTGACCCACCCCACTAGATTGTGGTTCGCAAGGATGTACTCTGCCAACAAAGCAGGATCAAAAATCGCTCGCCCTGACAGGATGACAGGGCCCCCGAAGCAGCCGAATGGGGCTCGACAACATCGAGCCCACCAAGGAGACCCCCATGAGCAACCCGGTACGAGTCCGCATCGCCCCCAGCCCGACGGGTGATCCCCATGTCGGCACCGCGTACATCGCTCTCTTCAACCAGGCTTTCGCCCGCCAGAACGGAGGCCGGTTCATCCTACGCATTGAAGACACGGATCAGGCCCGCTCGAAGCCCGAGTATGAACAGGGGATCTACAAAGCTCTCCGCTGGGTCGGCCTCAGCTGGGACGAGGGCCCGGATGTCGGGGGCGAATGCGGACCGTATCGCCAATCCGAGCGGCTTTCCATCTACAAAGACCATGCGGAAATCCTGCTGGAAAAAGGTTCGGCATACCCCTGCTTCTGCACGCCTGAAACTCTCACCGAGCTTCGCCAATCTCAGGAAAAGGCCGGAAAAGACCCGCGCTATGACGGAAGATGCAGGGACATCGACCTCAAGGATGCTCGTGCGCGAATTGCGAACGGAGAAAAAGCGGTCGTCCGCCTGAAAGTCCCCCGGGAAGGAAGCACTCTTTTCCACGATGAGATCCGGGGAGACATCACCCTGCAAAACCAGGACATCGATGATCAGGTCATCGTCAAGTCCGATGGCTTTCCGACCTACCACCTCGCCAATGTGGTGGATGACCATCTGATGGGCATCACCCACGTGATTCGTGGCGGCGACTGGATCATCTCGACTCCCAAGCACATCTTGCTTTACAACGCCTTTGGCTGGGAGGCCCCTTCCTTTTCCCATCTCCCCCTTCTTCTCAATCCGGACAAGAGCAAGATTTCAAAAAGAAAGAGTCCCACTTCTCTTACCTGGTACGAGGAAAAGGGCATCCTGCCGGAAGCACTGCTGAACTTCCTCGGTCTTCTCGGTTACTCCATGGAGGATGGAACCGAGATTTTCGATTTTCAGACGATGGCAAAAACGTTCGACGTCAGCCGCATCAAAGGGGCAAACAGCGTCTTTGACATCACCAAACTCGAATGGCTGAACGGTATGTACCTGAGGGAGCTCGGCACCAAGGAGCTCGCCGAAAAGATCAAGAACTTCGGCGTTTCCTATCCGGACGATGCCACCCTCGAGGCAGCCGTACCCCTGATTCAGGAGCGCATCAAATACCTGTCCGATGTCGAAGAACGGCTCGGCTTTTTCTTCAGAGATCGGGAGCTTCAATACGAAGCGACTGATCTACTTCCCAAAAAGAAGAAAGACCCGGTCGAAGTAGGAAAGGTCCTGGAAGCCTTTCGGGTCCGCCTGGAGGCTTTCACCGGCGAGATGATTCCTGCCGACGTGGAGGCCCTTTGTGTGGCGCAGGCGGAAGAAATGGAGTGGAAAAAGGGCGACTTCTTCATGGCACTTCGGATCGCCGTCACGGGAAGCAAGGTCACTCCGCCTCTTTGCGAGTCGATGGAGATCCTGGGCCGAGATACGGTCCTTCAACGCCTGGCCGTGGCCGTGGAGAAACTGAAGAGTTTTGTGCCGACCCAGTAAGGCGTTCTACACCCGGCCATGAAGGTTTCTTCGTTGCTAACGGTCAGCGAAGAAAACAAGACCGACCGGATCAATTGCCGACAAAGGCAAAGACGCGAACCTGGACTCCGGACGCCTGTTCGAGCTTGGTCGGAGCAACAACCAGCAAGAACTCCCGGGTGGGAAGTTCGGAGAGTCGAGCGAGATTCTCCAGGAAGTAGATGCCGGCGTCGGCCCCAAGTCGATGGACAGGAAAATCCTTGGAGAGCCCCGGATCTACACCGAGAGTATCGATTCCAAGAGCGACGGCCCCTCGCTCTTCCAGCAGGAATCTAGCCGCCTCAAGGCCAAAACCGGGAAACCGCAACCGGGACGAGCTATCCGCATTCAGATAAAGCTCCCCGGATCCAAACCGACTTGCCCATCCGGTCCGCAAGAGAACAATGCACTCATCGGGAATCTTTCCGTTCTTGCGTTCCCACCGAAGGACTTCTTCGAGAGTGAGGGCATGATCCGGGTTCTCCAGGACCTGGGCTCGCATGTCGATGACAATCCCCTGACGTACGAATTGCGAAAGGGGAAGAGCCGCCACACCGAGCCCCTCGTCCCTCATGTGTCTTGGCGCATCGAGATGAGTCCCATAATGCTCCGGTACCGAGTAGATCCTCGCGTTCCTCTTGTTCTCTTCCATCGTCTCGACGACCTCGACCCGTAATGGGTGGTATCCGTCAACCGGAAGATACGGGTTCGCTTCATTCAGGCCATGAGTGAGGTCGACAACCTCACAGCGATCCAGAAGAGTGTGCAAGATCAGAGGAAGCGTCGCCGGAGTCGGGATGCGCTCGGGGGAGCGACACGAAAGGAACCCGAGGCAACAACTGAAGGCAACGGCCAGTCCGGTAGGCTTTCCCATCACGGGGTGTGATCCTCACGCTGTCGGTCTTTTGATCGGCACGGGACGAACGATATAGGTGGTGGACGAGAGGGGAGTCGAACCCCCGACCTCTGCCGTGCGAAAGCAGCGCTCTCCCAACTGAGCTACCCGCCCATTTTGCCCCACGATTGACGATTTGGGTAAAGGCGTCGGGCCTTGAGGCCACGAAGGGTACTAACTTCCCGCGTAAGACGCCACCCTTTTCTGAAGCGTTCTACCGGGGTTCTAGCCGGGGTTTTTCGTGGGAGAAACGAGATCCACACAGCTCGATCATGGCCTTTTGAAATCCCTCTCGAGCGACGGAGAGAGCACCGCTTCTTTGCTTCTTGAGCGAACCGAGAACATGACTCGAGACATGAGAAAGCCACTTCCCTGTCGCTTCCTCGGAGGTAAGAAAGTCCCCGAGCCACTCGCCTCGCTCGCAATCCACCCGGGTAAAGGACTGCTTGATGGCTTCTCGCCCCTTCCCCTTCTCCCTTCCGTGGCGCGCCCGAATCTTGGCTCGGAGTGACGAGGCATCCCTGCCCTTCCATCCCGTCGCTCGAAAGGCGTACACCGCCTCCACTTCGTTTGCCCGCAAAAGAGCCTCTTGCAACCGAGCCATGGCTTCGCGCGAATCAACCTTTGAGCTCACCGAGAGGAGCGCCGCCGCCCCACGAACCTCGAGCAACCGGTCATTCCTTCGATCTCCCGGCAGATGTTCACCGGCGTAGAGATAGAGCTCGACCACTCGCTCCCGCTTGGATGACAGCTCTCCATCAAAAGACCCCATGACCTCCTTCATCGGTAGCTCGAGTGCTTCTTGGGCCTCCTTGATGAAGCCCGAAGCGAGGGAACAGGTGGCAAGATTCAGCACCGGTGCCAGGTCCCGGTTTCCCTTCAAGGTGACCGCTTCTTTGAAGGCAAGAAGAGCTCGAGAAAGACGGGGGTCCCCGGGTTGCTTCCCCTGTCCCGAATAGGCGGAGTAATCCAGGAGCCCGAGCTGATTGAGAGAGTCTCCCAGTGTTCGATCCAGGCCAGGAGGAGCCTTCCGGGCCGAGACCACAGCCTTCTGAAAGCCGGCGTAGGCCTCATCCATTCGTCTCCGGGAGAGGGCGACCGATGCTTCATTGTAAAGAGCGCGAGCACAATCGGGGTACACCTCAAGGACACTTCCGGTAAGACGTTCCATGTCTCGCCAGTCTCCTCCACGAACCCAGGTCTTTCCTCCGAGGACGATCAGCAAGATCGATACCCATGCCAGGAGGACTCCAGGCTTCTTCTCCCCCAAACGCACCAGCAGCATTGCCACCCCCAGACAAAATCCCACGGCGGGCAAGTAGAGATTGTGCTCCGAGAGAATCTCGTGATGCGGAATGATCTGAAGTACCGGGAGAAGGCCGATCAAAACCCAGGCCATCAGGAATCCTTCCAGCTTGCCCCGGCGAAGGGCGAAACCAGCGAAGAGAATCCAACCCAGCAAGAGGGCTGCTCCAACGAATGCCCCGGGCGAAGAGATCCCATCCGGAATCAAGAATGTCCCGAAAGAGTAGTCCGAAGAGAGTTGAATGGGAAAGAACAATAGCCCCAGATACTTCCCCCATACGGCAAGACAGAGTGACAAATGGCTCGTAAGGTCTCCGTACAATCCCTCCCCTCCCGGAGTCACCCGAGCTGAAATCTTATGATCGAACAGAGCCAACATGCCAGCGGCGATCGCTCCGGCAAAGAAAAGCCCATAGAAGAAGGGTCTCGCTCGAAGGACGATCCCCAGCCGCTGGATCCCCCTCTTCTCGGTACCCCTGGAAAAGAAGTCGTATCCAAGAAACAAGATCGGCGCCACCACCGCTACTTCCTTCCCCAGGACCGCACAGACAACGCACACCACCACCATCAAGCAGGACCACACGGTTCCCTTCCTTTGAAAGGTGAGAAACGAGAGAAATGCCAAAAGGATGAAGATCACCGCCAGTAGATCTTTTCGGGCGGTGACAAAGAAAACAGCCTCGCTGTGAGCCGGATGAACGGCAAACAACCCGGCTCCAACAAAGGAAGCCAGCAGCCCTATCTTCAATCTTCTTCCGAGCCCGAAGACGAGCAATGTGGCAATCAGATGAAGGAGAAGGTTGGTGCGGTGGAACGCGAAGGGATCATCGCCAAAGAGTGCTCGGTCCAGAAGATACGTGAGAGTGCGCAACGGGCGAGCCTCGGGTGTCCCATCGGTGAACCCGAGAAGCTCCGGAAGACGGGTCGGATCCTGAACAAAAGGATTCTCGACGACCACGATTTGATCATCCGAAACAAACCCATTCGACAAGGAAGAAAGATAAGGCGCACCGGCAAGAATCACCAGGATCCACGGTGCGAGCCTCTTGAGCCAGTCACTCCTCTTCGGGAGCGATTCGGGCTCTTTTGAAAAAACTTTGGCTCTCGATTGCTCCTTCCGCGGGGCTCTCGATCGACTCTTTCGTTTCCGTGCGCCGTTCCTGGACAAGTACTTGTCCTCCGTGACCATGTTTCTCCCACAGTCTCTCGTCGAAATAATCACCCCCCTTCATTGAGGATCTGGTTCAAAATCCCTTGCCCGACTCTTCTCATGGGGTATTCTTCCTCGCCCCCTTTCTTTACGCATGTGGCTTCTTGGGCCCCAAATCACTCAAGAACAGCCGCGCTCGGGGGTTCGAAAGAGCAACCCAGGTTGATTACGGCGATGCCAAGCAGTCATATCGGCATCCGTGCGAGTAGGAGACGCCGCCGTGAGAAACCGCTTCGACCGAGCCAGGAGAGCATTGAAACCATGCCCAGTCCACGTCTGAACCATCCCCTCGGCCTGACCCTAGGCCTTCTTCTAGTCGCCGTCGCCTTTGCGGCCCCTCCGGCATTTTCTACGTCAAAAGAAGGTGAACTCAAACCCCTTCAACTCTTACAAAAAACCGACATTGCCATGTTCGGGGAGGTGATCTCAAAAGACGCCGCCTGGGATGGCAAGAAGATCTACACCACCTATGAGGTGAAGGTCCATGGATCGGCAAAGGGAGACCCTGCCACCGAGATCTCCGTTCGAGTTCTTGGAGGAGAGGTCAAGCATCCCTTCCCGGTCGGACAACGCGTCGCCGGCTTCCCGAACCTTCAACCCGGCGAGAAGATCGTTGCGTTCCTGAACAAGAACGATCAAGGCTCCTACAACCTTTCCGGTACGGTCTGGGCCGTTTCCACTCACAATGGAAAAGACTCCATTTCGGTCCCCAACGGAAAGCTTCTTCCCGTGGACAAAGTCCTTCAACGCATTGGACGTCTCGACGAAGCCCTCGAGAAGTCCAAGGAAGCGACCAAAGCCAGGACGGACTCCAAGAAGAACGACCACTAAGTCGTCGTCTCGGGAAAGTCCTCTCACGCCCAACGTCCAAACAAAAGAGCCACGCCGACCGCGTTAAAGGAGTCATCACCCATGAATCGGGAACGAATTATTGTAGGAATCGTCGCGTTTCTTGTCGTAACAGGAGCGCTCTTCTTTGCCAAACCATCCCTCATCCATGGTGGAGGGAACATCGAAGGACTCCTCAACGGGGGATCCACCATCGGTGACCTTCGTTGGCATGAAGTAGCCCTTCCAATTCCCTGGAACATGAACGACCAGGGGGCCACGAATAATTTCAACAATGGAAACGGCACTTCCATCAGCCTCAGCGAGGTGAGGATGGCCGTCGAAAACGCCTTCTTCTCCTGGTCAGATATCAGTACTTCCAAGATAGACTTCTACCATCAGGGATTCACCACGACGACCGACATCGGGCTGGATGGAAAGAACATCGTTACATTCCTGGATCCGGGCGCCACCGGCGGCGCCCCTTTTCTCGCGATCGCCAATGCCACCTATCTTACCGGCGACCTGACCGTCAACGCGTCGAACCGAGATCTCAACAACGACGGCAACGTTGACCTCAGCCCCAGCATCTACCCCGACGGCACTCTTCTGCCGGCCGGAACCATCATTGACGCCGACATCAGCTTCAACTCCGAATCTTACGACTGGGTGGATTCTCCGGTCGCTTCAGGATCGATCTTTGACATCGAAGCCGTCGCCGTTCACGAGGCAGGACATTTCCAGGGATTGAGTCACTCAAGCCTGACCGGTCCTTCCGCCACCATGGTGCCCTTCGTTCAGGGGACTGTTGCGGGACAGCTGGACCAACGAGTTCTCGAAGACGACGATATCGCCTCAAGCTCTCGACTCTACCCCGAGCCGAACTTCCTCACGAGCTTTGCAAGCATCGAGGGGCAAGTGATCCTGGACGATCCGACCCCGGGAGAAGGCGTCAGTGTATTCGCCGTGGACGCCCACACTCTCAAGCCGGTCGTAGAAGTGTTTACGGAATCAACTTTCAACGCGGAAGGAAACCCAGCAGGGTCCTTCAAGCTGGACGGACTCCCCCCGGGTAAGTACATCGTGGGAACCCGCTACTTCGACGGCGCCGACGAGATCTCCTTGTTCCTCAACCGCTACAACTGGACGGTCGCGTACTCCAACGTAAACAACGGAAACACTTCGTCCGGCGATGGCTTCGGGCTCTCTTTTGCTCCCCGCCCTGAATTCTATGGAGCCGGAGACAATGAGGTGGACGACCTGTCGGATGCCACCGTCATTGATGTCAGCTCGGGCGGCGCCACCGCAAGCGGCGTCGACATCGTTGTCAACAAGGACAACCCGACCGCGCCTCCTGGAGCCAATCAGCTCCATATGCCAGATGACTCCTTCAAGGAAGTCCTGTTCAACTCGGGCTTCGCCTTCACTTTCTACCAAACGGTCTATTCCTCGGTTTACGTTGGATCCAACGGATATCTCACCTTTGGATCGGGAGACACGGACTTCACCGAATCCGTGAGTGACCTCGGGGGGCCCGAGCCTCGCATCGCCGCTCTCTTCGATGACCTCAATCCCTCCTCGGGGGGAACGAATGACGAAGTCGACGTCTATGTGCGTCAGACCTCGGACCTCCTCGAAGTGACCTACCTGGGAATTCCGGAAGCTGCCAACGCTCCCTCGAACACCTTCGTGGTCAGCCTTCACAAGAACGGGAATATCGAATACTGCTACTCATTCATCCGATCCGCCGACAGCATCGTGGGAATCTCGCCGGGTGGCGCAGAACCGATCCTCTACGATGTGAACTTCTCCAGCCAACTCGTCGGGGGAGCAGGAAAGGGCGAAGGATTCTACGAGCACTTCACCAACCTCCAGCGCCCCTTTGACCTCTGGGCAGGAAAACTGACCTTTACTCCGAATGATATCGGTGGATATGACTTCAGCTTCTCACCTCCTGACAACGAGGATGTGACCCGCATAACCGGAATTTCTCCCGCAAGCGGACCCGAGCCAGGAGGCACTTCCGTAACCGTCACCGGAGTCGGCTTCACTTCCAGTCCGGATACGACCCTCTTCTTTGGTGACAATCCTGCCACCGACGTGCAGGTCCTCAATTCCACTTCCTTGACTGCGGTAGCACCCGAAGGTGAAGGTGTCGTTGATGTAACCCTGACCAATTCGACCGGCACCGATATCTTGAACGATGGCTACTCTTACAATGAGCCCCCGTTCCTCGCCTCGGTCAATCCGGAATTCGGTCCGGAAACCGGAGGCACCGAGGTCACTCTTTCCGGGTCCAACTTCGCAAGCGACAATGGCCTCGGAACCAACGAAGGGCTGAGCGTCAAGTTTGGCAACCAGTTCGCCAGCACCGTGGTCGTCACGAGCTCGACATCGATCGTGGCTGTCAGTCCCTCTGGCGAAGGTGTGGTCGATGTTACGGTAGAGAACGAGAACGGTCTCTCCATCCTCAACGATGGCTTTTCCTACACTCCGCCGCCAACCGTCACGGGAATCTCACCGGACTTCGGCCCTCAACAGGGAGGCACAAACGTCACCATCACCGGCGAAGATTTCTTGCCGAGCAACGACACCACGGTCTACTTCGGGTCCACTCCCTCCGGCCAGGTGGATGTGATCAACTCGGGCAAGATCATCGCGGTGAGTCCGGCTGGATCGGGAATCGTGAACGTCAAGGTCCTCAACAACAACGGCTTTGACATCCTCGAAGACGTCTTTACCTACCTTGCTCCGCCGAACATCGTCTCCATCAGCCCGAGCTCGGGGACGGTTGCCGGTGGCACCGAAGTCATGCTCAGCGGGCACAACTTCTACGAGGAGGGTTTTTCCGTCCTCTTTGGAAACAATGCGGGTGTAGATGTCGATGTCGTGAGCCTGACCCTTGCCACGGCCACCACTCCTCCTGGCTCAGGAACCGCGGATGTGGTCGTGACCAACCTCTACGGATCGGACCGCCTCGAGGACGCCTTCAACTACCTGCCGCCGCCGCAACTCGATTCGGTCAGTCCCTCCTTCGGCAGCGAAGCCGGTGGAACACTTGTGACTCTCCACGGCTCGA
Source organism: Planctomycetota bacterium (assembly GCA_029260825.1). Classification (GTDB taxonomy): domain Bacteria; phylum Planctomycetota; class JACOTG01; order JACOTG01; family JAJDCM01; genus JAJDCM01. The sequence goes on along the minus strand of JAJDCM010000375.1, from coordinate 10,109 downwards.
ACTTTGCCAAGGCACAGGAAACCGTCGTGATGTTCGGAGACTCCCCCCTACTCTCTCTTCAGATCCTGAACGATAACGAGATCATGGGACTCACACCTCCGGGCACCGGTCAGATTACGGTGACCATCGAAAACGAAAACGGCAACGATCTCCTGATCAACGCCTTCGAGTACGGCGTTCCGCCTCAGGTGGCCTGCCGGTATGGAAACGTGAACGAAAATGCCGGTCCGATCACCGATGTGGTGTTCATCAACGGCTCGGCGGGGAACGAAGAGCGCGTCGTCACACTGAGCCGAGACACGCCGATCACCTGCAGTGTCACTGCACCGCCGTCCATGGACCAGGCTGCCTATGTCATGTACATCTACTTTGGTGCCCCGGCTCTGGGAACGGAAGTCAACCTGCCCTTCAACCTGGGCACCCTTTGTTATCCGTGTCCTTTGACCGGCGGCTTCCCGCAACCGGTGATCATCGCTAACAACATCGGATGGCCCCGAATTCTCGGACGAGCCAATTTGCCCTCCGTTTCCGCGCCGGAAGACCTCTTCCGTCTGGCTCACGGGACCCGACTTCCTCGAACCCTGTTCTTCCAGGGACTCATGGAAGACATCACGGATCCGGGAGGAATCAGCGCCACGAACGGCATCGTGCTCACCACCGAGTAAAGAGGCGTCATCACGATGATGCTGTGAGTTCGTCAGAAGAATAAAATGAGGAGGTGGCGACGGTTATTAACCCGACGCCACCTCCTCTTTGTTTGTATTCGGACCATCTCAGATACTTGATCAACAGCCAGATGACCGGATCCTTGGGGTATAATCTGGCAATCGGGACTCGAGCCGGAAGAGGCGGCCGCGATGGTACGGCCCTGAAAGAGAACGATTTTTCATGTTAAAGCCAGATCTCTAGAAGTTTCTTCACCAGGAACCCTCGATTCGGTCTTATCCGTTGTAGAGCTGATCAATGTCACTTACAACTAATAATAGACCGATGCTCCCGGCCCCGCGGAGTTCCCCAAGGAGGACTCGACTCATGGCAAAGCTTGTCGCCAGAACTAGCGATTCCCTCCTCGCCCGCATGCTCTTCTTCACGTTCGTCGCGCTCTCGACCCTGGCTCACCTCATTGGCTGCGGCTACGCGACCGGAGGAATCGTCGCCACCACAAGCTCGGGAGGAGGCTCGGGAGGCGGATCGAATTCATCCACCCTTGTCACAAGGATCTTCATCTCGGAGGAAAAGAGCTCCCCGGCACGGATCGAGTTCACCCTCGCGGACCAGGAGTCCGATCTCGTGGATGCCGAGATCACGTTCACCGATCCGAACTCGGGGGAGCGTCGCAAAGTTGCCCTCGTTCCCGACCTCGGCGGTGGAATCACGGATCAGCTGACCGGGCTCGAGACCTCTCCCAACGGCACTTCGCACACACGTCTGTGGGCATTCGGGTCTACCGATCAGCTGGGCACCCAGGCCCTGACACCAGCCGTAAACGTCCAGGTAAGGATCTCCGGCAGCGAATCGGTTCTGGAGACCAGCACGACCCTCGGAAATGATCCCCCCGAGATTACCCGGCTTGAGACGCCGGACGAGGAAGGTTCCGGCAACGTCCTCGTCGAGTTTCTGGTCCGAGATTCTTCAAACGACCTGGTCCGGGTCCGCGCCGAGTACGATATCGAGGGAGACGAGCCCGACCTGGGCTGGCAACTCGCCCGCCCGGCGGGGGAGTCCACCACTCCTGCGTTCGCCTTCCAGGATCTCCTGGCTCCCGAGACCGACTTGCTCGTCCGGTTCTTCTGGGACACGGACACCGATCTCTTCGGCCGGGAACGTGACGTGCGCATGCGGTTCACTGCCGCCGACGATGTCGCAGAGGGAACCTCCCTGGTCTCGACGACCTTTCGCATCGACAATAACGAAGAGCCCATCGTTCTGGTGGAAGAAGGCATCTTCATTGACAGCGGTGACCGAACAGGAGGGGTCTCCATCCCCTTCACCGTCCGTGACGATGAGAGCGACGAGGTGCGCCTGGTCTTTCAATGGCGCCGCCAGGGTGAACCCTTTCCCGATTTGCCCGCGGACCTGACGACCTTGGTGGCGAATCAGCTGGACCCGGAGGAACGTGCCGCGTTGCACCTTTGTACCGAGCTTCCGCGATTCGCTGAAGGGCGTGGTGTCCAGGCAACGAGCCAGACGATTCGCCTGACGGAGATCGGCAAGGGTCCAGCAAACCGCTTGCTCGCGAAAGGACTGCAGGGCCGCACGATTTCGATCCTCCGTTCGGGGAGGTTTCGGTCCCTGAGCGGGTCGAGGGAAGGTTCTCAGCTCATCGCACCCGTCGCTGCCGTTCCTCTGGGAGAGGGGCTCGAGGCTCTCGTCCTGGATCAACCCTCCGCCGGGGTATTTCGCCTCGTCCTGATCGACCTTGCGACGGGAATTGTTATCCGGCAAGCATCCTCCGGCATGGGAATCCCCACCGCGCTTACCGTCCTCTCCAGGCCGAACTCGAGCACCCGCGAGCTCGTCGCTTTCATTGCGTCCATTTCAGGGAGTTCATTTCGCGTCGATCGAATCGATTTCGAGCAAGGGTCCTCGAGTCAGACCAGCGTCACCGGCTCCTTCGCGGAACAGGGAGGGATCCGAGCCATGACGGCCCTGGGAAGTGACGTCTGTCTCGTGACCGTGGATGATGCACTGCTCAGAGTCGATTTCGCTCGCACGCCTCCGGCTGCCTTCCCCCTCCTCGAGGGTTTGTCGACCCCCTGGGGACTGGTTCTTGATCCGGTGAACAGCAATCATCTTTATCTTTCGGAAACGGGGAAGGACCGGATTCTGGCGGTCGACCTCCTGGGGCGAAAAACGTCGGCGATCGCGGCCGAGAGCTCGAAAGATGTGCACGATCCCGTCCTCCCGTCGCCCCGAGCTCTTGCTCTTGAACAATCGGGCACCCGGCTCCTGGTGGTGGTCTCACCGAAGGATCGAGATCCCGAGCTTCGCCTCGTCCCTTTGCGCACGAACGTCGACCTCGATGGGGACGGATCCGCGGACCCCGAAGTGACCCGGGTTTCGGGTTTTGCCGGCGATGAATCCACCTCGATCGCGATCGGGCCGAACAATCTCCGGCTCCTGACCACTGCAACGATAGGAAACATCATCGTTGCCGGGGGCATCGAGCAGCGGCGAACCATCATCGATTACGATCCACGCGACCAGAGCGCGACCGTGGACCGCGCCTTTCATCCGCTTCCCGCGGCCGATGGCCGCTTTCGCATTCATGAGACGTTCCTTCCCGTCGCGGCCACGCCATCCGGGACCCGCGGTTTCTTTACCTGGGATACTTCCGACGTTCCGCAAAAAGGCGACGTGTTCGTCAAAGCGATTCCGATCGACACCGAAGCGGGGATTGACACCGAGACCACCGCGCCCAAGAGTCTTCTCTCGCCGCTTGTCGGAGAGAAGAAAAGCTTTCCCGGAGTCTTCGGCTCTGCTCAGGCCGGAGATCTGGACGGGGACGGGGATCTTGACATCTTTGTGGTCGATCCGACGGATTGCACCATCCTTTTCCAGTCTGCGCCCGGGGAATTCAGTCCTGTCTCCGCGGGGTTCGGCATCACTCTCACGTCGGTTGGCGTGCGGAACTTTGCTCTCGCCGACGTCGAGAAAGATGGTGACCTCGACGTCATCGCCGCCGGCTTCTTCAGCCTCCTGATACACCTTCAGACCGGGCCCGGGCAGTTCGATCCCGTGCCGATCGAGCTCCCCCATGGGTCGGTGTACGACTTTCCCGCCGACGTGGAAGTCGCCGACGTCGACGGGGACGGTAACCTCGACCTCGTGACGGCAAACGGAGCAACGGAGGGGATGACGAACCAGGGGAACACCCTTTCCATCTTCTACCAGACTCTTCCCGGACTCTTCGACCCGGAGCCTCGGGTCGTTGGCAACCAGGAGATCACGCCCATGCCTCAAAACGTTGCCGTGGCGGATCTAGATGGTGACGGGGATCTCGATCTCATGTCTCCGAACCAGAACCTGAGTGGCCCCTTCGAGAGCAGCTTCATCAGCCTGTTCCATCAGACGAGCCCCGGCCGATTCGATTCCCCTCCGCTCGTCCTTCCCGCCGCGTTCTTCTTCGGAGAGGACATTGCCCCGGGGGATCTCGACGGAGACGGGGATCTCGACCTCATGGTCTCCTACGGCAATGGGGGCGGAATCGGTACTGGCTTCGAGCGGATCACGGTAAACCTCCAGATCGACACAGGGGTGTTCGAGACCGCCCCCCTGATCCTTGGCGACGACGTCACTACTTCGGGCGCAAACTTCGGCAAGGTCTCGGACGTGGACGGGGATGGGGATCTTGACCTCGTGGCAAACAGTCACGTTCTCGACTTCGTGAACTTCTCACGACGGGACCACTCCGCGGTTTTCTTTCAAACCTCTCCCGGCATCTTCGACCCCTTACCCGCGATCGGACCCTATGCCGACGCATTGACCGACCTGGACGGGGATGGGGACGTCGACTTCGTGACGGGAAGCGTCGCGCCATCCAGCCCCTTCGATCCCAACATTCCGGTGAGCATCACGCTTCGGCAAGGCTCCCGGAGCTTCTTCGAGCCGGATCCACTGGTGATCGAGAGCCCAACGACGGTTTCCCCGACCGGTATCGTTGCCGGCGACATGGACGGGGACGGCGATCTCGACCTGGTCGTCTCCAGCGGGGAGTTCGCCGTTCTTCGGGATTCTCTCCGGATCTATTTTCAAACGTCTCCCCGGGTGTTCAACGCCGTCCCGCTCGAGCTCAGTGACCCGAGAACGACCCAGAGCCCGAACGCGGTGTTGACAGCGGACATGGATGGGGACGGAGACCTGGAGATTCTCTCCGCCAACAGAGGAGGCTTCCCCGATCTTGGCGCGGTCACCATCTTTTATCAGTCGGGACCTTCGACCTTCGAGCCCGGCCCGATCAGGCTTGAGGGGCTGGAGCCCGTCGACCTCGACGTGGGCGACTTCGATCACGACGGAGATCAGGACATCGTGGTGAGCGACCGGGCATCCTTCCTGGGACCCAGTACCATCAGGGTGTATACCCAGACATCGGATCGGTTGTTCCAGCAGACCTTGACCCTGGGCGAGGGCCTGACCGACCCCAATGACTTCTTTCATTCCGTGGTCCTCTCCGACGTGAACCTGGACGGGAATCTGGACGTCTGCGCGAGCACGAGCCTCGGGTCGGTGATGGTCTTCACCCAGACTTCACCCGGCATTTTCAATCCCGATCCGATGCGGCTGGACTCGCCCATCGAGTCCCCTTCCTCATCCCTTGAGGTCGTGGATTTTGATGGAGACGGGGACGTCGACTTCATCACCGCCAGTCCCTTCGGGATTGTCTCCGGTGGCGTGACTTTTTTTGAACGAGGCGAGGCGGGAGATTTCAAGATCACGGCGGTGCCGACTCCCATCACGGGGGGGATCTGCAGGCTGCCCCCGACGAACCAGGTGTGCAGCCTCGACGTGGACGGAGATGGAGACCTGGACGTGGCAAGCGCCGTCTGTGACGGCATCGTGATCCTCCGACAGTCGAGCCCGGGAGTGTTTGATCCCAGGCCGACTCGGGTAGGTTTTCCGGAGCTCGCCCATGCGATCACCCCGGTCGACCTCGATCAGGACGGAAGCCTCGATCTCTTGACCGCGATCCGGAGCGCCAACCGGCTCGAGATCCTTTGGGGGAAAAGATGATGCGATGTGCGGCAACTTCGGTTCTTCTGCTGATGCTTGTTCTTACCAGCGCCGGGACAGCGTTCGGGCAATGCCGTCAACGGGAAACTCAGACCCTCTTTCCGGAGCTACCGGAGGCGTTTTCGGAGTTCGGGCGATCGGTCGCCATGGACGCCGGCGTGATCTTCGTGGGCGCTCCCTTCCACGGAGAAACGGGAGCTGTATTCGTCTACCGGAACATCGGCGAGTCCTGGAACTTCGAGCAGATGCTTCGAGCCGATGACGCCATGCCGGGTGATCGATTCGGATTCTCCGTTTCCGTGAAGGGAGCGGTTGCCCTCGTGGGGGCTCCCCTCGCCAGCACCACAGGAGCCGGCTACGTCTTTCGGTTTGACGGGAATCGATGGGTGGAAGAGCAGAAGCTCACGGCCACCGACGGGGCATTCGGCGATCTCTTCGGACGCCGGGTGGCTCTGGACGATGAGGTCGCAGTGGTGGGCTCTCCTCAGGACGATGACGGAGGGCTCGATTCAGGCTCCGTCTTCGTGTTCCGTTTTGACGGCACCCGGTGGATCGAAGAAGCGAAGCTCACCGCCATCGACGCGGACCCCAGTGATTTCTTTGGTTTCTCCGTCGCCATCGATTCCGGCGTCATCGTCTCCGGGGCGATCTTCGACGATGACCTGAGAGAAGCCGCCGGAGCGGTCTATGTCTTTCGATTCAGCGGAGGTGTCTGGATCCAGGAGCAAAAACTCCTCGCCGAGAGTATCTTCGGGTGCTGCGGTCGCGTCGGTAGCAGCGTGTCGATTTCGGGTGACGTGATCCTGTCGGGTTCTTCCGCGCTCGCGTTTTCGGAGTTCGGCGCAACCGGCGGCACGGCCTACATCTTCCGCTTCGACGGAGTCCAGTGGGTTGAAGAGCAGCAGATCAACTCCCGGGAGCCAGGGACTGAAGACGACTTCACGATTGATGTTGCGGTAGACGGCGACGTCGCCATCATCGGTGTGAGTCGGGACGATGAATTCGGGCCCTCGTCGGGAGCAGCCCTGACCTTTCGTCACGATCCGGACATCGGGCTCTGGCGCGAGGAACGAAAACTCATTGCCAGGGACCCGGCCCCGGGAGACCGGCTCGGATTCGCCGTCGACCTTTTCGAAGGTCTTGCCGTCGTCGGTGCGCCCCAGACGAGCCGATCCCTGATCGGATCCGGCGCGGTCTCGATCTTCAGTGAAATCGATCGTCCCTCACCCGAGGCGGGAACGGTGAACGCCGCCTCGGGAGTTCCGATGGACGTCCTTTTCGTCAACGGCTCCGCGGGCGGCGTGTTCCGCGATGTGTTCGTCCCGGCAAGCGCCCCCTTGACCGTCCGCCTCGAGTCCCCACCCCTCGGTCCCGATCCGGCTCGTTACATCCTCTGGGTGTGGCCCGCCCCGAAGACGGGGCCGTTTGACATTCCAGCCTTCTCCACGAACTGCCAGGAACTCCTCCTTCGCGGAGAATCTCTCGGAAGGACCGTGAACCCGACTCCGGCCCAGCCGAGCCTGCAACCCCAGCCTGCGTTCTGTATTCGTTCCCCGGGAATCGGGGGCCGAGCCTGTGCCTCCAGTCGGGAGCTTCCGGGCCCTGCCACCGCACCCTGGACACTCGTCAGGGAGCCGGCGTCGGGAGGCTTCGGGTTCCTGGTGACGATCCAGGCCCTGATCGAGGACCGGAACTCCACGAACACGTTCGGGTTCAGTCTGAGCAACGCGGTGGCCTTGACGGTGCGGTGAAGAGGCTCAACACGGTGGTGAATTGAGGTCATCGATCCCGGGATCCTGCCGGTTTACGATGGGGGCCAAGACCAGGCAGGCAAAAGGGATCCAGCGATCTTGCAAACCCCCACCACCGTGCTATCCTGACCACCTCGTAACCTCGCCCGGGAGTGGCACGATCAAAGGCCCGAGTCACTTACGACTTCGAGCCAAGGTCGTTTGAGAGGTCTCCGCCTGGTTTATGACAGGGCAGGAGGCACCCTTCCGGTGCTCGGGCATTTCATCCAACATCCAGACAACCTAAAGTGGAATAGCACCATGGCTCGAATCATCGAGGGACACCTCGTTGGTCAGGGAAAACGCTTCGGGGTGGTGACCAGCCGATTCAACGAGCTGATTTCATCCAAGCTCCTCGAAGGCGCCTTGGACTGCCTTCGCCGACACGGCGTCGCGGAAACCGACCTCACCGTCGTTCACGTACCCGGCGCTTTTGAGATTCCGCTGGGGGCACGTCGTTTGGCGGAAACCGGCAAAGTCGATGCCATCATCTGCGTTGGAGCGGTCATCCGTGGAGCCACCGCACACTTTGATTATGTGGCAGGAGAGGCGGCTCGAGGCATCGCTCGGGTATCCGACCGGGCCAACATCCCGGTCATCTTTGGAGTGCTGACCACTGACACGGTCGATCAGGCACTCGAAAGAGCAGGAACCAAAGCGGGAAACAAAGGGTTCTCGGCAGCATTAAGCGCCCTCGAGATGGTTACTCTCCTCGAGGCCATCGATTAGAAATTCATGCCATGACTCTTTCGAGTCCTGGCACTGCTTCGGGGAAATCCTTGCGGAACCGAACGAAAGCTCGAGAGCTCGCGCTCAAGTTTCTTTATCAAGTCGATCTACGGGGCATCGAGACCCTGCAGGAACTCGATGAGTTTCTCGCCGTCGGCAGCCATGCCGAAGAGATCGTCGGCTTCGCACGTGACCTCGTTCACGGCGTGACCAAGATGAAGGACGAGATCGATGTGCAAATTCAAGATGTCGCCCGTAACTGGGACCTTCATCGAATGGCTGCCATCGATCGGAACGTTCTCCGGCTCGCCGTTTTCGAAATGAACCGTCGGGACGATATCCCGGACAAGGTCTCGATCAACGAGGCCATCGATCTTGGAAAGAAATACTCCACGAAAAGTTCGGGCGCTTTCATCAATGGAATCCTTGATCGCATCCGGGTCAACTCCGGAGATGAGTCACAACCGAAAGACCCTTCCGATTCTCCGGCCGAAGAAGAGGAAACGGAAGCCGAAATAGAGAGGACTTGATCCATGGTTTTTTCCGCACTGGGTAAGCTTCGTGCTGGCCTCAAGAAGACCAGAGAGAAGCTCGCCGGAGGTCTGAAGAGTCTGCTTTCCATGGGCCGGAAACTGGATGAAGATCTGCTGGACGACCTGGAAGAAAAACTCCTCACCGCCGACATGGGCCCCACCACCGCCATGTCCGTGATGGATTCGGTCAAAGACGCCTACAAGAAAAAGGAGTTCGAAGACCCCGAAGGACTCTACGAACACCTGAAGCGCGATCTTGCTTCGAGACTCCAGCAGAATGTGACTCCCCTAGCCTCGGTCGAAGGCGGGGTGACGGTCATCCTTGTGGTCGGGGTGAATGGAACGGGGAAGACCACTTCGATCGCCAAGCTCACTCACCTGCTCACGTCCGAAGGAAAAAAAGTCCTTCTCGCTGCCTGCGACACGTTTCGCGCTGCCGCGGTTGAACAGCTCGACCTCTGGGCCACGCGCACGGGAGTTGAGATCGTGAAACACTCCTCGGGAGCTGACCCGGCTGCTGTGGCCTTTGATGCCGCCGAGGCCGCCGTTGCCCGCAAAGTCGACTACCTCATCGTCGATACCGCAGGTCGACTTCACACCAAAGAAAACCTGATGAAAGAGCTCGAGAAGATCGGCAAAGTCCTGAGAGGGAAAATCGATACCGCCCCCCATGAGGTTCTCCTCGTCCTGGATGCCACCACCGGGCAGAACGCCATCATCCAGGCCCAGGCGTTCAATGAATCGGTACCACTGACCGGTCTCATTCTCAGCAAGCTCGATGGGACAGCCAAAGCCGGGGTGATCTTTGGCATCCAGAACGAAGTGGATGTCCCGGTCAAATTCATTGGACTCGGTGAAAAGCAAGAAGACCTCGAACGCTTCTCGGCACCCCAGTTCGTCGAGGCCATGTTCGAATGATCCAGGGGACGAAGGCTTCGTCCCTTCCACGCCCAGTAGGGATCACCATCCTCATTCTCGGGATCGGGGTCATTCCACTCCTCCCCATCCTATCCCTTCTTCTGTTCGGCGGCGGAAGGGTCTTTGACTATGATACCCAGAAATGGGTCGGCATCGAGATCCTGGCCGGATCAGGTCTTCTCTGCTTCGGGTTCTTTGCGGCTCGTCAGAAGTCCATCACGGTTCTCGGGGGACTCCCATCTCTGATGCTCCTGCTCATCCCATTCCTTCATTTGCTTCTATCCCTGACCACGACAGAAAGCCGTATGCTCTCCCTGGAGCGAACCGCCGAGGTCGCCGCGCTCGCCATTTTTGCCTTTCTTGCGGCCACCGTTGCACCCGCGATTCAAACCCAGAAGAAGATCCTCTC
>JAJDCM010000374.1 GCA_029260825.1 Planctomycetota bacterium | reverse complement strand
ATTCGGTCGGCGAAACCAATGGAACCGCATCGCTTCGCGTGAAAAGCTCATCCGATGCAGACATCGGAGAAAGAATCTACCAGCTCGCCGTCAGCAAGGCGTGGCGAGTTCAAGAACTCCGGCGCGATACCCCCACACTTGAAGATGTGTTCGTGCGGCTCACCCTTGGAGAATCCAGCTAAAATGAGCAACACTTTCGCCGTGATGATGAAAGAGATCAGAAGCTACATCAACTCTCCGATCGCGTTTCTTTTCTCATCGATGCTCCTTGGCCTCATCGGTTACCTGTTCTACATGGACTTCTTTGTACGACCGGTAGCGGATGTCCGCGCCATGTTCGGAACCATGCCGATCCTGTTCACCTTCTTCCTTCCAGGCCTGACCATGCGGCTCTGGTCGGAGGAGAAAAAAGTCGGCACTCTCGAGACCCTTCTCACCATGCCGATGAAAAACTATCAGCTCATCCTCGGCAAATTCTTCGCTTGCCTCGGTCTCCTGGTGGCAACCCTGGTTCTGACCCTTCCAATTCCGCTGACCGTGAATTCTCTCCACCCCCTCGATTTTGGCCCCGTCATCGGTGGCTACCTGGGAGCAATTCTTCTCGGAGCAAGCTTCATCGCCATCGGGATTTTCTTCTCCAGCATCACCGAAAACCAGTTCGTCGCCTTCATCCTCACCATCTTCGTGGGGGCGTTGTTCACTTTCATTGGCCTCGACGTCATCACCAGCAAGCTCCCGTTTTTTGCTGACTTCAGCCTGCTCAGCCGATTCGGAAGCATCGCGCAAGGTATCGTCGACAGCAAAGATATTCTCTTCTATCTTACGTTCGTCGCATTATTTCTGGGCTTGAACTTCATGACCCTGGAGTTGCGGAGGTGGCGATAATGCTGAACCTAAAACTCGGTGACACGATGGGGACTCTCCGACCATGAGTGCTAAGAAACGCCGATTCACATCCATCCTGAACTCATTCCTTCGGGCCTTCTTCTTGTTTGTCATCTTCGTGTGCCTGAACTCGCTGATCGCTCCCAAGCACTTCACCCGAGTTGACCTCACCCGGGATAAACTCTACACGATCACCGATGCCACGAAGTCGCTCGTGGAAGACCTGTCGGACAATCTCATCATCCGCGGCTACTTCTCCGAGGAACTCCCCCACGCCTATGCAGAGATCCCTATCTACGTGAAAGACATCCTTCGGGAGTACGAAGCGTACGGCAAGGGGCGCGTTGAGATCGAGGTCGTCGATCCGGCAAGAGATGAGAAAGTCCGGGAGTTCGTCACCGGACTCGGAATTCAACCCTTCAAGCTCCAGGATCGAGACCGAGACAAGCTCGTCGTTCGAAACTGCTACATGAGCCTTGCCGTCTTCCATCTGGATCAGCACGAAGTTCTCCCGGACATGACTCAAATGAGCTCGCTTGAATATGAGCTCAGTCGGGCCATCGTGAAGGTAACGAAGCGAAGCCTTCCCTCGATTGGCCTTCTCGTGGATTCCCAGGCCGTAGCGCCGGCCGCGCCGAATCAGCAAGGGAGTAATCCGGGGTTCTCTTTCGAAATGGTTTTCCAGACCCTCCAGACACAGTACAAGGTCCAGAAAGTCCATGTCCAGTCCGGGCAAAAAATCCCGGAAAACATTGGAACCCTCCTCATCGTTCGCCCCCGAGACCTTTCCGAGCGAGAGGCTTTTGAGATCGACCAGTTCGTCATGCGAGGGGGAAAACTTGCCGTCTTTGTCGATACGGTGACATTTGATCTCACCAAGAACCTGGCCGAGGTTCGGGTGCAGTCGGGACTGGAAGATCTTCTCGCTCACTACGGTTTTCGCGTCCGAGACGAACTGGTGCTCGACGAGAACCACTTCTACATCCCGGTCCTGCACCGCCAGGGAATGATGCAGTTGCAGCAAAACCTGCCCTATCCCTACTACCTCAAGATCAACAAGGAAGACATCGACAAGACGAATCCAGTTGTCAAGAAGATCGGAAATCTCCTGCTCTTCTGGGCGAGCCCCCTCGAGATCCTTGACGATCAGGTAAACGGTCGAGAGGTGGTCGAACTCGTTCACTCCAGCGACAAGGCCTGGTCCGCTACCGAGTACGATAACGTCTTCCCCTCCACCGAAGGCGGCTTCGGATACTATCGCCGCCCGGATGAGAAAAACCGGGAGTCGTTTCTTCTTGCCGCGGTACAGATCGGTGAATTCGACAGCTTCTACAAGGGAAAAGAAGTACCGGAGGTAAAAAAGCCGGAGACTCCGTCCAGCCCAGGTCGCTCCGGGGGAATCCCCCCTGGCCTTCAAGATCAGCTCCCGCCCGGCTTCCAGATGAAGGGAGCTCCAGGCGGGCAAGCGGCGCTGGAAGCAGCCAAGAAAAAGGCGGCGGAAGCGGCCAAGAAATCCGAAGGCCTCAAGGAGAAGCCAGAGGACCCACCTCCGGCGCCTCCCTCATCCTTGTTTCAGGACGATGGGCCACAACCCCTTCCAAACAAGGACCCGGTAGCTCAACCAGAAACACAGACCGAAGAGGATCCAGCTCACGATCACCCGGAAGACGAGGCCTCGTCGCCGTCCTCAAAAAAGCCGATCCGCGAAATTATCGAGCGGAGCCCGGAGACGCGGATTCTGGTCATTACTGACGCAGACATGGTTGCGGACGCGAACTTCCGCAACGCCCCCTGCTACACCTTCGTCCAGAATACGGTGGATTGGATGACTCTCGGCAACGAATTGATCGAGATTCGTTCCCGGGGCGTCGAGGTCCCCACGATCGAAGAAGTGCCAGAATCGAAAGCGTTTTGGATCAAGCTCCTCACCATCGGTGGAGTTCCCTTCTTCGTCCTCGCCCTCGGCTTTGTCCGCTGGATTCTCAGGAGTTCATGATCATGGAAAAGAGCACGATCATTCTCGGTATCATCGCGCTGGCTCTTGCCGGCTATGCTGCATCGATCCTGAGTTCCTCGGGCGCCTTCAGCTCGGAGGCAAAGGACCCGACAGTAAGCCTCGAATTCCTTCCCGACTTTGATAAGGACAAAGCAGAACGCATTGAAATCTGGGAGCCCGACATGGCGGCCCAGCGAAACGGTGAAGAAGGCGCGAGAAAAAGCATTGCACTCGTCCGAAAGCCAACCGTTGCCGTCAACGAAGATGGAGAGGAAGAAGCCAAGCTGGAGTGGATCGTGGAGTCCTCCGCCGGTTACCCGGCCCGGCAAGAGAAAGTGACAGAGCTGCTGGATCTTTTCGACAGTTTTCAGGGTGGGGACATTCGTTCCCGAAATCCCGAGAGCCACTCATCTCTTCAAGTGGACGATTCCGGAAAAGAAGTCAAGATCACCGATGAAGATGGAAAACTTGTGGGTCATTTCTACGCGGGAAAGATGGCGGGTGGCATGCGCTCCACTTTCGTGAGAAAGGAGGGGGCTGACGTGACGGTCCTGGTTCCCGGGCAAGTTTCGGCAAAACTCAACACATTCAAGAACAACTGGCTCGACAACGAACTCCTCAAACTGGATCATCAACTCATCAAATCCGTCTCCATCGATTCGAAGAAGAACGGCACGATCCGATTCGAAAAAAACATGGAATCCGGTGAATGGAAAGCGGTTGAGCCGGAAGAATTCGTGGCCGACACTCGCCAGATCGATTCAGCCATTCGGCCCATCACCGCTCTTCGTTTTCTCGACGTGGTTGAACCCGCGGAGGGGAATAAACCGGAGCACGGACTTGACCCTCCACGATTGACGGTCAGGCTCAAACTATCCGACGAAACCGAACACACTCTTGTTGGAGGCTCCGACAAAGACGACCGGTCGGCCTATGCCACTGTCGACGACAAGGGGTTCGTGTTCGAGGTGTCAAAATACACCCTCGAAAAGCTCGACCGAAGTGCAGAAGATTACCGGCCCAAGGCCCCTTCCGTTCCCGGCGCGGCTCAGCCCATCAAGAATACGCCCACCAACCTGAACTCAGGCGGAAAACCGACTCCAGGCCCGCCTCCGAAGAAACAAGACCAAAACAAATAAAAGAGGATTCCTGCCGCCCAAAGTCTTTGGAAAGGGCGTAGAAGGGTTCCGAAGACCGATCTGGGCCTGAAGACTCCCACTTTCCTGAACGGGTCAGCTTGCCGGCCCCTTGTGAAAGCCCTGGGATATACTTTAGGATGCAGTCTGCTTCCAATGCGTTCCTTCGCCCGAAGAAAACGAGGTTTTCATGAAAACTCCATTCCAAGTTCGATGGCTCATCCTCCTCGGACTTTTGACTCTTCCTCTCAGCCTTAGCTGCGGAGGAGGCGGTGGTAGTGGTGGTGGAAACACGGGGCCCCTTGGACTCTCTCTTCTCTCTGCCAGCTCGGAGAGTGGCGTTGTTCTTCCTGCGGTGGGCCTGTTTCTCAACGAGAGGCTGATCTTCGAATTCAGCGCCCCCATCGATCCGACGTCGGTCAACGAAGACACCATTCAAATCCGTCGCCGACGAGCGGAAAACCAGGAGTTCGCAATTCCCGCCCGGGGGACCTTTGCCGTGGCCGGATCGACGGTGACGTTCGTCCCCGACCTCCCGACCCAGAGCGATCTCTCGGATAGCGGTTTCCTGCGAGACACCGAGTATCAGATTCAACTCCCTTCCTTTCCAAGCTTCGAGGTCGTCAAAACAATCAGCGGCGACCCCCTGGGCATTACGACAACCACAAGGTTTTCGACTCGACTCAGCGACCCCCTCCTCTCCGATCCCGTTCCCGGTCCACCGGCTGTCAGGGCCATCATCCTTGACCTGAACGCAAACGGGATGTTCGAGGGGGATGGAGACCCGGCCACGGTCGAGCCGGAGGAATTCTTCGACATCAGCAACTTCCCGTTTGCCGATACGGTTCCCGTAGGCCTTTCAATGGCCCCCCTCAGTGTTGCCTTTCTCCTGAGCGAACCGATCCTTCCGGAAACAGTTCTTCGAGATGCAGATGGAGATGGTCAATCCGATCGAGTCTTCCTCATGGACTTCAATCGAGGGATCCGGTTGACCACCCGGGTAACCCTATTCCAGGAATTCCAACCCGATATCAACGACTTTCGGGTTGAGATCCAATTGACCCCCGTCAGCACCCTTCCGCCAGGAACACCGGTTCGTCCGGTTCTACTCTCTGGCCTGGTCGACTTCGCCGCCCCTCCACAAGACCTTGGCGACTTCGAGGCTGAGTTCCAGACAAGATCCGGACCCGCGAGCTTTTCGGACGCCCTCATCGAGTCCTACGAAGATCGACAGAACACGGATCCAAGTTCGTCAGCAGAATGGAATGTGGATCAGTCAGGAATCCTCGCCTCCGGCCTTGGGATCGGAGGAACCGGAGCAGATGGTCCGTTTATCGTCGATTCCGGGACCGACATTACCCTGAACACCAGTGACAATGGTGGCTTCTATAACTTTACCGACATTGACATTCGAGAGAACGCAATCGTTCGTTTCACCGGGCCGAATCCGGCAGTGATCGCGTGCACCCGAAACGCCACGATCGCCGGAACAATCATCTTGCGGGGAGGAGATGGAGAGTCGGGCTCCGATTTTGGCATCAGTCCAAGAGCCGTACCCGGAATCGCCGGCCCTGGTGGGTTTCGCGGCGGGGTCGGAGGAGTTCCTGGCCGAGGAAACGGAGCGGTTACCGACTCGGGCGGTCAGACCGGAAACTCCGCCAATCCCAATCCCGGCGGGGGCGGAGGTGCAGGTCATAACCGTCCTGGAGCCACCAGCTTCCCCACGAACTGCAACGCCGGCCGAGGAGGAGGAGCCTACGGAGGCGCAACGATTCGTCCGCTTTTTGCGGGATCCGGCGGAGGCGGCGGAGGAGACCTGGGCGGTTCTCCCCCGGCGGGCGGCGGTGCGGGAGGAAGCGGGGGTGGTGCGATGTCCATCAACTGCGCCGGCCTTCTGACCCTGACCGGATCGATCGACGCGAGTGGAGGCGAAGGCGGAGGAGGTGGTTTGATTCCCGCCGGCAACCTCGGAGGAGCTGGTGGCGGTGGAGGTTCAGGTGGAGCGATCCGCATCACTTCATTCACGATCAGCGACCTCGATCAGGATCAAACCACAATCCTTGCTCAGGGTGGCCAGGGAGGTCAAGGCGGTGCCAATCCTCGATCCGGTGGGGCCGGTGGAGCGGAGGGAAGAATTTACTTCGAAAGCTTCGACTCGAACCGAGACGGTCAACCCAATGATTTCGTCATTGATCGCGACACGATTAACATTGCACCTCGAGAAGCCCGGGGCATCCTTGCGGAAAACGAACTGGGAAAAACCTTTGGCCTTTCCAAATTCCTCGACACCGGGACCACCAACGCCCGATTCTCTTTCGATGGCAGCGACCCGGACACCGGTGAGATCCGGTTTGGTCCGTCGATCCAGGACGTGAGCATCCCCGACGGTATTCCCGGTACGGCGACAGCTTTCATCTTCTTTGAGGCAGCCGACGCTGATGCGAGCGACCCGACAAAACCCGACATGGCCACGGCAACCGGGTTTACGTCCCGTATAGATTCCCTCGACGGGTTTCAATTCATCCGCTATCGGATGGACTTTGATATCGGCAGCCAGATCAATTCAGCGGAAAAGATCAACATCGATGAACTTCGGATTCGCTTCGAGTTCGATATCTAGCCCGCAGACTCTCTCCCGGATTGGTAAAGACGATAGCTGGCCCCGATGACCTCCCTTCAGCATCAAGGGAACTTGATCGAGGCGAAGTCCGGAACTACGTGCGTTTCTGACCGTGACACCTGAGGCAATTGTCTTCTAGAATCGGTCAGCCACTCTATATCGCAAGCATTTGAAGTCATCTCCGTGGCTCGCAAGAGCCCCAGCTCGCCTCTCCTGACCTCGCTCTTTCTCACCGAACGAGACCGTGGCCCGTAGCGGCAGATGAAAAGGGCTTCTTATTCGTAGTAAAGTAGTCACCAAGGAACCGTACCTTCGTTGTCAGGACATCTGTGGAGCTACCATGAACCGAGCCCGATCCCCTCTACCCCGAATCTTTCCTACCCTGACAATGATGATGCTGATACCGATCACGCTGATTCTCTCTGCCACCGGCAAGGCCCAGATTCCGGTGAAACCGAATCTGCCATCCGCAGAGAAGCTCATCTGTCCTCGGAGTAAAGTCGAGATCTACTCCCGGTCGCCGATTCATCAGCTGACGGAAAAAGCCGGTGTCATCGTGCCTTTCTTCGGGAACCGGGCCTGCCCCATGTCCGGGGACCCAGTCCTTCCTCACACCTTCGCCACCCACGGTTCCCTGAAGATTTACTTCTGCTGTCAATCTTGCGCGAGCAAAGGCCAATCACGAGCTTCTACCTGGGCAAAGCGTGCCTATCCAGATCAGGAATCCCGGGAATCTTTCGAGAAGAACCCGATTCTCGCTCTGACCCGAGCCCGCTACCCACGGGCCAAGCCTCCCACGAACTTACTTTGCCCCGTATCGAACAGACCGATAGAACAAGGTATCCTGGCCATCTTCATGGGTCAAATCTACGCGTTCGAAAACTGGCCAAGCGTCTCTCTTTTCGCCGGAAACCCGGAAAAATATGTCCCGGTGCAGCAGAAAAAGGATTCGTCTCTGTACTTGATTCATGACATCAACGTGATTCCCGTGTCGTCTCCTGGAATCATTCCCTCACAAGACGTGACGATCCGGAACGGCGTCATCACGTCCATTCGTCCTTCGGATCAAACAGCTTTGCCAGAGGATCACAAGATCATTGAAGGTAAAGACCGTTATCTCCTTCCCGGGCTCATGGACATGCATGTTCACCTTCCTCGAAGAAGCGACGAGAATCCGTATTCAATCGATGAATTCCTTTCACTTCATCTGGCGGCAGGGGTTACTCTGGTTCGGAGCATGCGAGGACATCCAGATGACATCGAGCTTCGAGATTCCCTGGAACGAGATGAGCGCATTGGTCCTCACATCATCGCAGGATCGCCTGCCATCGACGGAAAATCCGCCCCGAACCCGGCCAAAGCACGAGCTCTCGTCCAGAATTACAAAGAGGCTGGCTTTGATCTCTTGAAGCTCACCGAAGGGTTCAGCACCGAAACATTCCTTGCGCTCGCCGAGGAAGCGGCCCGAGCCAACATCCCCCTGGCGGGACACGTCCCGGACGAGATCTCTCTCGACCAGGCGCTCGATGCTCCTTTCAAGACAATTGAACACCTTCATGGACACGGAGCAGCCCACGCTGACCCGCTTGTCGATTTTGAGGAGCTCGCCAGACGCACGACGCAGGCAGGAGTTTGGATCTGTCCCACTCTCTCGTTTCAAGTGGGTTGGTACGGCCAGGAATCGGTCGACACGATGATGAACTGGCCCGGAATGGAATTCGCCCATCCAGCAACAAAGGCCCGCTGGAAAGAAGAGGCTGAGGAACGTCAGAACCTGAGCCCCGAGGCTCTTCTGGAGAACTCCTCAAGAATGAAGCACCGGCTCGAAGCCGTGCTTGCTCTTGCCCGTGCAAGGGTCGGCCTCCTTGCGAGCCCATCGACCGGGTACTTTCTAGTACCTGGATTTGGCCTCCACGTTGAACTCGAGTGGCTTCTGCGAGCCGGCTTGAAACCGTCTCAGATCTTGCAAGCGGCCACTCTTGATGCGGCCCGATGCGTTGGAGAGGAAAGTCGGTTCGGGAGTGTCGAAAAAAACAAGGTCGCCAACCTGGTTCTTCTGGCCAGCAACCCGCTGGAAGACATTCGTCATACAAGAACCGTTGACGGCGTCTTCGTACGCGGGCACTACATTTCAAAGAAAGGTCTCGCAAAACGTCTGTCCGGACTGCGAACCCGTCTGGCTCAAGAGGCCAGGTCTTCGACTCGGTGAAATGTGTGGAGCTCTGTGGTCCCTCAAAAAGTAAGCCCAGAGATCCGAGGTTTCTTGCTTTCATCCCGCCAACTATCCACGAGGCATATAACACCTTAGGGAAACCCCCTTTTCGGCCCTAGCAAAACATGCTCCTTACCACCGCCGGCTCTCTGGCAATTCCAACGACGAAATCGATACAATAATCCTGGAGACACCGCATTGGAGTGCGGCAAGTTGGCAACGAATCAGCATCATCTAAGGAGAATCTCAATCATGGCCAAGCGACCTCTACTTCTGCTAATGGTTACCCTCGGCGTAATCACCTTCCTGCCTCAGGCAGGTCTCGCCAACCATCCTGTTCTTGTAGAAGGGGAATCCGACTTCGATGGCGACGGACTCCTTGGAGTCGACGAGGACACGGATGGCTCCGATGGAGTTTTCGGCACCATCGCTGCTGCGTTGGGGGCAGACAACGGAGGCGTCAACCAGAACGGAAGCGTCACGATCGTGACATCCGGCCGCTTTGTCGAGCAAATCAACATTACCGGGGCAAACGGCAATGTCGTCATCCAAGCTGCTCCTGGAGTTGACGCCAATATTGATGCGGTCCTCTCCGGATTGAGCGGCAACGCCGAGCGCCAGAATCAACCAGGCATCATCGTTGACGCTCCGGCCAACCGAAGAATCGTTCTTCGCCACCTCAATATTCGAAACTGGCTTGTAGGCATCCAGGTTCAAGGAGAATCCCAGGTCGTCATTGAGGGCTGCTACATCGAACATAACCTCAATTACGGAGTTCGAGTCATGGGCAGGAGCAATGCAACCATCGGCAAATGCACAATCGACTCAACAGGCTTTCGCAAGGGAGCTGCCGGCGATTCTCCCGATGTGGATCGACCCCGGCCAGGAACAGGAATCTCGTTTGAGAATGCGTCCGGAGGACTTGTGGCCAACTCCAAAGTGGTAGGAAACTTCTTCGGCGGAATCGTCAACCGAGCCATTGGCTCGACGGTTTTTACCGAGACGAACCTTCTCTACAATAACCCGGCAAACAGTGTCGGGCGACTCCTGTTGCTCAATCAACCACCCCGTCGCTGAAAGATTGAATCGACTGGAGGAGGCTTAGCTTCCCGTTGACAGGTCGACGGATTGCGGGCTCCTCCAGGGTCGATTCGAGTCGCTCCCTCACTCTGCTGGCTCAGACCGATCAAAATAGCGCTGAACAACCCCATCAAAGCGGGGATCGTAGTCGCCTCGTTCAGCCTCTGCTTTTGCCGGTTCATCAAAATTCCCCCTGGAGGTGCCGGTCGAAACCCGGATGGAAGAAGTACCATCTTCCTTTTCAGGAGGCTGGAGGCTCCGCCGAACCGCCCCGAATCGGGCCTGGGTCAGTGACATCCGGTCTTTCCGAGGCTCACGGGAAAGCACCTCGATCAGCTTGCTATCAAAGTTCGAAAAACCATCCCACCCTCGCTCCGCAATCGCTTGAGCAAGATTCAGCATGGCTTCCTTGACCTCAGATTCATCCGAAAAATCAAGCGCTCCCTTGCCAAGAGTCGCTCTCATTTTCTTCAGCCAATCCAGATCTTCCGCAGGAGTCATCCGCGAAGAATCACCTCCCTTTCCTGAAACTCCCCGTCCTCCGGCTCCGGCTCCCTCGACAGGGGAATCCTGAGAAAGCAAAGCCTCGAGTGACTTTCGCAATTCCCGGGTTCTTTCATCCGTCGGTAGTGATGCGAGGACATCTCCCAGAGCACCCAGTTCGCGCAACTTCACTTCGAGGCGTTCTTCAAACCGGGACAGGATCTCAAGAGCTTCGTCTGGATCCGAAAGGACTCCCGACTCCAGAGCCGCAAGATCCCTTGCGAGAAACTCCTCACCCGGGCGCAGAGGTCCCTTCGAAAGGTCTCTTCGGGTCTTCTCGAGGCTTCCTTTGAGCTGACTCATCAATTGATCTTGTCGCATGCGATCGGCAGCTGCCGAAGAAGGAAGCGCAGGAAGAAATACGGAACCGACCAGCGACACGAGCCCGATCAACGACGGAATCAAGAACGGAGGTCGTCGAAACTGCAGATCCTCTTCAAAACGAACCAAACTCGCCAACGCTTGCTT
>JAJDCM010000373.1 GCA_029260825.1 Planctomycetota bacterium | reverse complement strand
CGCCCGGTTTCAGCTTGTAGGCTCCGCCGGGCAACTCCGGAGGCGTCACAAAGTCACAATTCTCGGTGATGATCCCCGGATAATGAGTGTGCCCCACAAAGCAGGGCCCGTCGACCATGGAGAAGATTTCCTTGATCTTCGGAGGAAGCTCGCCGAAGCAGTCCTCGACGTCCGTCCTCAAGATGTACTCCATCGTTGGGTCCCTCGGGGAACCATGAACGAAGAAGAGGTTGTCTTTGGTGTAGGTACGATGGAATCCTTTCATGAAGTCCCAACGCTGCTTCGTTTCCCGGGGGCTGCGCCACCGAGGCCGGAGCTGCTCGCGCGTCCATTCGATCGCTAAACGAGCAATCGGATTGAATCCATACGAGGACTTCAAGACTGCTTCCTCGTGATTCCCCAGGAGATTGAGGTCAAACTTTCGAGCCTGCTCGAGACATTCGACCGGGTTGGGACCGTACCCCACGATATCACCAAGGCCGCCGATCCAATCAATGTCGGGCTGGGACCGGATGTGGGCCATTACCTGGGTCAGTGCCTCGATGTTGCCATGAACGTCTGAGACGATCGCCATCATGGCAAATCATCCGATCTGCCCATCGGCAATCTGAAATTGCCGCGGAGGCCTCTTTGCAAAGCAATCATCAAGGATGGAAGGAGGTGATTCAGTTCAGTCACCCGCGGAACCATAATGGACCCGAACAAGGAATAGCCCCCGAGCTGGTGCACTTGGTCCAGCATCAGAGCGCTTTCCCGAAGCGATCATACCGTCAATATCTCCTGGCTCGAACCGATGAACACCAACTTCGACCAGAGTCCCAACGATTGTTCTCACCATGCGTTGCAAGAAACCATTTGCCTGGATTTCCACGAAAATATATTCACCTTCCTCCTTGATGTCAACGAAGTTGACCGCCCGGACACAGGACTTCTTTTCGGGCACCCTGCAGCTAAAGGCCCGAAAATCATGACGTCCCACGAAACGGGCCGCAGCCTTTCGCATCAAATCCACGTCAAGGGGTCGACGCACATGATAGCAACGTTGACGCATCAACGCTGGACGAGTCGACCTGACAAGGAGCACATAGCGGTAAGTCTTGCTTATAGCGCTCTTTCGCGCATGAAATTCCGGGCCCACCTCCGACGCCGAGAGAATCGATATATCTCTTGGTAGCAATGAATTAAGAGCTGGAGCCATCTGATCCGGAGTCATGCGCGTGGCGGCATGAAAATGGGCAACCTGTCCGTAGGCATGAACCCCGGCATCGGTCCGTCCAGACCCGTGGATCACGACCTTCTCACGGCAAATCTGGCTCAATACATCCTCCACCACCTTTTGAATGGTGGGTGTATTCGGCTGACGCTGCCAGCCTCCGTACGAGGAGCCGTCGTATTCGACGATCAACTTGAAACACTTGGTCGGGAATTCAGGCTCGGCATCCGGCATGGGGGCCAAGTGTACCGACCCGGAAGAAGATCCGCGACACTTCACCCGGCCGACGCATCATGCTGGTCAATACTGCTTGCGCTGCCGGGAAGATGGCAGTGACAGGGCTTTCCGATATTTGGTGACGGTGCGGCGAGCAATGGGAAGACCCATATTTTTCAGTCGCAACGCGATGTCATCGTCTGAAAGGGGACAGCGCCGGTCTTCGCCGTTGATCATCTCTTCCACGAGGCCCTTCACGCTGGCTCGGCTGCTGAGCCCCGCCCCCTTGCCCCCGGTTGCTCCGGTGAAGAAGAATTTCAGGGGATAAATCCCCCGGTGGGTTTGCATGTACTTGCCGGAAATAGCTCGGCTGACCGTGGATACGTGAATCCCGATCCGGTCAGCAATACTCTGCATCTTGAGGGGCATGAGGTAGCTCATTCCCCGATCCAGAAACTCCTTCTGGTGCTCAACGATTTCCACGCAAACTCGATACAGGGTGTTTTGTCGCTGTTCGACGGACTCGATCAGCCAACGAGCCGAGTCGATCTTCTTCCGAAGGTAGTCCCGGATGTTCGGGTCGACACCGCTCTTTTCAAACATCTTCACATAACTGGGACTGACCCGAAGGTCTGGAAGATACCCATCCTCCAGACGCACTTCATAATGTCCATTCACCCATTCCACAACGACGTCAGGATGGATGTAGTGGGGTCGCTCGGATCCATACTGCCCCCCGGGAGTTGGATCCAATCCAGAAAGCTCCCCGATGAGCGCCTTGATGTCATCAATGTCTTCCCCGGTTTCCCGGGCAATCTTGGGGAGACGGTTCTTCATGAGATCCGGGAGATACTCCTCGAGAATCCGTCGTTTCAAGGCAAATGCAGGCTCCCCAGGATCCAGCTGGAGAATCAAGGATTCCCGGGCGTCGCGCCCTCCCACTCCTCGTGGCTCCAATCGTCGAATCACACAGAGAGCTTCGCGGAATTCCTCGGCCGTGCATTCGTGATCAAAGGATGCGTGAATCTCCGAGAGGTCATAGCGGAGATAACCGTTCTCGTCGATATTGTAGACGATGTGTTCCCCGATGAGCTTGATGCGCGGGTCCACTTCGAGAAGGCAGAGCTGATCAAAAAGATGATCCTGGAGACTTTGGGGACGGGACGCCGTGTTCGAGATGGCGTCGAGCTTCTTGTCTCTTTCGCCGGCCTCCGGAAACTTTCCGGACCGCTCATGACGAAAGTACTCGTTCCAGTCTTCGATGCTATCCATGGATTCCATGGAATGATCCGGACGCTCGGTTACATCCTCGCCGGTCGCTTTTTGGAGCTCCATGTCCTCTCGCGCGGAGATCCCATCTTCGCCAGATTCTTCGAGAACCTCGTTCTCCATGAGCTCTTGCTTGACGAGCTCCTGAAGGTCCAGAGCCTGGAGCTGGAGAATCTCAATCGACTGAATAATTTGCGGAGCCAGCCGAAGTTGTTGCTCCATTCGATGGTGCAGTGATGCTTCCATCTTCATCGACACAGTCCTCCACCTAGTCAGAATGGTCTTCGTCCATTCCCCTCCTTCCTGCCAAAGCATCTCGCAGAATCGAATCCGAGACATACTCGATGCTGGCACCGGTCGGGATTCCTCGAGCAATCCGAGTCATCTTGACCGGAAGACCAGCCAGTCTTTCCGAAACTTGCAAGGCAGTAGCGTCGCCTTCAACATCGGGATTTGTGGCGAGAATCACCTCCCGAATTCCCTGGGTTGAAACCCGCTCCGTGAGCTGGTCCAACGTGAGGTTTTCGGGTCCGATGCCAGAAAGAGGTGCGATCCGTCCTCCCAAGACGTGGTAAAGCCCGCGATACCCCCCGGCACGTTCCAGAGCGATCAGGTCTCTTGGCTGCTCCACGACACAGATCCGGTCCGTTTCCCGAGCCGGGTCCGTGCAGATCCGGCATGGATCCTGCTCCGTCAAATTGAAGCAGGTCGAACAATGCCGAATCTTGGTCTTGACGTCCCGGATCGCAAAGGCAAGTCCCATCGCCTTTTCCGGGGTGGCCATCAAGATGTGGAAGGCCAGTCTTTCTGCGCTCTTACGACCAATACCAGGGAGCTTGGCGAACTCCTCCTTGAGACACTCCAACGATTCGGCAAAGCTCTCCATGAATCCCCCTGACCCGAGCCCTTTGGCATCTAAACCAAGCTCTGAAGCCAGAAAGAGTGTCTCGTGAGAGAACATCCTCTCCAAGCGTTGCTCCAGGTATTATCTTGCCGAAGTGCTCTAAAACTTTAGCAGATTGGATCGCCGAGCCGGTGTGGGCGGTGGCACGGCGTAAAACCCTCAGGTGTCCAGCAGGGTGCTGGCTCAACAACGGGGTTACATCCCGGGAAAGCCCAGCCCGCCGGTGACCTTGTTCATCTCCTTGTCCGCCATTTCTTTGGACTTCTTCAAGCCCGCGCTGACGGCAGCGGCAACAAGGTCCTCCAGCATTTCCACGTCCTCAGGATCGACCGCATCCGGGTTGATTTTGACCGAGACAATCTCCTGAGCTCCATTCACATGAACTTTGATCATGTCACCGCCGGCGGTTCCTTCGACCACCCGCTCGGCGAGATCGGCTTTGACCTTTTCCATATCCTTCTGCATCTTCTGGGCCTGGCGAACCATTGCCCCCATATCACCAAATCCACCGGGTCCCTTGGCCATGACTCACCTTTCGTACTTGATTACGCGACCACCGAGGTTCTTGAGGATGGCACTCGCCACCGGATCCTGGGCCGCTTTGCCTTCGTCATCAAAGGGCCGTGGCTCCGGATCTCCCTCCCCCGCATCGACCCGTGTCACGACCAGCCTCATCTTGCGGCCGAAGACTTCCTCTGCCACCTGCTCGATGATCTCCCGGCCTGTCGGGGCATCCACCATCTTGACATGAAGTCCCTGATGCTGGAAGAAGCCCAGTGTGATCTCTCCGTCTGCGAGCCGGGTTAGTTTCCCCGTACCCATGAAACTCCCCACGGTCAGGTTGATCTCCGTTACCCGGGAGACTACCTCGTGCCAGAGGGCCAGCGCCTGCTCTTCACCAGGAAATTCCGCGGGCACGGCAGAAGACCCGCCTCGTTCGCTGGAGACCTCCTGGACTTGCTTGGAAGCCTGGGAGGAAACGCCAGATGGGTCGGAGTCCATCGGGGTCTCGGACGTGGCAGAAGGCGACCCGGATCGCCCCTTGTTTCCTGGCCTTTGCTTCGGCGAAGGCAGATCGGGAGAGGCTTCTTTTTTCCCTGTTCCTTTCGGCGGTGAGTCTCCTTGGGGCTTGAAGGGTTCAGGGCGAGACCCCTGCCCCCGGGGAGGCCCGGAAGGTGGGGCCGAAGGCCTGAATCCCGGGCCCGAAGAAGCTCCCTTGGATCGCAACAACTTCAGCTCGGCGACGATTTCATCGAGGTCTCGAACACTTTCCTGGCGAGCGAGTCGAACCAAACTCATCTCCAAAACAAGTCTTCCCTCGGGAACAAACGCCATCCGACGCTTGGCCTCGGAAAAGACCTGAAGGGAAGTGAGGGATAGAGGAAGGGATACGGCCGCCGCGCAGCGGGAAATGAGCTCGCTCTCGGCCGCATACTCCTTCATGAGAGGATGATCCCCCCCGCAGGAGTGGTAGAGCATCACCGCCCGCAAGATCTCGATGATCTGAGTCATGACGTCCGCCGGTTCGGCGCCGCGAAAGAGAGTCTCATGCAACAAAGTGAGCGCGGTGGATGCATCCCTTGAGCCGATGGTGCAAATCAGTGCCGCAACCGTTTCGACCGGCAAGATGCCAAGGAGATCCTGGGCATCGGCGGTGGTGATGTTTCCGCCGCCAAAAGCAATCAGCTGATCAAAGAGTGACTGAGAGTCCCGAACACTCCCTGAAGCTCCCTTCACGACCAATGAAATCGCCCCATCCTCCACCTGACAACCCTCAAGCTTGGCGATCTCCTGGAGACGCTTGGCAATGAGGTCCCCGGGAACATAGCGAAAATCAAACCGCTGGCACCGGGAACGAATTGTCTCGGGTAGCTTTCCCGGATCTGTGGTGGCGAGGAAGAACTTCACGTGGGCAGGTGGTTCCTCCAGGGTCTTCAGAAGCGCGTTGAAGGCCTCGTTGGTGAGCATATGAGCCTCATCAACGATGTAGATCTTGAAACGAGCCCGAGACGGTGCGTACTTGACGTTGTCTCGGATCGTTCTTGCTTCCTCCACTCCTCGATTGGAGGCGCCATCGATCTCGATGATGTCGATGTCTTCTCCGGTTGCCACCGAAGCGCAGATTTCACATTCGTTGCAAGGAGCCACGGTAGGACCCGTCTTGCAGTTCAGGGCCTTGGCAAAGATCCGGGCCATGGAAGTTTTCCCCACACCGCGAGGTCCGGAGAAAATATAGGCGTGAGCCACCCGATTCGATTCGATGGCATTTTTGAGGGTCCTGGCTGCACGTTCCTGGCCCACAACTTCATCAAAAGTTTGCGGGCGGTACTTGCGCGCGAGAACCCGATAGGAACTTGACCCGTCCTTCATGGCTCATCCGTATCTGTCGAGGGTTTGCAGTGGAGAAATCGGGCCGACCGACATGGCCGTGCACCCGCTCTTCGCTCAACCTCCCCAGGATTCGAGAGCGCGGCCAACTCCCGTCACGCGACCCTACAGCACATAGGGAAAAATGCTTATGGCTGCTCCCGCCAGGGCCTGACCAGATTCACACCACCCTATTGCATAGGACATGACGTTCAATGTCGCCTACGCAACCAAACACCTGAAGTTGAAGATCTCGGAACGGGCATGACCCCTGCTGGAGCGGATTGCAGGTACAGGGCACCGCTACCTCCCCGGTTGCACGACCATGCCGGACGGCCCGCGACGTCCTCCTTAGCGAATCAAACGATGACGGAGAGGGAGGGATTCGAACCCTCGGTACCGTTTCCAGTACACACGCTTTCCAAGCGTGCCCCTTCGGCCACTCGGGCACCTCTCCTGAAAAATCGCCGCGTTTCACGCAAACCTACATTACGCCAGGACAAGCGTCAACCTTGGCGCTGAGTAGGCGCAATTCGTGGCCCGGAATTGAGCCAAGAATCAATGCATTCACCTGGATCATCGACAGCTCGCCAACGACCCATGAACACGGATGATTCGTGAAGAAAAACGGAGAGAGAGGGATTCGAACCCTCGGAACCCGTTAGAGTTCACCGGTTTTCGAAACCGGCCCGTTCGACCACTCCGGCATCTCTCCACCCGGGGAATTAACATGATTGCCGGGAAAATTGAAGAGCGTTGTAGGAAGAAGTCGAGGTTCGGACCTCCGGCATCCCTCGAGAAGAATGAGCTAGTCGTCGGAGGGCCCACCGGGTCTGCGCCTGGCAAAGAATCCCTTGAGAATTTCGGTGCACTCATCCTCCAGAATTCCCGCGTCAACAACTAACCGATGATTCAGACGGTCGTCTCTGACGATGTCGTAGAGGCTTCCGCAGCCCCCCGCCTTCTTGTCGCGAGCCCCGTAAACAAGTCGGGTGACTCTGCCCCCGACAAGCGCCCCGGCACACATGACACAGGGCTCAAGGGTCACGTAGAGAGTCGTGTCTAGAAGTCGCCAGGCATCCAATGCTGCCGCTGCCTGGGTGAGAACGATCATCTCTGCATGAGCGGTAGGATCCCGGAGGGTTTCTCTTTGATTGTGGGCCCGGCCAAGAACCTTGTCGCCCTGGACGACCACAGCTCCAACCGGTACCTCGTCCATGGCGAGAGCAGCCTCGGCCTCTCTCAAGGCCATGCGCATGAAGACCTTGTCAATCTCTTCCGGGCTCGGCTGGTTCAGAAACACGAATTTGAGCGATTCTGGGTGGAGGAAATAAAAGAGGAGAAATGGTGCGCCCAGGAGGATTCGAACCTCCAACCTTCGGCTTCGTAGGCCGCTACTCTATCCATTGAGCCATGGGCGCATCTTATGAGGGGGCGAAGTCTACTTCCCGAACCATCACCCCGTCAAGACGGGTCTGGATTTCTCTTTCGACCCGTCCCACCAACAGCCTCCCTGGCGAGTCGGTCATCGCCTGGGCGGGTCGGACGAGTCGATCAAGAATCAAGAGCCCATATCGGCTCAGTCGTCCGACCGATTCGGAGTGACGGCTTCGATTTCTTTCTTGAGAAAGCGCATTTCCGAAACGAATTCATCGATCGACTTTCGATCTTCGATCTTCATCTCTTTGAACTCGCAATTCACCTGAACCTCACCCTGATCCGTTACTTTGCCTTTTGCCGTCACACAGGTGACCTCGAAGTAATAGGCTTTCTTATAGTATGGAAGGCGGAATTTCACGTGCAACTCGGTACCGGCCGGGAACAGGTGCACCGGAATTTCCTGAGGGCCGTCCCCCCGGCTGCCGCCATCCCAGAGGAAAGTGAGCCCCTTCTCCACGATGGCGGTCATTTTCGCCACCCCAAAGCTCCCTCCAAGAATCTCATCTTTCTCTTCGTCCAGGAACCGGAAAAGCAGGACGTTGTCACCGTCGACCTCGACACCCCCATCTTTCTTCTTTTCGCACTGGAAGTGACCGAGTGCCTGATCTTCCTCATCATAGACCTTGATGACATCTGAAAGCCCCAAGTTGTCCATGACCGTCCGCACAAAGGCGCTCGGCTTGGCAATGACCATGTCGCCACCCTTGGCCTGCAGGGTCTTCTTTGCCTTCACCAAAGATCCGAGTGCGGTCGAATTGATGAAGCGAAGGAAACGGAGATTGAGGACGACCTTGGAAATGCCGAGCCCCGTCAACCCTTCGATTTCCCCCCCGAATTTGTCGGTCACGAAGGAATCGAAATCGCCCTTGAGGGCAAGAATCCCTACCTCATCCAGAATCGTCTGCTCAATGTTCACCCTAGCTCCTTTCTCCGTTCAAATGGCCCCGATGAGTCCATCGCTTTTCTTCTCGGTGGTCCATGATTTTATTCGGTGACTTTGATCACGATGACAGTCATGTCATCTCGATCGGATTCGCTCCCCCCTTCGGCGTGTAGCTGTACGCGCCGAAAGATCTCAGAAACGGTCTCCTTTGCCGTTCGCTCCCTCGACTCGGCAAGCACGGCTCGAAGACGCTCCTCCTGGAACTGTTCCCCTGAGGCCCCCATGGCCTCCGTAATCCCATCGGTATATAGAAGAACGGTATCGCCTGGATTCAGTGCCACGGATTCACACTTGTTGTACATCGAATCCGGCATCAAGCCGATGGCGATTCCCGTTCGATCCAGAGTCTCGATCTCGTTTGAGGCCTTCCGAAGAACAAGAGGAGGATTGTGTCCCGCATTGTTATAGCTCAAAGATCGAGGCTCTCGATTGAGCTCTGCGTAGAACAATGTGAGGAACTTTCCATCCTCTATGTCTTTCTCCAGCTTTTGATTCAGCTTGGAAAAGACCTTGTCAAGGTCATCCAGAACCTCGATGTAGGTTTGCATCAATGCCTGAGCCTTGGAGAGAATCAGCGCCGCTCCAATTCCGTGGCCGGAAACGTCACCGACCGCAACCCCGAGGCGACCTTCGTCAGTTTCGATGAAGTCATAGTAGTCCCCGGTCGTTTCGTCCGCAGATTGATTCCCGGCGGCAATATCAAAACCGGAATACTTCGGAATGGTCTCCGGATAAAAGTAGCTCTGAATCGAGCGTGCGTGGTCGAGATCCCGTTGCATGCGCTCCTTGTCGATTTCACTCTTCATCAGGCGAGAGCGCTCGATGGCAACAGCCATTTGCTGGGCCAGGGCGTTGAACAGGGAGAGATCCG
The DNA here is from genome assembly GCA_029260825.1 of Planctomycetota bacterium. Taxonomy (GTDB): domain Bacteria; phylum Planctomycetota; class JACOTG01; order JACOTG01; family JAJDCM01; genus JAJDCM01. The sequence goes on along the minus strand of JAJDCM010000373.1, from coordinate 17,054 downwards.
CCGCCGTGAACTCACGAGAGGTTGCCTTTGAATCCACGTAAATGGCACCGATGGAAGCGTCTTCCACGGTCAAGGAGGCGCACATCACCGAACGAAGTTTCAGCTCGAGAACGCTTGTCCCCAGCTGCCTTGCCTCCTCATCCGAAGTGATGACCTGCTTGCTCTCTTCGCCCGTCTCGTGAACCTTCTTGGGAATGCTTCGACTGAACTGGACATCATCGGGAAGAGAACGTCCGCGATCATCTCTTGCGACCCGAACCTGAAGCTCTCCTTGATCGTCCGCCAGGAGAAGGACCCCTCGCTCGGTCCGAGTGAATTCAATGGTCTTGTCAACGACGGAGATCAAAAGCTCATCAAGATCAACGCCGATATTCACCGCGGCAATCGTGTCGAGAAGGATCTTTACGTTGCGCTCGTCGCTCGTGGCATTCCCCGTGAGGAAGCTTCCATCGGCAGCAACGACTGGTGGCGGCTCGACCTTCTTCTTTCCAAAGAAAAAGCTCATTGGGATGCCCTCCATCGCTTCACCGCTCGAACGACCGTTCCGAGCTCACCATCGTCGGTGACATCCACCTGATCCATGAGGCTTCGCACCAAATACAATCCCATTCCGCGCTCACTTCCCGATTCAGGTGCCGTGTTGGGCTTTGAGAGTGCCTGAGAAAGATCCTCGGCACTCCATTCCCCGGTCCCTGGGTCACGCACCAACAGTTCCACCGTTTCATCTTCCAGCGACATTCGAACCGTGATGCCGGAAAGCTCCTGATTATCCACTTTACATCCATGCTCGATCGAGTTGTTGCACATCTCGGTAAACGCTAGCCCCAACTCGTCCCGCGGTAGCTCCGGGATCCCGGCCAGCCTCCAAACAGACACGAGAAACCGACGCATGGACTTCACATAGAGCATGTCGCATGGAATCTCAAGCTGGAAAATGCGCCCACTCTTCGGGGCGGGAGACCTCTGGGTCATCGTTGCCTACCTCTTTGCGCCTCCCCTGTCTGCTTTTGCCCGAAATGGCGAGCGACCACAGAACGGCCACTCGTTTCCGCAAGGAGGCATGGAACCATAGACCCAGATTGTCACAGGGGATAGGCAGCGTGTCAACAGCTGGGAAAAGGCACGATCCACAGTCCGAGCCCGCCCCGTTATTCCCCGGACAAGGAGACGGGAAAACTCTCCTGAGCCTCCGCCCACCAGGCCTCGATCTCGGAAAAGAGCTCATCTCGTTCCTCCGGAGGCCCATCCTGAGTCAGGGAAAAAGAGCGACCCGACAGAATCCTGAGGGAGGCAACCGCCGCCGATGCCACTTCGTATTCATAGTCCTCGGCAAGCTCGATGAGATTCGAGACTACCGGCGCGGTCCGATAGGATGCCAGGCTCTTGAGGCATTCCGCTCGGGAAGATATCGAGCGTACCGAGTCCCGTGATTGCTCGACGAGGGCATCCTGAAGCTCGCTGGACTGGATGGTTTTGGCCAGCTTGACCGCCTCGCCTCGGACCTGATCTTCGTTTTCATCCCGGATGACCGAGGCCAGAGTCTGGGCCACTTCCTTGCGCTTCCCCCAGCGAGCTAAAGTACTCACCGCTCGCGATCGCACCTCCGGGCTAGCGTCATAGCGGCAAGCTCCCAGAAGCCCCTCGAACGCTTCCGGGTTCTTTTCCGGGTCGATCACTGCCAGAGCCTCGACGCTGGCGGACCGGACCTCGACCGAGCCTGAAACCTGGATCACTCCCAAAAGAGCGGACACAATCGAGTCCAGCTCGGCTTCGTGCTTTCCGTTCTTGATTTCCGATAAGAGGACCCCCAGAGCCTCCTGCTGGGAATCTGCGGAGACGTTGTCCGAGATTCGAGCCAAGAGCTGAGGAAGATCGGGCTGGGTAGGGGCCGGGGCTTTTGGGGGGTTCTCCCTGGGCTCTCGCAGCGGTTTGGATTGATTCCGATTTCGCTGTTTCCCGGCATCCTTCCCGGTCAGGTTCGATCCAGCCTTTCGATTTGAGGCCGCCTTTCGACCGGGCGCAACCGGAGCTGGAGCCTTTCCCGGAACCCCGCCAAAGAGAGTGCGCGAAACGCTCCCGGCCGCCACTCTCACCTCTCCCTGGGCGTTCTTCAGGATCACCTCCCCCTTGTCGACCCGAACCTCGAGGGTCTCGACTTTCCCTCGCGCGGCCGCACGGAGCGACGCCTGGAAGCGCACCGCTGAAGTCGCATTTCTTGGAGCTTGAATGCTCGCAGTCCCGGTGGTCACAAGAAAAGGCTCATCCCGTGAGCTGAGAACAAACGTTGCCTCCCCCTGCATCAAATGGAGACCGGGCTTCTCCGGGGTTCCGTTGATCGTCGCCTCCGCCCCCGAATCACCGCCGACCAACTCGACCTCCGAGCGATCGGGCAGGAGGATCTTGGCCCGGCTCCGCTCCGGGAGCCTGAACTCATCCCCCCAGACAAGATCACTTCCCTGGTCAGAGGGCACCCAGCCTCCCTCCCCGGAATCTCGAGTCATCACCGAACCTCGAAGCTCCAGCACCCTTCCCGCGTCAGCACCTCCGAACAGCATCCCGAAGCCGAACCAAGCTCCCGCAACGAGAACGATGAGTGCCGCTCCCGCCAAGATGAACTTCCCCACCCCGGAGCCGCCGGGAGCCGGGTGATGGAGACCCGACTCGGATGACTGGCTGCCGCGGCGCGAAATCGAGGCTTCACTCACGTTAAAATAGATGCTCTCCCGAAACGAATTGGGAGGCTGAACCCAGGAAAGAAAACTCCCGAGTAGCTGGGAGTAGCCCCGAGCACTTCGGACCTGCCGGTTGCAGTCCTCACATCCGGAAAGGTGGTCTTCCAGATGCTTTCGCTGCCCATCCGTCAGCTGATCGTCGAAATAGCGCTCCAGGAGCACTTGAGCCGCTTCACACCTCATTTGTCAAACTCCGCCAGGTCCAGGGTGAGTTCCAGCCGTTCGCGAAGCTTCTTCTGTCCTCGAGCCAGGATCGATTGGGCATTTGCCTTTGACTCCCCGAGGAACTCCGCCAACCCCTCCATCGTGCTTTCGCCTTCATTCCAGTATTCCCCGTGGTCCCAGAACACGACGGCCCTCCTCTCCGCATCCGAAAGATCGACGAGGGCATCTGCAACGGCCTCGAAAGCCTTGGCCCGTTCCTCGGGGAGATCGTCCTCCTGAGACTCGCTCAGCTTCTCGAACGTCACCTTCTTGTTCTTCTGGGTCCATTCCTTGTGCACGGCACGGACCTGTTCAAGAAACCAATCACCGATCGACCGGGACCCTGCAAGACCTCGGAGGGCGCGAAACGCCCGCAAGAAGGTCTCCTGACAGAGATCATGCGCTTCCTGACGGTTCTTCGTCAGCGAGAAACAGAGCACAACAACAGGCCCTTCATGGCGCCTGACGAGTTCAAAGTACGCTCCCTTTTCCCCGGATTTCGTCCTCTCGATCAGCTTTGCGTCCGATTCAGCCATCGAAGTCCCTCACCTCCGCCACAAACCGTTCCAATCCCGGACCCCCAACCCTCACAGGTCAGGGGACATTCTAGGACCCGGAGAAAGAATTCCCCGCTGTCCTGGCACCACTCATCAGGTATCTTCGGGTTCTCAAGTCCATTCCATGAATCACCTTGCTTATGAACCCTACCTTGTTTAGAATCTTTCGGGGTGTTCGTCTAATCTCACCTCGATGCAGGACCAATACGACGGTGGGCTGGACCCCTCCATTTCTCGGGAACCGTGTCCGGAACAATCAGCCAGGACTTGGGTTCCTTCGGGTCACAATAGCCACCAGAAGCCCTGAATCAGCTCTAAGAAAACTACCACGGGCGTTACCGCCTACGGGGATGAGTGCATGCCTGATATCGTCTTATTCATGCCAAGGACGGGGATTTACCATAAAGTCCTCCGGCCGTGGATGCCACTTCCGCTCCTGAACATAAGCGCCAAGCTGGTCCAGGAGGGGTACTCGATCGAAATCATTGATCAGAGAACCGATCAGAACTGGGAACAGAGCGTCCGAACGGCCCTTGAAAAAAAACCGATCTGCTTCGGAATCAGCAGCATGACCGGCTCCCAGATTACCGGTGGGATTGAGGCCGCCAAAGTCGTTCGAGACTGCGGTGACATCCCGATCGTCTGGGGTGGGGTTCATCCCTCTCTCTTCCCTGTCACGACCGTGGAAGACGAACACGTGGACATCGCCGTCGTTCAAGAAGGCGAAGAGACATTTCCCGAGGTCGTATACGCGCTGGAGTCCAAAAAACAAAACCTTGAAGACATCCCTGGCGTCTGGGTAAAAGGCCCGGACGGCAAGGCCCGTGGCGGCATCAACCGCCCCTTTGTCGACTTCAATACCATCCCGGATATTCCCTATCAATTGATCGATTTCTCGAGTTATCTCCATCGCTGGTTCCACGAACCCTACGTGGTCGAGATCGAGACTTCCCGAGGCTGCCCTCACTTTTGCACTTTCTGCTACAACGCAGACTTCCATGATCGAAAGTGGCGCTCCCTCCATCCGGAGCATGCAGTTGCGAAGTTCAGACACATCAAAGAGACCTACGGGGTCGATTCCTTCCACGTCATCGACGACGACTTTTTCATCAACCTGAAAAGAGTCGAGGGAATCATGCGCCTTCTGATCAAAGAGAACCTCAACATCCGAATCGGACTTCAGGGCATTCGCATTGATACGATGGAACGGATGTCGGACGAGCAACTCGAGCTACTCGTCGCCGGGGGTGGCCGCTTCCTTCAGTTTGGCGTGGAATCAGGTTCGCAGAAAGTACTTGATCTCATGCGCAAACGAATTCGGGTCGAGCAGGTCATCGCCGTCAACCGACGGCTGGCCAAATACCCGGACATCATTGCCTTCTACAACTTCATGGCCGGCATTCCCGGGGAAACCCGGGATGATGTCTTTGCCAGCACCGAGCTCGCGATGCGTCTTCTGGACGAGAATCCCAATGCCTACATCAGTCCGTTCCACATCTACAAGCCTTACCCGGGAACCGACCTCTATGCTGATGTAAAGAAAATGGGATTCCCCGAACCCACCACTCTGGATGGTTGGGGCGACTACGACTGGACCGACTCCGCGGGGCTCGCCGAAGACAGTGCTTTCCTGCGCAAGGTCACCGCGGCTTCCTATTGCATCGACAAGAAAATCGAGATGCAAGGGGACTCAAGGCTCCTTGGCTACATCGCACGGCTCTACCGGCCCGTAGCCCGGTTCCGTTTCCGAAAGAACTTCTTCTCCATGATGCCGGAAGCCAAGCTGGTCATCTGATTCGGCCATCTCGCCTGACATGACAAAGTCGAGGGTGACAGAGAGGTCCGCGAAAACGGGGTCCGAGCCTTTGTCCCCCGAGAACCATCCCGCACATCCGAAGCAGGATCGATCGATGGCTCCATCTGTAGGTACAGATCTGTCTACATCACAAGATGGAGATATTCGGTCCACGCATGCCAAGCCAGAACTGCCGACGGGAGAGTAGAAGCTACTCCCTTTCAACCTCAGGGAAGACCTGGGTGAAGGACTTGTGTCGGATCGCCGAGCGGCCAGTGCCGTCGAGAATGGATTCCCAGGCCACGAACTTCCGGCCATCGTCCATCACGGTGATGGTCGGCTTTTGCGAGATCTCCGGTGAATCGGAGAGGTTCAAAGGCGGACTGAACTGATCTCCCGTATCCGAGAACCGGTAGAGGATGTCCCCGTTGCCGTGGGCGAAGTCGGTGTAGACGAGATGAATGCCATTTCCGGAAATCGGGCGATCGACCAGAATCTGGGGATACCAGGCACCCACTGTGCTCTGGGTCATCGCTACTGCCGGAGTAAACGAAATGGGAGTACCACCGCCCGACGCGAGCAAAGCGCGGCGCATGTAGATCTGATAGATCCCGTTTGAATCTTGATCCGAGTACACAACAAACAGCTGATGCTGCTTCGTCAGACCCTCGATCGGTGCAAGCGCAATGCAGGGATGCAAAGTAGCACCCAGGGAGCGGGTTATCCGGACAGCAGGCAGTGTCCAGGTCTCTCCCCCGTCATTACTGGAGGAAAAGAAGACATCCCAGTTATGGAGCGGGTCAAGGATGCTATCCCCGTTCAAATCAGTCCAAACCGGGCTGAAGATGTCTCGCCAGACCACGTAGAGATCCTGCTTGTCACTGGTTGCCATATGGGGCTCGTAGAAGAAGAATCGCTCCGTCGGGAACATCGACTGGGTATTTCCCTGCCCCCCATCGGCAAATGCGTTATCGCTGAATCGAAAGCCCATCGTAAAACGTTGCCCCGCCGTCACCACGATTTCCCGGCGACCATTGGGACCGCGGGTTGAAACGACATGAGGAGTCTGAAGAATGAGCCCCGTGTTGTAGAGGCCAGCCGTCACACGCTCCCCTTCAAATATGGAATCAGCGATCATCACCTCTTCGTTGAAGGAAAGTTCTGCACCCTGCTGGAATTGAGTCAGGTCTGCCAGACGATGCTTCAGTTCCCACCTTCCTTCAGAATCGGCAAGATCAAGCCAGAACGCTTGAAGGAGGTCCGTCCCATTGCGACGGTTTACCAGCAGGAGGGGATCCTTTGCTACCGATGCATATTCACTTCCATCGAAGGAGGAAAGGTTCAAGGCCGCCGTGAAAGTCTCGCCCTTATCGCGGGAAATACCGACGTGCATCTGCTGTTTGCCGTTTCGCCGTCGTTCCAGGGCCATGAAGACATTCGAGTCACCTTCCGATGCTGCAAACGGCTTCCTGGAAAGAAGAATGTGCTCCTGGGCCGGAAGCCCAAAAGCTTCCTCGAGAATGCGCCCGGTGGCGAAGGGAGTCTCAAAACCCATGAACCGGCCGATCGTGGACCCCACGTCGTTTTGATAGGTACGGCGACTGACAACCTGTCCTTCCGGCGTGTCCGGACCGATGACCAGGAGCGCCAGGTCGCGACACCCTGGACACATCCCACCGTGGGACGCAAATCCTCCATATGCGTCGGAATGACGCCCATGGTCGGTGGTCAGGATCAGGGTGGTCTTTCCCTGATACTTCGGTGAGGATTGGAGCAACTGCCAGGTATCAGCCACATAAGTATCTGCCGACTGAATTGCCTGGACATAGGTATCGTGGGAGCCACTGTGACCGGAAAGGTCGACCGCTCCGTAGTTGATGAACATGAGATCGGGCTGTTCGTCTTCGATCACCTGAACAACAGCGGAAAAGACCTCCGTATCGGATTGATAACGATTTGCTCCTCGACCTGGATCCACAAAGACGAAATTGGCGCCCAGGTCCTTGCCACCCATCGGATGAACCGAGTAATCCGCAAGGAGACTGTTCTTCTTGTTGATCACGCCCCAGGCAGTTCTTCCGGTTGCCTTTTTGAAGTACTCAAAAATCGAAGGCGCTTCGGCCCGATTGTCAAAGAAGCCAAAATTCTCACGCCGAGCCCGATTCGGCCCAGCCTGATAGTCACCGGTGATCAGAGTGTGGAACCCCGGCGTCGTGAACGAGGCTTCGGTGGTTACGCAGTTGCTGTACAGGGTGCCCGTCGGAGCCATCTCGCTCCAGATTCGTGGGATGTAAGGGTGATACGACGGCGTCTCGCCGAGCGGGGAGGCATCGGCGTTCTTGAAGCATTCGAGGTTTCGGATGCCATCCACGCACATCAAAACGACGTACTCGGTGGCTAATCCTTGGCCCCCCCCCATCGAGGGAGCCGCCAAGCCCAGGACAAACAGTAAAGACAGGAACGTGCCTGACAGCGTACGTCTGTTCTTGTAGCGGGAATGTGACCTGATAGCGGACATTCACCCTCCTCCAAGCTTGGTTCAACAAATGATTTTGATGATGTCAGACCCCAAACGTCCTCAAACACCCGAAACAGGATGAAGAAAACGACAGTTGGGACCCGGAATTGCCCTTTTCGACCGAATCACGGATCAAATCGGTGAATCGGCCACGGGCTGAGCCTCGAGATGGCCCCTCTAAAACTTCGGGCCATGCTACCAGACCTCATCCCGGCGAGGTAGCAAAAAAAACCTCATTCCCCCCCGGCGGCCGCTCGGTCACGCCAATCCGTGATCCTTGCCTTCATCTCTAGATATGGCTGCGGGTTAGGAGGATTTGAGGCCAGGATTTCTTCCACCGTTTCCAAGGCTTTTTCAAAATCCCCGAGCCCGGCGTATGCCTGAGCGATGGTCTCAAAGAACTCCACCCTCGGATCATACCGGGATGCCCTCTTCGCAAGCTCCAGAGCGGCACTGGGCCGGTGGAAAGGGCTCCCGAGGGGCATGTAAGCGAAAAGCTTGGCGAGATTGCCCATGGAGGTCAAATCGACCGGATCGATCTCGAGGGCCTGCTGGTAGGACAGGACCGCCTCCGCGGGACGTCTCTGACGGCTATAGATGACTCCCAGAACCTGAAAGATGTCGCTCTGGCTCGGAAGGGCAACCGCTGCCTGAGTGAGCTCTTTTTCAGCCCCCAGAAGATCCCCTCGTCGATAGGCGAGGATCCCCAGGACTCTCCGGGCCTCCGCAAATTCAGGGAATTTCTCGACGATAGCCTCGGCGAGTTCTCGCGCTTTGTCATCATCTCCAAGCTTGAAAAAGAGTTCACACAAACCGTAGGAGACCTCGACCGAGTCGGGGAATTTATCGATTCCGTCCTGATAGGTGCGAACTGCCTCTTGAATCTCGTCCAGGGCAAGAAAGGCCTGACCGAGCCCGAGCACTACCGATAGATTGCCAAATCCCTCCGCCGAAACTTCTCGATAACCGCGAAGAGCTTTCTCGATCCGCTCTCTCCCCCGGGCTTCCAATGTCGGGTCTCCCTCCGCCTTCCCACGATTCAAGAGCTCAAGACCCTGGCGATGATGCTCTCGTGCCAGGTTGAACTTCGCTCGCGGCTGCCCCTTCGCATCCTGGGCCGTCACGGCGAAGAGGCGAAGATCGTTCGACCAGTCAAGATTGCGCTCCACGGTGCGTACTCCGAACAGGAGGACGATGAGTCCGGCCAGGACAATGATTCTCTTTCCAGGTTCCTTGACCCAGGAAAGCCAAAGTCCAAGAAGACCCGCAAAGGCAACCGAAGGAAGATAGAGAAACCGCTCCGCGCCGATTTCCTTGATCGGGACAACGTTCAAGACCGGCCCGAGGAAAAGAATAAACCACCCCCCCAGCGCCACCAGCAGAGGGTTCTTCCTCCGGAGAGAAAAAAGCCCCCAGAGAGCCAAGGCACATAGAAAAGGCCAAAGGAGCGCATCCACTGAAAATGAACCGATCCAATCCGGCTCCCACTCGGCGTTCAGGAGGAGGGGAAACATCACCTTCATGGCGTAGAGGAACAGGAGCTTTCCGGACGTGATCACCCGGAGCACAAGTCCGGGAGCATCGTTAAATCCCTCCCCGAAGGCGAGGGGATTCATCCCCACAATTCCCTGGGAAAAGATCACGTAGATGGCAAGGGTCGCAACGATCGGAACCAGCCGGAGAGCCACTCCCTCCCGTCGCCACAACCATTCGACAAGGACAAAGAAGAACGGAAGGCCAAAGGCGACCTCCTTCGATAACAACGCCAATCCAAACGCAAGAACGACGGGAATCATACGGGCTGCACTGGCGACTTCGTCGGAACGGGTTCGCAGATAGAGACAAACTGCAGCCAAGGAGAAGACGGACGCCAGAAGATCGGTGCGGCCCGAAATCCAGGCTACCGATTCGGTATGAATGGGATGAACGGCAAAGAGTAAAGCGGCGAAAAGCCCGGATTGGTTCCCGAGAAACTTCCTTCCCAGTCCCAGGACAAATAGGCTGCAGGCCGCATGAAGGATGAGATTCGTCAGATGATATCCAAAGGGGTTCTCCCCCCACATCGTTCGATCCACGAGGAAGGAGACCAAGACGATGGGCCGATAGTAGGTGTTCACCTCGGCCCCCAGCGCCGTCAAATACTCGAAAGGATGCAAAAAGAACCGGGGCAGGTTCTTCCAGCTGCTGATGGCCTGGTTCTCGGCAATCAAGTTCCGGTCGTCCCAGACAAACTCCCCGGCCAGGGAATTACCAAAGACCACCGCAACCGCAACGAGGACAAGAAGCGCTGAGACCCATCCTCTGGAAATCTGCGTCATGAAGTTACTCCCGCGGTCGCGGTCGCGGGATGATCACAGGAGTCGCAAGAACTCCTGCATCAGCTGCGAATGAATTCGATAGTTGTAGTCCTGAGCCGCCCGAGAAAAGACGGGGATTTCCTCTCGCTCCCCCAGATAACCAAGAGCCGCGGCCGCCATTTCCTTCACCGTGGACTTGGACTTTCCCGCGAGGAGAGCCACCATGGGCTCGACCGCGCCAAAGTCTCTCAACAGCCCCTGGCTGATGACTCCAGCCCCACGAAGGGTCGACGTCTTCCCCTCTTGAATCATCAAGCGAAGATCGTCGATGGAATCCCGATCACCCAGAAGACCCAGAGCAAGGGTTGCCGACCGTAAGAGATCTTCCTGGCCTCCCCCGCTTCTCAGGATGGAAACGAGAGTCGGCGCGGCATCTCGATAGCCCATCAAGCCCAGACCAAGGCCTACGTAGCCCCGAAACTCCGGCTGAAGAGACGGGCGTACGAGCAGTTTCATCATCTCGTTGGCGGACGCCCGGTCCTGGAGAAGGCCAAGCGCCAGAGCGAATGCGCCTCGAAGGTCTTCCTCGCCGTAGGTAGAAATAAGCTTCTTCCGCAGGACCTCATTGACGGATTGATCCCCGAGGATTCCCAGCCCGAGGGCAGAAAACGCCTGCAGGCTTCTGGCGTAGCCACTATTCAACCCGAAAAGAAGCGCGTCCTTGGCAGAGTCTCCCCCGATCTTGCCGATGGAGATGGCGGCAAAGTTACGAACCTGACCATCAGCGTCGCTCTTTAGCACCTCCGTCAATCGGTGAGAGGCCTTATCCCGGTATCGCTTGAGACGAGCTTCGGCCACCCGACGTGCCTGAAGCTTGGAACTCAGCAGGCGGTCGAACTCCTGAAGAGCCACTTTGGTAAGAAGATCCTTCTTCGTCCAGGATGCACGCCGGGACAGTAATGAAGTGAGGTCCTTTTCGGCTTCGGGAGAAAAATCGAGCTCGCCCAGTGCAAGAGCCGCACTGCGACGCTCCTGAATATCTCCGACTTCAAGAACTCGCAAGAGTACGGGGAGCGCAAGAAGGTCGCCGAGCTTTCCAAGCGTCTGATAGAGAACGGCTCGTGCGGCATCATCCCGCAGACGTCCGTCCCGGGCGATCAAATGAAGAAGAGGAACCGCGGATTTGTCTCCGAGCACGCCAAGGCCGATCAGAACGCCGATCTGGATATCGCCAATCCCTTGCCCCTGAACCCCAAGGTGGCGCTGCAAGAACGAGATCAGATAAGGAGTGACTTCCGATCGTCGAACATATCCAAGGGCAATCCCCGCATAGAAACGATGCTCGGTGGAAGCTTCCGTATTCTGAAGTATTCCGAGTAAGTTCGGGACGACCTGCAAGTCTCCAAGCAATCCCAGGCCCAGGATGGCTGCATTGCGCACTCCCGGCTTTGGATCTGCGGTTCCCCGCTTGAGAAGGGGCAAAACACTCGCCTCTCTCGTCTTGGCAAGAGCGATAAGAGAGGCCGCACGGACCTTTTCGTCCGGCGAGAGCAGCCCGAGTTTGAGGGCCGGGATGATCTTCTCGACCCGCTCCCGGTCACTGACCCCGAACATGACTCCCGGCTGACTCCGATCGGCTTTTCCCAGGTAGTACTCCGGAGTCCCGTACTGAGGATCGTCATCGTTTCGGTTTTCCAGATTCCAGTGGACGAGATAACGATCTTTGTTGTGCTCCCACCAGAATTCCCAGCGACGGTAGCCTTCCTGGTCGTAGCGAGCCACTCGTCGTCGAGTGACGGTCTGGGTCGGATTCCGCCCGGAAGAACCGGTTCTGCCTCCGAGCGCCCCCGGGATGAGCCCGGGAACTGTCTCCCGGCTGGGCGTCGACTCCTCCGTCGGTCGTCGACGTACCTCGTCTTCTGGCCCCCGATACTGCCCCTGCTGAGCATTTGCCGCCGCTGTCCAGACACCGCCAAGTGCCACAAGGAGAGCGATCATCCCGAAAAAAGTCATCTTTGGTTTCATCATTTCACCTGCTCCCACCGGGGCCAAGCCTGCCAAGAAGCCCTGCGGAACCGATTCCTCCAGGGGAAAGGGGCAGAAAAGCCCGCCTTGCTCCCCCATCCAGGTTAACACCTTCGTCCCGGTCAGATCCGCTGGAGCCCGGAGGAGATCCGGAAAAACTATCGGAAGCGGAGGCGGAAGAATTCGACCATGTTGGTGAGGGCGTAGGGAAGGAACACGATGGAGGAATAGTGGCCCGCGGGGAAAATATGGGTCGTTGGCATCCCCAGGCGAGCCCGAAGAAGCTCACCCGAGTCCAGGGGAACGGAGCGGTCAAAACGGGCCAACATCATGAGAATCGACCGGGGATCGACCGAGCGTCCAAGATCCTCGCAGTCATAAAAGAAAGCCTCGCTCAGCAGACGGCGGAACTCAGCTTCTCCCCCATCGGCGATGAGACGAGCCCTCCGATATCTCTCGACCTTGCGCTCCACCGAAACCGAGAGGATCGAAGAAAGATTCGCTCCTCCCAGCATCAACACGTGAGCCCTGAGGCGGGGCTCCACGCAGGCCAGGACCCCGTTGCGAATCGCCCCCAGGCTAATCCCCGCACTCCCCAGTCGAGTCGGATCGACCCCCTTTCGGCTTGCCAACCAATCGACGGTGCGACGGAGATCGAGAATGCCTTTCTTGAAGGCGAACTCGAGGTCCTTGGGAGACTGGGTCTTCTCAAGGATCTCCTTGGGATTGTCCAGGATCACGGCCGAGATACCGGCCGAGGCCAGAGAGCGGGCGAGAATCCGGGAGAGCTCGTTTTCCCCCTCGAGGATCGGGGTCACCACAACCGCCGGGTGACGTCCCGGGCGATCCACGGCAAAGAACTCGAGAATCAGCTCCCTCCTGGCGTCTGTTTCTTCATCCGGGACCTTGAGCCGTACCTCCGAGACCGTGTAGTTGGAGCTCTCGGAGAGGATCTTGGTCCCCTCCACTTCAAACCCCTTGGCATACTGAAAGTGAGCTCGGATTCGAGGCGGAAGCGACCGAGGAGACCGGGGGTCAGCCGGCATCTCGCGGATCACGCATCCACACCCGAACAACAGAAGAATCCCGAGGAAGCAGATCCCGGTACGGTCGGCGCGAGCTGAAGTCAGCAATTTCGAAATCATGGTGATGAAGTCCCTCTCTCCCTTCTATTTCGGCTATCCCACGGCGACACCTGAGATCTCTTCGTGTAGACAAATGCACCGGGGCAGGAGGAGATTAGCTCGTCACCTCGACGGGAGCGGTCGTCCGGTTCACAACGAGAGGATCGAAACAGGATGCCACGGCTTCCTGAGACCGGGAGGCGAGGATCTTTCGGTTTGCACCGGTCACCGGCTCATCGAGGAAAGTGAGTTTGGCTTGAAAAGATGGAAGAGTCAAAAGCCTGTAGCCATGAGCCCAAAAGCTCTCACTCCCCCACCAGCAAACCATGTGATGAGCGGACGGAAGCCCGGGTGGGGTCCGATACGAAAGAGACGCACAATGAACCGGTAGTCCGTTGCGAAGAGGAACTTCAAAAACGCTGGGTCGAAACCGATGAACTTGATCGCCGATCATGTTTCCCCCTTCAGGAAAAACGATGACGCCCTGGCCAAGTCGGATCGCCGCACCCACCTCCTCGATGACCCGGGGAAGATCCGCCTTGCGCTCCCGATCAATGAAGAGGGTTCCAACGGACCGGGTGAGAAAGCCAACGAGGGGCCAGCGAGCGATTTCCACCTTGGCAAGAAACAAGCTGTCGGCTCGGGTCCAGAGAGCGACCATGTCCACATAGGAGAGGTGATTGCTGACGAGGAAAAAGGGTGGCTTTGGCGGGGCACCAGAAACCGTGACCGTCATCCCGATAGCAGTAGCACAACCTCTTGCCCAGACTCGGAGGAGAAACCCGTGCATCCGGGCGAACCGGGCCCCGGAAACCCAGGCTACGGGACGGCAAAGAAGCCGAGCCACATAGATGATCAGCGTCAGGACCACGACGGCAACGAGACGAAGTACGGCTCGAAAATGGGCGCCAGGCGAAGGGTTCCAATCCATCATCTCGGAAAAATCATTCACCTCGGTCGACATTCACTTCAATCCTTCAAGGCCAACTCGAGGACGGGGAGACGCCAGCGCCAGAAGATCCCTCGACATTTCCAGCCCTTGACCCGTTTGGTGGACTGGATTCGTCGCCTCTCTTTCAATACAGCCGGCAATTCTCGCAGCGCCGACCCATAGGCGCGAAAGAGAATGCCGAGAAGCTGGTGATGAGAGTAATCGCGGGTGAAATTTCCCGAGACTCCTCGATAGGTCATGGCGGCATAGCCCTGGCAGGTGTATCGAAGAAAGGTGAAGAAGGGAGATGCCAGAAGGAGCGAGAATGGCAGGAGCTTCAGAGCATTCCAGATTCGATTGCGCTCCACAAAGAAAGCCTTCTCCCGGCTGTGCTTTCCCGTGGTAGAGGACTTGACGTGATAGACGGGAGACGTCGGAACATAGAGACAGCGATGCCCCAGAAGACGGGCTCGAATCCCCAGATCAAGGTCCTCCAGATAAGCAAAGTAGCGAGGATCGAAAAAACCGGTGTCCTCGAGGCAGGATCGCCGAAAAAGGGCAGCGCAACCGCAAGGAGCCATCACCTCGACCGGTTCATCGAATCGGCCGTCATCCGGCTCTAGCCACCCCCTCGAGCGGCAGATCCCGTCCAGATACAGGAGGAGTCCGGTGGAGTCAATGTACCCCCGGGAGGAGTGTATCAGGACCTTACAAGCAAACGAGGAATACTCCGGGTGGTTGTCCGCCGCTGCGACCAGGTCGCCCAAGAACGAAGGAGAGCATTCCGTGTCGTTGTTGAGAAGAAGAACGAGCTCCCCTTTTGCCGCCGCCATCCCCTGATTATTGGCCTCCGCGAACCCCAGGTTGGAATCGTTCTCAAGGATGCTCATCCGCTCCGGGAATCGGGACCGCACCATGTTCACGGATTCATCCGTCGAACCATTGTCGACCAGCAGCACTTCAAAATCCTCGAAGGTCTGGGCAAAAAGTGTATCGAGGCAGCGCCGCAGGAGATCTTCCCCGTTGTGGTGGGCAATGATGATCGAGACCTTGGGCAACAGTCAGCCTTTCGGAAGAGGGACCTGAACGGGGCAAAAGCGCCATCTTATCGAGCTTTCGCGCTACCCACAACCGCTGTCACCTTGACCGGCCTTTTGACGAACACCGATTCCGTCGAGGACAGCGTCTCGTGGCCTGCTTGCATGGACAGTCCGGACACATTTTCGGTTTCACAGGCTGATTAATCGGTCCTGTCCGGACCCCGGCCTTGAATCGACGTGACTCCCGGCTACCATGAAAGAGGCTTTGAACCGCTCCGTTCCCAAAGACTCCTCCCTGGGCTCTCAAGTCAAGCATGAAAGATCGTTTCCAAGCGGCCTCCCTCGAGACGCCGGAAAACATCGGCAAGAAGCGCCCAAAGATCCCCATGGGGGTCGGTTATCTCCTCGTGTTCCTCGCCAGCCTCCTCGTCTACCTGAACACGATCCCGGGCGAGTTTGTCTTCGACGATCGGGTCGTCGTCGTCAAGAACCCGTTCGTCAACGGAGAGCAGAGTCCCTTTCGATCCCTCGCACTACCCTACGGCAAGAACCCGGAGGAAAGCCAGGGCTACCGCCCCCTGATGATTCTGAGCCTGGCCCTGGATTATCGATTGTCCGGCGGTACTCCCGGCTTTTTCCACGTCACCAACATCCTCCTCCACGCCATCACCAGCGTCCTGGTTTGTTCTTTTCTCTTTGGCCTCATCAGGCACCGAGCAGCGGCGATCCTGGGCGGACTCTTTTTCGGATTGCATCCGATCCACGTGGAGGTTGTTGCCAACGTCGTGGGGAGATCCGAGCTACTCGCCGCCTGCCTGGGAATGGCGTGCCTTGCCGCCCACGTCCGCTCCGCCCCCAAGGGATGTCGGTGGCTTCTCGCCGGAGGTTTCTTGTTCCTGGCTCTACTTTGCAAAGAACATGTCATCTTGCTTCCCCCCCTTCTCTTCGTCCTCGATTTCCTGCGAGGGGAATGGCGCAGTCGATGGAAAAATCACGTCGGCTATGGAATCGTTCTTGTTCTTTACTTTGCCCTGCGAGTCTTGGTTCTCGGATCCATCAAAGGGGCAGAAAGTGGGATCATCCCCTTCCTTGACAACCCGGTAGCTTCCGAGGGACACCTGGTCAGGGTGGCCACCGCATTCCAGGTCCTCGTGCGATACGGAATAAAAATCCTCTTTCCCGTGGATCTCTGCGCGGATTACTCCTATCCCGAAATCATCGCTCAATCGCCGACGTCCTTCACAACCCTGCTTTGCGTTACCTTGATTCTTGTCATCATCGGCGCTGGCGTCCTTCTTGCTTTTCGACGCGCCCTCATCGGCTACGGGATTCTCTTCTTCTTCGGATCCCTGATGCTCACCGGGAACGTTCTGATTCCGGTCGGTACGATCATGGGAGAGCGTCTCCTGTATCTCCCCTCCCTCGCCTCCTCAATCATTCTTGCGGGAATGCTCGTTGGCTCCATGCACGGCAAAGTAGAGCCACCTTTCTCGAAAAAAAGGAACCACGGAGTCGTTGCCATCGTGCTCACCACGATCTTCTTCCTGTTCACGCTGCGATGCTCGCTCCGTAACCCGGAGTGGTGGACGGAGCGTCGCCTCTTTGGAACCGCAGCCACAAGTTCGGATCGAAGCTTCAAGGCTCATTACAACCACGCCCTCGCCCTGATGAAGGACGGAGAAGACAAGCTTGCCATCGCCGAATTCTCCCGAGCCATCGAACTCTTCCCGGAAGGATCGGGGGAGGCTCACATTCATCGGGCCAACCTCACCATCCAGTCCCGAGAAGGTGCTCCGGACGAGAGCCTGAAAAATGCGCTTCTTGATCATCA
>JAJDCM010000372.1 GCA_029260825.1 Planctomycetota bacterium | reverse complement strand
ATGGGAATTGGATCGAAGAACAGCGGTTAACTGCCCCGAACGCAAGTTTGGGAAAGAGCGTTGTTTTGGGGGAACGAGACCTTGTGGCTGTCGGTGGCGTTTCTGGCCAGTCAAATTTGGGGGAGCTATACACGTTCAGGTTCGACGAAAACACATGGAACCTAGACCAGGTATCAACCGCAAGCGACGCTACGACGTTCGACGGTTTCGGGTTTGCGGCCGACATGAGCGGTAGCGACCTTCTTGTCGGTGCGTCAGTTGCTAGTGAGCCTCCCAATTCGGGAGCTGCGTACTTTCTCCGTCAGAACTTCGACTGCTCCAAGGGAAACGTGAACACAGGAATGGGGGAAGCCGCAGACGTTCTCTTTATCAACGGCTCGCCGGGAAACAATCAGGCTACTGTCAACGTATCCCTTGGGGAAGCGGTGAACTTTGCCCTAAACGCAGCCCCCGCTGGACCCTCTTCAGGTAACTATCTCCTCTATGTTTGGACCGGATTTCCCGTCCAATGTGGGGATCTCATGACGATGGGGGAGATGATCGGCTGCATGGTCAATCCTATGCCCTTCATGAGGACGTTGAACCCCCAGCCCTTCCGTTGCTTGAGAAGTCCGGCGATCCCGAGCATCGTTTGTCGCAACGTGGTTGAGAAACCAGGTCCGGCGACGGTGCCCTGGTCCCTGACCTTGAACCAGGGATTTCAACAGCCAGCGGTTTTCACCTTGCAGGGAATCATCCAGGACGATGGCTCGTCTAATTCCACGGGGTACAGCGTGACGAATGCGGCAACCGTTGTGGCTGAGTAGGTGTGATGAAGCGATCCTCCTTGGTGTGGCTGATCTTGTTGATCCTACCTTTCGCAGGCTTGCACTCGGTCCATGCTTACCCGCTAGCAGCCACTAACTTGGCCTTGAATACTGGAGCATTTGCTGCCTCTGGGGATTTCGTCGCCTTCACGGTGAAAGAGTCTGATGTGGACCTTAACGGCGACGGCGACATGGACGACTTCGTAGTTCATCTCTTCGATGCTACTTCCGGCATCATCACTAACATCGGCCTTCAGACCTCCGGCATACTGGTTTTTCGCGATGAAGTCCTCGCAATGGCTGTAAGAGAAGCTGATCAGGGCAGCACGGATCTCAACGGCGACGGAGATGTTCTTGACGACGTCATTCACATTTACCATGCCGCATCAAACGTCACTACGAATCTGTCACTAGGGCCAAGGCGAATTGGGTTTATTGACGCGGTACATGGTGGTCGTCTGATAAGTTTCGGCATCCACGAGTCTGTGCAAGGAGACACGGATCTCAATGGCGACGGCGATTCCGTTGACGTCGTTGTACATGTTTACGACACGCACTCTGGAACCGTTACGAACATCGGTCTCAGTGCAATTATTCATCCCGTGTCCGGCAATTCTGTTGCACTTGCTGTAAGAGAATCTGATCAGGGCAGCACGGATCTCAACGGTGATGGCGATACAGGAGACGATGTGCTCCACATTTATGATGCGGAGACGGGAATCACGACAAACTTTGGCGTCGACATTGCCTTCAGCTCGTTACTCAAAACAAGCGAAAGTCTCATCGCCTTCGGGGCTGACGAACTTGGCGGAGATCTTAACGGAGATGGAGACATGATGGACCGCGTCGTCCAGGTCTTTGACCCCAGAACCAAAGTTACATTGAATACAGGGCTAGCCTGCTTGAGCTTTTCGACCGCTGGAGATTTCGTTACATTCAACGTTAGGGAAGTCTCTCAGGGGAACACGGATCTCAACGGTGATGGCGATACATTCGATGACATCGTTCACATCTTCGACGCGAGTTCGGGCGTCATTACAAATCTCGGATTGGCAGTATCTTCCTCTTTGAGCGTATCGCCGAACCTTGTCGGAATAGGGGTATCCGAGTTCTTTCAGGGTGGTGATCTCAACAACGATGGGGACATATCTGACTTTGTCGCCCATGTCTACGATACTACGCTAGGCGTTGTACACAACTTAGGCTTTGCTTTGGGAGATCCGAATGACCCACCTCAAGCCGGTCTGAATTTTGTGGCTTTTACCGTGTCGGAGGCAGGTCAGGGGAACATAGATCTGAACGGCGATGGAGACACGACCGACCGGATCGGACACGTCTACGACCCAGTATCAGGGAACTTCACAAACCTTGGAATCGCACTCTCCCGAAGCCTCCAGTTGAGAAACATAGACGGAGACTCGATTCTCATTCACGTTGGTGAGCCTTTCGGCGTCGACTTAAACGGCGATGGGGATTGTACTGATGCTGTGCCTCTAGTACATGATGCGACCTTGGGAACGACTACAAATCTTCAACTTGCCGTGCCGATTGGGTCTTTAGCTCAAGATAATCACCTTATCGCCGTTGTGGTGTCGGAATTTAACCAAGGAGGCACGGACTTAAACGGAGACGGGGATGCCAATGACTTCGTTTTGCACGTCGCCGGATTCCCTTGCGGTGCTGGAACGGTCAACTCGGGCATGGGTCCGGTTGCAGACGTTCTTCGACTCAACGGAAGCATCGGGCGAGTCAACGTGACCGTCGGCCAGCCGATCACCGCTAGCTTCGATCCGGCCCCAATGGGGCCGTCACCAGCCTCTTGTCTTCTCTGGATCTGGGCACAGGGACCCTCAAGTCCGATGACGCTGAGTGGACTGGGGCAAGTACTCGGATGCACGTCGAACCCGACGCCGCTTCACGTGGGGAGAAACCCTCAACCTTTCATGTGCCTTCGAAGCCCGAACCTATCGGGTTTTGTCTGCCAAGGTGTGACCGAGATACCTGGACCGACGATGGTGCCCTGGAGTCGAACTCGGGCCACCGGGTTTGGGCAACGGCGGACCTTCACGATCCAGGGTCTCGTTCAGGATAACGGTGCCGCGAACTCGCTTGGTTACAGCGTCACCAATGCGGTGGTGCTCGACGTTCGCTAAGATCCCACACAGAAACGAAAGAGGCGAGGCACCTCGTCTTGCCCTCAGGCACGAAGTCATCCAGGTGTGTCCAGCTTTAATCTTGCTGAGCCAAGAAGCCTCTGCGCCCTGTGCAACGACATCCAAGAACGTTCTTGCGACAAATGCCCCATAGACTTACAATTTTCGCGCGCTCAACTTATTGGAGCGTACGGCTCGGAACAACCCTTGTCGCCAGCGCTGGCGGAAGGCTTCCGATCCCCAGAAGGGCCAATGATGAAGGAGTTCTTGAATGTCGAGTCGAACGCTTCTAGCGTGTGTCTGCTTTTGCCTTCTCATCGCGTCGCCGAGCCTGGCCCAGCCAAGGATCGGAGGACTGGGCAGCGTTCTGATCTTTCCCGTGTTCAAGGGGACGGGCAACACCACTACCCTCGTGACGGTTACCAACACGAATCAGTCAGAGGTCCTGTGCGGAAATGGGTTTCGAGAGGGTGATGTCGAGGTTCGCTTCACCTATGTCGACGCTGGAACTTGTTTGCAAATGGATCGCCAGGAGAGCCTGAGTCCCGCAGACACAATTACGGTCTCACCGAGCCAGCACATCCCCGGTCTCGGTGAGGGCTATTTGGTGATTGAAGCCCTGGATCCTGAAACGTTTCTCCCGATCGACTTCGACTTTCTACTCGGAAGTGCTCAGATCCTTGATACGAGTGCCCAAACCAAGTTCACCTATCTAGCTTACGGATTCGAGGCACCTTCAAACCAGGGGGCTTTTGGAAGCGACAGCTGTGGAAGAGACTTCGTCGATGTCCCGGCGTCGGGCCATTTCGGTACGATCGACTTCAACGGCGCTGAGTACGATTTCTTTCCTGACTCGATTCTTCTTGATCACTTCGGCGGCGAAGGTTCTCCTCCATCGGTTCCGGCCGCCACGTTCTCCAATCGTCTGTGGCTCATGACAACCGGAGGAGCAGCACCTGAGGCCTTTAATCTTCTGGGTTGGAACAACAATGAGGTCCGCTTCTCAAGCGTGTCCCAGAGCTCCTGTGCCTCCGATACGACCCTGGGCAGCATCTCGCTTTCAACGAACCAGTCGATTCTGAGCACCGGCGGGGATCCCGGCGAACTCTTCGGAATCGCGAGCGGATGGCTAACCCTGACGTCTAACAATCCGAGTGTCGGGATCCTCGGAGTCTTCTCCCAGACGATCTCCGTCGGCCCACGCGTCCACAGAAGCGGACGAACCCTCCAGGTCAGCGGGACTCGCACTGTATCGCTTGGTCGTCCCTAGTGGTGCGTCAGATCCGGGCTAGGCGGAAGCAGTGAGGTCAGAAGGGAAGATCCAACGAGGGGCGAAAGCCAAATCCATTGTTTCCTCCTCCGCCCGGTGAGATTCCAAGGCCACAGGTGAGGCGTCTGGCCGACCGCGCTGCGCCGGCGTCACCGCCGTAGTTGCCACCGCGGGCCAATCGGTCTCCGGACGTTCCGGGTCGCCGTCCCGTTCCCTTCTCCGGTTGGATCTCATAGCCGAAGTACCAATCCCGGCACCACTCACTCAGGTTCCCGTGAACGTCGAACAGGCCAAACGAATTGCACTCAAACGTACCTACTTCGGCTGTCTCGTTTCCATACCCGTCTCGCCAAGGCTCCGTGATTCCCTTCATCCTAATCCAATCTTCCGGGCACTCTAAACTACCGATGTTTCCGAACTGGACCAGATCAGTCTTGTTATCACCCATCGACCAGGCCGATGCCGTTCCCGCTCGGCACATGTACTCCCACTGTGCCTCGGTCGGAAACGTCAGGAGTGCCTCACGGCACCAGATCTCCACGTCGACCGGGCCGATCCCGGCGACCGGGAGTTGATCCGACCCGGCACGCGAGCCACCCTTGATCGCTGCCGGAGTTGCCACCTTGGCCCATGCCTTCTGCGTGCACTCCGTTCGTGCAATCAGGAAAGGATCCAGGGTCACCCAGTGCTGAAGCTCGTCCTCTCGGCGATTCGCCTCATTCGTCGGCGATCCCATCTGAAACCTTCCGCCTGGCAAGAGAACGAATTCGAGACCCGTCTTTCCGTGCCACCAGATTGACATCCAGTGGGCGACTCCACCTGCAGAGAAACGCTCGACGCGCTGATAGGTGAACCCCGAGAACTCTTGCGGCCAGCGCGATTTTGCTTCGCGAGCAAGAGCCTCGATGTCCTCCCTGTCAAGCACCGCATACTCCGAACGCTCCCTCAAGGGTTCGAGCGAAACCGCCACCTCATGCCCACTGGAGACCTTGGCGGGATCGGTCTCCTGCACCGGCTCGGCTCTCTGCGCAGGAATGCAGGCAAGTAGGGTCGCGATGAGGGGCAGACCGAAAAAGACGTGGCGGTTTCGCATCATAACTTCCTCTACTGCACCCGCAGCAGAACGGCGTTGGTCACGCTGAAGTTCGACGGGTTCGCCGATCCGAAATCCTGGAGAAGCCCCTGCAAGAGCAGGTCAACCTGGTTGTTGAGGCCGGACGCTTTGGTGATCGCAAACGGTGCCCGGGCCGGACCGTTCTTCTCGGTCGTTCCTTGACAGTCCACGTTCGGCTCCACGTCGGATCGGATGCAAAATCGGGGTTGAGGAGTAAGCCCCGGTTGCAAGGGGATCGGTCTCTGAAAGACACCGATGTGGAGATTACCGAAGGAAAGAGGGGCTGGGTTCGCGTTCGAGAAGTCACCTCTCCAGACCCAGAATACGTAACGCGCGTTGACCGCCGGCCCGGCCGAGCTTGCGTCAAGCCCCACCGTGATCGACGCTCCCCGGGACACCTCGACCGTTCGATCGGTTCCACCCGCGCTGCCGTTCACCAGTAGGACATCTTCCGGTCCCGATCCACCGCTGTTGACGTTGCCGCCCACCGCTTCGACCACGGTGAAGGGATAGGCCGCAATCTCGCTGATGAGCGGAGAGTTCGTGCCTTCTTGCCCATCCGTTGCGAACGCGTAGAGAACGTGGTCGCCGGGAAGCAGTGGGCCGGTGCGAATTGTTCCCGAAACCCGGAAGGGAGCTTGCTCGGTGGCAACGAGGAATTCCGGTCCTTCCCAGGTCCCCGTCCAGGTATCGAGCTGGTAATAGACGGAAGACCGCACCTGATTCTCGCAACCTGTCGATGGAAGGAACTGGCAGAGCGCATCGATCGTGAACTCGGGGCAGTCGGTGATCGAAACATTGTTGGGAAGGGGGGTGATGGTCACGTCGATGGGGATGTCCTGCTCGACGCGTTCGTCAATCACCGTCAAGTTGAAGGGTTGCCCGCTCTCGTTTGCGAGGTAAACCTTGTTGGTAACCGAGTTGACCGCCAGGGCTCTGGGTTGGATGCCAATGCTAAACATGGTTTTCAAGCTGTTGTCGCTGCCGTCCATCACCGTCAGGGTATTTCCCGCGTTGTTGGCGAAGTAGATCTTGTTGGTCTCCGGACTCACGGCCACATCTCGAGGACCGCTCGAAAAGGGGAAGTCATCGAGGGTGACGGCTGTGTTGTCCGCTCCGTCAATCACGGTGAAGCTACTACTTTGAAAATTGGCGACGTAAATCTTGTTGGTAACTTCGTTCACCGCGATCGACCGGGGATGATCCCCTGCGTTGACGGTGTTCGTTGTGTTGTCAGTGCCGTCAATCACCGTTACATTGTCGCTGCCGTCATTGGCGATGTAGATCTTGTTCGTGGTCCGGTTTATCGCTACTGCGAAGGGATCAACTCCGGCGCTCACCGTTGCCGTGGAATGATCAATCCCGTTGATCACCGTCACATCGTTGCTGTCGAAATTGGCGGTATAGACCAAGTTCGTGACCGGATTAACAGCCACGGAAAACGGGCGCAGGCCAACGGGTACGGTAATGGTGGAGTTGGTGTTCCCATCGATCACCGTCACGTCGTTAGTGCCACAATTGGCGATATAGATCTTGTTGGTGATCGGGTTCACGGCAACGGATTGTGGCGACTGCCCAACAACGATGGTGGTCGTCAGGTTGGTATCCCCGTCGATGACGGTCACGCTATTGCCTCCGCGGTTCGCGGCGTAGATCTTGTTCGTGATGGAGTTCACCGCTACAAAAAATGGTTGTAGGCCGGCGGCGACGGTGACGGTTGTGTTATCGGTCCCATCGATGACCGTCACGCTAGCGCTCCCAAAATTGGCGGTATAGATCTTGTTTGTCACCGGATTCACGGCCACGGATTGAGAACTATTCCCATCGGGAACGATCGTCCTCTGGTAATCGTCGCCGTCGAAAACCGTCACGTCGTCGCTCGTTCCATTGGCCACAAAAACCTTGTTGGTGATGGGATTCACCGCCAACGCCCGGGGACCGAGGCCGGCATCGATGGTATCCAAGGCCTGGTCGCTGACACCGTCGACCAGCGTCACTCCATCCTCTGTTGCGACGTAGATCTTGTTGCTGAGGGGATTCACC
>JAJDCM010000371.1 GCA_029260825.1 Planctomycetota bacterium | reverse complement strand
AGGGTTTTGACCTTGTATTTCTCTCCACCGCAATCGGAACCATTCCCAAGGGGGTTGAGATCGTTGACCTCAATCAGGACCTGGTTCCAGACATCGCCGTTTGCTGTCACGATGACGGAAACGTCTTTTTGTTTCACGGAGATGGGGCGGGAGGGTTCGCTCCTCCAGACGTCTACGGAGCCTGGCGGACTTGCTATGGGTTTGCTTTTGGCGATGTGAACTCGGATCGGCGGAACGATATTTCCCTGGCTCTTGGTTCCTCCGGTGTCGCCACGCTTACCAGCACAGGATCAGGTATTTTTGACGTCTCCATCGCGACCTCAGTCCGAGAAGGGTGGATGCATACTGCGGTTGCAATTCGGAATGGCCTCCCGGTTGTAGCCAGCTGGACTCCACGCTACGGTGGAGAAATCGCGCTTCTTCGGCAGAACGGACGGATTGAAGACTTTCGGTTTACCCTGCACGGCTTGACCGAGATCCCGCTCGGGGATCTGGATCGAGATGGATCCCTGGATGTTCTGGTGCCGCATCGTGTCTACTTCGTCACGGAGTCGAGTGGGATTCCTCGTATTGTCGGGACGGAAATTGTTTCATCCCTGTCGCGCAATCGAACGATCCTCCAGGATCTCACCGGGGACGGTGATCTCGATGTTGTGCTTCCGGCGGGAAGAGGGCTTGCCTTCCTGGTGAACCGATCCAATGCTCATCTTGCGGTTCGCGCTGGCAATGTGAATCTTGGCGCGGGACCTGCCCAGAATGTTCTTTTTCTCAATGGATCGGCCGGGGTCGGGCAGGAGCGGCAGGTCTCCTATCCGGTTCCTGAACGCAGGTTCATTCTCTCGATCGCGGCTCCGGCCCTGGCGCGACAGACTCCCGTCCCATACGCCCTGTATGTCTGGCTCAAGAACCCGGAATTGAATGATGTTGTCCAGCTTCCTCATGGCATGGGTTGGATCGGCCTTCCCCCTCCACTCCTTGGGGGCAATCCCCAACCGATCGAGACCTGGAATAACGCGGGACGTGTTTTTCGGCTCGGTGAACCAACTCGGTCCTCTCGAGGTGCTCCGGAGACGATCGTTGATTTGTCACGAGGCCCCCGTAGGATCGGCTCATTTTACGTTCAGGGGATGATCTATGACCCGGGCGCTCTGGCAGATATTCCGGCAAGCGTAACGAACGGGATCTGGGCCGTGCCGGTTCTCGATTGAGCTGGTGAATCAACCTGTCAACAGGAGTAAGAACGTTATCGCCGCTCTTTTGACAACGAAAAGACGAGAAAGCTAAGTATTTTTATGGGGGCATTTCTCTCGCTGGCGGAGCGCGAAAGACTATTTGAAAAGCCTGTGATTTTTTGAGCGACTACGGTTAGACTTCAAGGGCAGAAGTCGGAATCTGATGCTCAGGCAGGAACGTTCGCATGCAAATGGTGCGAGGGGGTTCACCGTACTACCCCACTCTTTTCTTGCGCACGCAAGTCGTGGCGCAATGAGGCGAGCTCAAACACAAACCCGATTCGATCGTCTGCTCCGAGCCGTTCAACTTTTTGTCGAGTATTCGGACAAGAATGAACAGGATCGACCTTCCGTTCCGGAGCTCCTGAGCGAACACGAGGATCTTCGGGACATTCTCTCGCCGATGTTCATGCCCGGGGGGGCACCCTCAACCGGGGTATCGTCTTTGGGGTTGCTGGATGAACAGGATCCCCCACCACCTTCCTTTGTCGGGCCCTACCGCATTCTCAAGTCTCTTGGGAGAGGCGCCTCCGGGGTTGTGTATCTGGCGGAGCAACAGGGGCCGATTCGCCGCAAGATTGCTCTCAAGATTCTTCAGGGCGGACTTTTCCTCCCCGCCGAAGCAAGAACTCGCTTTCGAGCCGAAGGGCAAGCCCTGGCCCTCATGGAGCATCCTTCAATTGCCAAGGTTTTCGATGCGGGAACGACGGAAGATGGACAGCTCTATCTTGCCATGGAGGCAATAGATGGCCAGACGATCACCGAATTTTGCGACCGTGCCGGTCTGGGAGTAGAAGCCCGCATTGAGCTCTTTGTCGGGGTTTGTTCTGCGATTCAACACGCCCATCAAAAGGGTGTGATTCACCGGGATCTCAAGCCTTCAAATGTTCTCGTTGCTCTGGAAAACGGAAGATCGATTCCAAAGGTGATCGACTTTGGCATTGCCAAGGACCTTGACCATCAGCTGGACGATTCGACCCTGTTCACCCGGTGCGGTCAGTTGCTGGGAACACCGGAGTACATGAGTCCGGAGCAGGCAAGCCTTGGGGAGATTGACATTGATACGCGGACCGACATCTATTCTCTCGGTGTCTTGTTGTACGAGCTTCTTGTGGGGTGTCTCCCGCTGGGGAATAAGTCGGAGCGAAACCTGAACCTTTTGATTCACGACATTCGAGAGACCGATCCCCTGCGACCGAGTGCAGTCATGGCGCTGCTTACTGAAGAGACCCAGCGGCTCGCAAAATTTCGAGGCGTTAGCCCACCCGGGCTGGCTCGTAAACTCCGAGACGACCTGGACTGGATCGTGATGAAGGCCCTGGAAAAAGACAGGAGCCGTCGCTACGGAACCGTGGCCGAACTCGTCGGAGATCTTGAGCGTCACCTGAGATTGGAACCGATTCTCGCCGTGCCCCCGTCAGTGACTTATCGGACGGGGAAGTTCCTACGTCGTCATCGGACCGTTGCTGCCCTGGTTTGTGTCTTCTTCTTGATTCTCACCGTTTCAACCACGCTTTTTCTTTTCACGATCTTGGGAGAAATGAAGCGAGCGGAGAGCAACCTCACCCTCGCGAATCGGCGCTACGAGGAGGTGGTTCGACTTTCCGATGTTCGTCGTCTCCAGATGGCGGTTGACCAGGCAGATCTCTTGTGGCCCATCCACCCCAAAACAGTCGAGTCGTTGCAGGACTGGCTAGAAAGCGCCGGATCCCTGGCATCGAAACTCCCCTCCCACCGTAGAAAGTTAGCCGACCTCGACGAGCTTGTCTCGAATTTGCCCGGCCCAGATGTCGCGGGATCACCGGATGCGGCATCCGGTGATCTTCTCTGGAAGTATGACACATTATCCTCACTGGTCGCCGGTTTGGAGGAGTTCACGAATCCGGATCCTGAAAAGGGGCTTGTTGCCAGCGTACGAGAGCGACTTGCTCTCTCGGAGACGCTAGAGGATGAGACGCTTCTTTACTGCGCGGATCTCTGGGAGGACGCGGTAGCATCAATTGCTGACCCGACGGACTGCCCTCTATATCGCGGCCTTTCGCTAGGGCCACAGGTTGGCCTCATCCCCATCGAGCGAAACACGGATTCTGGTCTGTGGGAGTTTTATCATTTCCTTTCGGGGGAGGCTCCTGAATGGGGAGAGGACGACCGGCTCATGATGACCGAGGAGGCAGGGCTCATCTTTGTGCTATTGCCGGGCGGAGAGTTCTTCATGGGGTCACAAAAAGACGATCCGGAGGAACCAAACTTCGATCCGCTTTCAAGCTCTCAGGAAGGCCCGGTCAAGACGATGACCCTGGATCCTTTCTTCGTGTCGAAATATGAACTCACCCAATCTCAATGGATGAGATGGACGGGGGAGAATCCGAGCGATGTCCGTCCAGGATCGCGCTACCTGGGGAAGAAGGCAAATGGGACTCATCCGGTCGAGCAGGTCAGCTGGGACGAGTGTAGGAGAGTGCTCGCTCGCTATGAACTCTCCCTTCCTACGGAGGCCCAGTGGGAATATGCGGCTCGGGGAGGAACGGGCACCACCACGTGGGCGGGAGACGATGTTCAGTCTCTCATCGGCACCTTGAATGTTGCCGATCAGAGTCTGGCTCGGATGGGCCATCCACGGGAGCGCACCTGGTCCGACCTGAATGATGGTTTTGCCCAGACATCGCCTGTTGGGTCTTACCTGCCCAACCCGTTCGGTCTTTTGGATGTTCATGGAAACGTCTGGGAGTGGTGCAGAGATTCGTTTTCAAGCTATCAAATCCCCTTCCTTCCCGGTACGGGAGAGCGTCGCGATACAGGAGCAACGCTGGCACGGGTTGTCCGTGGAGGAAGCTATGAGTCGTCGATTGATTTTATACGCGCTTCGGCCCGAACTTCAAACTCTCCGGAGTTTCGTGACTCCCGGTTGGGAGTGCGGCCTGTCAGACAACTTGAAAAGGATTGAGTGAATCATCGGTTTGTGGATTCTCGTGATTTTCTTGATCCCTGGCTCCATTGGAGGCTGTGAACCATGACGGATCGTCGGATTGCGCTCTTGGCTTGTGCCATGTTGGCTTCTTTTTTCTTTCCTTTGCCGTCAGGAGCAAGCGGAGGAGATGTGAGGCTCAGGACGGACGACGTTGCCGAAGGCTACTACTATAATGCTCTTTCCGAAGCCGCGGCTCGCTATGGCTCCCTTTACCGCGGGGCGGAATTCAATGCGGGTGCTCTGATCTGTGGAGCTCGTTTGCGGGCTTTGGATCAGAGTACGATCACACCGAACGTCGATGATTACACGCTGGTCACGGAATTGCGTCACACGGATCCAAATCATCCGGGATACGCCAGTCTATTTGCGGATGGACTGATAGCGACCGCGGATGCGAACTCTCTTCTCTCGTGCGGCAGCTCGTCGGCGGCGCAAGTTCAAACTTTTGGGGGAGGTGCTGGCATCGATGCTCCGGGGGGGCCTTTTCTTCTCACTGCAATTCAGCCCGCAAATCATGATTCGGATGATATGAATGATTATTGTGGCGTCGTGCTGGATACGGACTCTCCGTTCCTGAATTCATCTCGGGTCCAGAGCCTGGCTCCCGGGGGGGAGCGCAAGACGATCGGATATAATCATTTTCTCGAGGCGATCGTGTTTGAGCCTTCCCTTCTTGAATTGCATGGTCGGATGACTGGATCTTCCCATTTTCCGGCCGACCGAGGACGCCCGGTCATGTTTGCGAGGAGCGGATGCAACCTTGATCAGTTCCGATGTGTGGCGGATCCGGGCGACCCCGGTCCGCTGACAACCACCGATGATTTCATTACGGTTCGGCTTACGATCGATAACAACGGTCCCCAGGCATCGCTGCCGATGAACCTTGTGATCGAGGCCGATCCAAGCCCTCTGAATTCGACCGCGAGCAAGAAGGATGTGACGGGCCTCTTTCGTTCTCTCGGTGGTGGCCCCGGGATCGTGAACCCCCTTGTGTTTCCGTCGGGACGAACCGTCCTCACCATGGATATCCGACACGCTCTCAAGCGAAGGCTGATGAGGTTTCTCCCGGTGGATGTTCCCTTCGAGCTTCGATTGGAGGATCCGAACGACGGGATTGTTGCCGCGTCGGTGAGTCAGAATCTCGGACTTCGCCCGATGCCGGGATATGTCGATAACAACAGCCACTCGGGCGGGTTTGGGCTTGTTCAGAGCCCGGCCATGACCGGGGACGCGATTGCCGTGACGTTTGGCCGCAAATGGTGGCAATGGGGATCGGTGCTTCTTTCTGGAGCGGAAGTGGTCGTGGGGCAGACCGGGACCGAGGTCCTGCCGGGTCTGGATGCGTTTGAGTTGAGACGAGAAGACCCTGTTTTCGCGTTCCAGCCCGACTTTTCCCCTCAGGGACTCATTCGGAGCGTTGGAACGGTTGGGGATCCTGGGAACGCTGATGGAATTCCTGGCGGACCGGCACCGACCACCGTCCGGATTGAGTTTCCCGACATGTCACTGGAGGGTCTGGGAGGAAGCGCTCGAGGCGGGCTCGGGTTCTGCCGACCCGCCGCCGGCCTCGTCTATCTGAACCCAGGTGACACTCTCTTGAGTGGGACAGGAGTCGGCCTGGCTTCGGGAGGAGACGTTTCCGTGGCGACGTCATCGATCCTCGCTGGTGGAGTTCTTCCCTTGATCCCCCTTCACGAATCAGAGGCCGAGCTCCGGCTTGACTATGGGGATGAGCTTTCCGGTGGAAATGACAATGGAGGCGGCGGAAATTTCGGGCCAGGGATCCGTTCTCTCCGATCGGTGACCCGGTTCAGAACCGTCACCCGGCGAGACTGAGAATCCTGTCGGTTCCGCAGGGGCATGAACAAGCCCCGACCAGTTCTTGATTCTTGGGAACTTGGGCGTCTCCATCAGCTCTGATGTCGTTTCACCGGGAAACCCGAAGTCCTCTTGGTGCCTACTGAGCTAAGGCCTTGCCGAGAACCGCAATTATGGCTATCCTCAAAGGGTCTAAGAGGGAGGATTTCATCTGTTTTGACTGACCCAAACCCCCGGTCTTGAACCTTTAAGAGCCGTCTAATATGCCAACGCAGACTCTTGGTAGCCCTGAAATCGCGGATGAGAGCCGACTGGGCGAGAGGCTTGGGCCTTCACTGATCAGCATCATCATCCCGCTCTACGGCTGTGAGGATCTGATCGACGACCTCCTGGATTCAATCGAGCCTCAGCTCGACGAAGGGTTTGAACTCATTCTGGTCGACGATTGCTCCGTCGATCGGACGGCCGAAAGGATGAGGGCCCATTCGATTGTCAGCAAGGCACATCTGGCCCGTACACCCGAGAACTCGGGACCCGCGGTTGCTCGGAACCTGGGGGCGTCCCTTGCCAAGGGAGACGGACTTCTCTTTTTCGACTCGGATGTCGTTCTTCTTCCGGACACGCTCAAGAGAGTCCGCGGGTACCTCGCCCGTTATCCGGAGGTGAGGTGCTTTACCGGTATCAACACCAAACCGAGTGCGGCGCGGGGTCTTGTCAGTGAATTCCATTCCATGTATTCCTACTACACTCTGAATCTGATTCCGGAGAATGGGACCGCCTCCACGTGGAATCCCCGGCTCGGGTACATTGAGAAGGACTTGTTCGAGGAGTCAGGCGGGTTTGAGGCTCGTTACCGAGGA
Source organism: Planctomycetota bacterium (assembly GCA_029260825.1). GTDB lineage: Bacteria > Planctomycetota > JACOTG01 > JACOTG01 > JAJDCM01 > JAJDCM01. Next base: position 894 of record JAJDCM010000371.1, on the reverse strand, counting down.
GCGGATGTGGAAGATTTCGAGCTTTCTCAGAGACTCTCCGACGTGACTCAGATCTACTTTACTCGTGAGCTCGAGCTTCGCCATCACTTCTTCAACATGAAGGATGCCACCACGAGCTTCTTCAAACGATCAAGTATGTGGATTCAGCTTCTCCTTCGGAACCGGAAGTTTGATCGGACCGGTCATACCCGGGTCAGCAATGTTCCCAATCTGCTGGTCAGCTTTCTCCTCTTTGCTTCCATCGCCATGTTGCCTTTTTTTTCGACGGGTCTCCTCGTCTTGGGATTGTTCGGGGCTCACCTGGGATTGAATTATCCTCTCTTCAGGTTCTTTGTGAGGGAGGCGGGATTGGTGAAGGGGTTCGTGTACCTATTCCTCGTTGCCTACTTCTTCGTTGTAGCGGAGGCAGGCATCGTGCTGGGTCTTATTACCTATCCTTTCCGTGGGAAAAAACCATTGGCCGATCCGGGCCAGGAAGAGTAAAGGAATCAAATGAAATTGATGGATGACCAGGGGAGTCGGATCAACTGATGGCCATGATGAGGTCCCTTTCACGATACTCCCAGGTAGCGAAGAGCTATAGTCACTTTCGCTCCGTCTCCTATCTGATTCTCTACGTAACTTCTCGTTGCAATTTGAAGTGCAGTATGTGCTTCTACGCCGACTCCTTGAACGCTCCGACGGGAGATGGCCTGAGCGTGGAGGAAATGATCAAGGTCTCCAAGAGTCTCCCCCACCTGATCCAGCTTACTCTTACGGGGGGAGAACCGTTTTTGCGCAAAGATCTCGACGTGATCATGGAGGCCTTCTACAAGAACTCAGGCGTGAGAAGCTTCACCATCCCGACGAATGGCTCCTACACCGAGAAGATGAAGGAGACTCTGACCCGAGTTT
>JAJDCM010000038.1 GCA_029260825.1 Planctomycetota bacterium | reverse complement strand
CTTTCTTCAGCAGGTGTTTGAGGGGTTGGAGAGGCTTGGGATTCGGGACAACACTTTGATTGTTTTCTTTTCGGATCATGGAGAAGAGCTCTATGATCACAATTATTACTTTTTTCATTCCGCCTCGATCTACGATGCATCCCTTCGGGTGCCGTTGATTGTTTCTCATCCGGAGAGTCTTCCCCGGGGGAAACGAATCAAGGCGGCTGTCGAGTTGACGGATGTCGTTCCGACGGTGCTTTCCTGGCTGAAGCTGGATGTGCCCGAGTCGGTTGCCTCCGGTTTTGATGGGGAGGATCTGATGCCCCTGATGTTGGGCGAGAAGGAAGTCAGGGATCAGGCCGAGACGTTTCATGAGTGGGCGAGCTATGCCAAGGACAAGGGCGGAGTGCCTGCGAAGACCATCTTCGCCATACGCTCCGGCGACTACAAATATATCGACAACCCGTCCGGAGTGCTGCCGAACAACCCGCCCTACGCTTCGACCGACCAGGGTTTCCCGATTGGCGATCAGGAGCTCTACAACCTGGCCAAGGATCCCGGAGAGCTGAACAATCTTCTCGAGGGGGAAGCTTCGGACGAGCATGAGAAGATCAGGAATCAGCTACGGGATAAGCTGCGAGCCTGGGTGAAGAAGCAGAAGGAGCTGGGGGTCGTAGCGGATGATGGGGGGAAGGAGCAGCGGGAGGCGCTGAAGGCGTTGGGGTACGTGGAAGAGGATGAAGAGGATGATGATTAGGCAGATGCGTGAGAAGAGGGGGCGTTGAATGCTCCTATTGATCATGACCCCCATCTTGTTGAAGTGATCGTCTTCTAATTCAAACGACTGTCTCGGGTTGGTTACAGCCTCACTGCGCAGTACTGACTTGCAGACTTTTGAATGTTCCGCACTGGCCGACGGGAACGAGTGTGTCGAAAGTTCTCTACCAATTGTTCGCCGCTGCTTTATCCATAAAGGGATATCGCGTTCTGAGTTCAAGTGACGGGCGGAGCATGGCCAGAGGTCAGTTCATCGGGTTCGTTTGACCCAAGTGTTGTATGCGGTATACTTTCCTTGCCTCCAGTCTTTTCCGTAGGGAGTCAAAAGGCAAAACACCTGAAAGGGTGTGGCGCAAAGCTACAGGGTCTAAATCGAACACGTGTTCGACATGACAGCCAGCTACCGAGCCTAAGGAAACAGCCACGACTGCTTCACCTCGTTGGAATCCCCGAAGCTCACCTGCGCCCAGAATCTGTTCGTGAGATCCGTGGGGCTTTTGCCCCAACCCTTCCCGATGTCGAATGAATTTTCGGTGAAGGGATCCGAATTGGTTACCAGCACTAAGGGGATTCGAGTGTGAAGAGTTTCAATGCAACAAGCCCGTGTGGGATTCGTTGGGCACTTGCCTGTCTTCTGTTTGCGATGGTTGGATCGGGGGGGGCTCTTCGCGCTGAGGAGTTTCCCATCGTTGAAATGGGGGCCTTGAGGGGTTGTGTTGGTATTGCTGTTGATGAGGAATCTCAAAAGCTCTATGTCGCGAGTGCGCTGTCCCACGGATTGGCAGTGCTGTCCGTTGAAACGGGAACTTTCCTCGGCTTTGTGCCTCTTGACCCGGGAGCCTATCCCACGGGTTTGGCGTACAACGACGGTAAGATATATGTGGAAACGAGTAGTGCCACATTGGTTCTGAGAGCCTCGGATCAAACGGTTTTGGGTCAGTTCTCCCACACGTCGTTTGGGGGGTGGCCGATTGGAGACATCAGTATCTCCAGAAGCGGAGACAAAGTGTGTGCTGTCTCCGGAGTATCAGCGAAACTTCATGTGATCGACTCAGAAACCGATGAGCTAACTGATCGAATCAATGTTGGCTCTGGCAACACCGAAGTGTCACTCTCCCCCGATGCAACACGCGCCTACTTAATGAATCCGGAAGCAGCCAGCGTTACGGTAGTAGACCTCGAACAGGGTGAAGTTCTTGCTACCAAGAGCTTTCTTCCTTCCGGAGCGTCCCATAGTCGCTTCCATTCGGAAAGTGTCGTTGATGCTAGTGGGCAGGTTTTTGTTAGCTGGGTGACCAGTGATTCAATGGGGCGGGTGTCAATTCTATCGACTGAGGGAGATCTCCTCCGGACCATCGCGCTGCCAGCAATTAGTATGGGCCTTACGTTGTCCAGAGACGAGAGGTTCTTGGTTACAGGTGCCGGGATCATTGTTGATATCTCTACGGAGGAGGTCGTGGTTGATCTCCCCCTATCGGCGCCCGCTGACTCAAGGGTTGTTTTTGCTGATGGGGGAGACCTTGCCTTGATATCTCATTTTGGACGTTCCCACGTCACGAAAATAGCCGGATTTCGATCCGATATTTCGGTTTCGGCATCGTCGTCTGAGGCGATCTCGCTCGGTATCGCTGCACCAGTGGGAGAGCGCGGAAAACTCTATCAGCTAGCCGCTTCCTACAGTAAGGATAACGGCATTCCACTGTCTCTTGGGCGGCAGTTTCCGCTCGACTACGACTCCCTGCTGACCTTGTCTCTATCTGATCGTCAGGCATTTGAGGGTTTTGGTGGCTTTCTCGATCATTCCGCCAGTGCTGAAGCGACGGTTCGATTTGTGGGGCTGCCATCCCGGGCAAGAGGGAAAACCGTCTACGTGGCATTTGCAACGTTTGATGGATCGAGGAGACAAAGAGACGATGTCCGTTTTCTGTCCGAACCTTTCCCGATTACCATTGCTCCCTAGTAGGGCAGGTGAGCGAGATGGGTGTTGCTTCTGGCTTCGATGGATTTTCTTCAAAATGTTATGAGCCTCGAATTCGTGGGAATCCCCACGTCGAGGCTTCTTTTTTTTGGTTCGTATGAGAATTTCTTTTTCCTATGGGATCTGCCCGCCTTATTTGGAGCGTGCACGACCGCAGCAATCCGTTTTGCGAAAGCTCACTTACGCATGATTCTTACAGAGTGGGTAGGTTATCCTTGCGGTGCAAATGTCTTTTCGCTTCTTTCTACAAGCGCAAATTTGGTTAGAAGTTAGCCACAAAGCCTTAAAGAGAAGGATATTGTTTGTAGTGATGCTGTATCTTTTCTGAATTGAATGTCTTTGACTTTCTGTCCCAGCGAGTCTAGCATTCCAAAGATGATGGAGATGTGCCGATATGATGTCAGCTTCGGCACGGGGTGGAGGTTAGAGGCGGGCATTTGCCTGCATTGGGCGGCGGTTAGCTATGAGGTTGGGGTATCAGCGGTAGGGTGGGTGAGTTCTGCCTGGCGGTCAGAACACGTTCCCGCGTAGCGGAAGGGACAATCCATTAGACCCACTTATTCGTTGCACAATCCCCATCTCGAGAGAGGGGGTTTTGCGGATGTTGCCTTTTTCCAGACGCATATGTCAGCTGTACAAGCTGCTCGTCATACCAATAGTTCTCGTTGTCACGTGCGGGTTCCAGGCCTCGGCCGCATACGCATCGGGGCCCGTCACCATAGATGGAAGGCTGGGAGATCTCATCGAACGCGAGGCGATGGGCGAGGCTCTCCTCATCGAAGATGATCCTGCCGATATCTTTGCAGTGTGCAAGAGTGGTTTCGATTTTACGAATATATATGTTTACTATGATGTCGCGTGCAATCGACTTATCGTTGGCCTTGATCTTCTGGATGGAGACACTCCAGGCGATCCCAACATGCCCTCGGATATTAATGTCCCCACGATCCTTGGGCTTGGGGTTCCTGGCGACGCGGATGGCGACAACGATCCGAGCGTAAGCGGCGGGATTTGCTTTGTAAAAGCTGACGAAGTCGGGGTTGGGATTGATGAGTTTTATCGGGTCCGCTTTGATGCGGATGGGGATGGGTTGTTTCGAAGCGAAAAGGATATTTTGATCCAATTCAGTGGGAACCAGCTCATTTTTGAGAGAGGTGATGGCTCGGGCTTTTGCGCAACTCCGGATCCTTGTCCGGTTGAGGTGATTTTTGGAACCAAGGGTGCAACCGATCCAGCGGCTACAGGTATACCAGCCGAATTTGTCAATACGGATTCTGCGGACGTTGAGTTTGCCATAAACGGCTGGAGCGACCTCGTTCCGAATCCCCACTGTTTTCGGGTTAGGGTTGTGGCGGGATCCAGGGAAGACCTTGCCGATGAGGATCTGTCCTTTGATCGCGATCATAATCAGTCGGCACGTTCTACAGCAACGTTCACCAAAGAAGTAAGAAACGAAACTCGTAATGGCCAGTTCGGAACAACGGTCTCGGCGCTTCCTGGTGAGGACGTTGAGTTTCGCGTTATCCTCACGAACACCGGGAATGTCCCCCTGGACATGCTCAACATCACGGACATGGTACCGGATGGTCTAACTCTTGATGAATCATCCTTGTCTGACGACCCCGGATGCGTCGTGAACCGGATGAGTGGGGTCAAGATTGTCTGCGACCTCGTGGATGTGGGGGTAGGCGTGGCTACAACCATCCGTTACACCGCTCGGGTGAACGATGGCGAGATGGGTTGTCTCGTGAATATGGCAACCGCTACGGTCACCTCATGTGCTGAGAATGATCCTGAGCCGGATCCCGTTTCTGCGCAAGTCTGCGTTGCCGACATCGAATGTGAAAAGCTTGTCTCGGACAAGCCCGGGGTGTTTCTAGGCAGTACAGCAACTCTTGTGCCCGGCCAGACTGCCTACTTCAAGGTAGATATCACAAACCCCCTCTCGGGCAACCTCGACCTGACCAACGTGACGATGACCGATACGCTCGATGCTGGATTTGAGAACATTCAAGTTGCGGATCCTCGCTGTATGGTCAACGGGCTCATTATCTCCTGCGACATCGGGACATTGGCGGCCGGGGCAACGACTTCAGTGTTTTATAGCGCGACCGTCTCGGATAGTGTTTTGCCTCCTGTCACTCTCCGCAATCGAGCAGACGTATCTGGCGACCTGGATGGTGCAACCGCCACCAGTATGTGCCCGGCAACCGTAGACGTTCTTGCCCCTTGCATCGAGTGCACGGCCGAGATCTCTCTAGACTGTGGCATGACCTTTCTTAACGCGGGCGCCATCCGAGATCTTGTTCCGGGGCAAAGGGTCATCTTCCGCTCCACCATAACCAATTGTTCTGATGACGTGACGTTGTTCAACGCCAAGCTTCAAGACGACCTAGTTGGCTTCCTGAATCTTATGACTGCCGACGCTCGATGTATGGTTTCAGGCCTCAGCATCATGTGTGACATCGGGACTCTCATACCCATGCAGTCCGAGGCGGTGACCTACGAGGCGATTGTCGGTGATGTTGCGCTTGCTTCCCATAATCTGCAAGTGTCCGGCACCCCAGGTTGTCCACCGGTCAACCCGGGCACGGATGTGGCGACCGAGTGTGCTGTTCCCTTCCGGGTTCTCGTTACCGACATCATGTGTGACAAGACCGCGTCAACCGGTGGCCCCTTTGTTCACGACGAGATCGAGGTCATTCCGGGGCAGAAAGTCACCTTCCGCGTGCAGGCGACAAATACAGGGATGGCCGACTTCTTCAAGGTCACGATTACGGATGTTTTGCCGGTTGGGGTCGACTTGCTCATGGTTCCACCGGGTTGTAACTATGACCCACCGAGTCGGACACTCACCTGCGAGTTGGGGCCTCTGGCTGCGACGGAATCTGCTTCGGTCACCTACATGGTCCAGCAGATCACAGATGAACAGAAGGGCACGGATCCCCTTCCCAATGTGGCTTCCATCGTCGGATGCCCGGGAACCCAGAAGAACCCGGGCACCCCTGTGGATACGAGTCAGGACCCACCCTGTCAGGTCGACATCATTCCCGAACTTCCTTGTCTTACCTGTGTTCAGGTTGCAGTGCTTGATCCGAATGATCCAAATGAAGTTCCGGCGAACAAGATACGCGCCGAGATGGACGACAAGGTCTACTTCACGGCAACCGTGACGAATTGCGGTGATGTTCCGTTCAACAACGTCACTTTCATGGACGTCCTTGATCCTGGGTTTATCAATCCAGTAGTTACCACCAATGGGTGTAGCTTCACCGGCCTCATGCTCAATTGTGATATTGGTTCGTTGCCTCCTGGGGAGTCCAGAGTCATCGAGTACTGCGCCACCGTGAACGTCGATGACGGCCAAGTTCGAAGCATCGGTCAATTCAAAGGGACTCCAGGCCCGGCATCCAACCCGGGTTGTGATGTGGAAACGGATCCCAAAGATCCCGAATGCCGCGTTGTTGTTAACGTTCGCAATACATGCATCGAGTGCATCTATGAAGCGAGTACTGATTGTGTCATTTTCTCAACGGGGCCGATCGACGCGGTCAAGGGGCAAGAGGTCTTTTTCCGCGTCACCGTGAGAAACTGCGGTGATGAGCCATTCTTTACCACGAGCTTGACCGATACCCTACCGATCGGGTACGCAAGTCTGATGGCGTCCGATCCTCGCTGTATCGTGACGGATCTGACCCTTACCTGTGCGGACCTCGGGCCGCTTGCTCCGGGGGAAGAAACGATCGTGGAGTACAAGGCGACCGTGGTGGCCGACACTCCGAGCCCACCGCCCTTGATGCACATGGCGAAAGTTACGGGGACACCTGGCACTCCCCAGTTGCCAGAAGAAGTCGACATGGATATCTGTACGCTTGAGGTCAACGTTAAACCCACCCAGCTGAAGTGCGTTTCCGAAGTTTCCCTCGACAACATCGTTTTCGCTCCCATCGTCGACGTCGTCAAAGGTCAACGCGTCTTCTTCAAGACCGTGATCACGAATTGCGGCATGGCTGATTTCTTCAAGCTCAACCTTCATCACGTATTTCCCGCCGGCTACATTGATATTCAGACCAACACTACCGGCTGCTCGGTCACGGGCCAGACGGTTTGGTGCGATCTTGGGCCATTGGGTCAGGGGGAATCGATCGCCGTTACTTACTCGGCCAAGCTCAACCTGGAAACAGCGCCTCCAATGACACGGGCGACGGTGACTGGAACTCCCGGTACGAAGAAGAATCCCGGGGATGAAATCCCCACCGACGAAGAGTGCAAGTACACCATTCGGATTCTTGACCCCTGTCTGATGTGCGTCAAAGAGGTCGCGGTCGATGGCGGTTTTTCCCCCTGCGAAACCGCGTTCCCCGGTCAGGACGTGGAGTTTCGGATCACGATTACAAATTGCGGGAATGCTCCTTTTTATTCGATTTCCCTGAACGACGTCGTTCGGAGGGAATACGAGATGCTAGAGATTCTTGAGCCTTTGGCCGGATGCGAAATTCAAGGAAACACCATCTCGTGCTCGGATCTTGGACCGCTTGGGGTTGGCGAAAGCGTCATTCTTCGATTCAAGGCTACGGTGGCTGAGTGCGACCCTGGCCCGCTTCCGAATATCGCCAACGTCACGGGGCTGACCGGTAGCAAGGAGAATCGAGGTTGCGACGAATCGGATTCGTGCACGGCGAAGGTTGATGTTCGGCTTCCGTGCTTCAATTGCGAAAAATCGGTGAGCCTTGACACGCCGGATGAAGCGGATCGCGACTTCAAGCAATTCCTCGATGTCGACACCCGCGACGGTCCGGTGGATATCATCTATAGGATCAAAGTCACGAACTGCGACGCCACCATTCTTCGAGATGTCCGGGTCGAGGATCTGTTTCATGAAGATCTTCTGAATCTTGCCACGGATGATCCCCGTTGTAATTTTGATATGGCTGAGCCACGGATGCTGATTTGTGATCTCGGAGACCTTAACCCCGCGGGTATGGCGACGATTATCGTCAAGGCCACGGTGCCCGAGAATTACGACGATAGGATCGACAATGTTGCCACCACGTATGTAACTCCGGGGCCTGTTGAGAATCCAGGTTTCGAGAAGCCCAGTAGCTGCTCCGCAGCCATCAACGCCAGCGCGAAAATCCCGACCCTTGGCGAGTGGGGTTTGATCCTGTTCTCGGTGTGCCTCGGTGGAACGATGGTGATCCGCAACCGCCGGCAGCAAATGCGAGCCGCGTAGTTTCCCAGAAAACACCTTCGCTCCATGCGCCAAACCCCGGCCGTCTTCTACCTCGGCGGCCGGGTAAACTTCAACACTTTCGACCGGACTCGCTGTCCTGCCGGATCAATCAAGATCGCCACAGCTTGCACTTCCTCTGGGGGCAAATCTCGAACCCAGACTTCGGTTTGTGTCGAAAACCCTGGGGCGCTTCGAGCTGTCTGCAGTTTCTCCTCGGTCGGTCCGTTCGTAGGTCCCCCAGTAGGTCCCCCAGTAGGTCCATAGACGATTCTCACGCTGACGGGGTGGCTCGCCGTAACCCGCAGCAACCCGGACCCACCCCGGAATTCACTCACCTCGAACTCGAGGATTTCCGGATGTCCGAACTTCCCCGCTGCCAACTGCTGAGCAAACATTGCTACTTGCCCAAACCGAAGTTGAAGGCATCGGTTTTTGGCGGGTGTGCCAAGCGTTGTCGTGTAGTAGGCCGGATAGGTCGATCGCTGATTGCCCGCCTCAAAGTAGGTGGTAGCCCAATCCAAATGCTTCTGGTTGCCGGTCAACAGGTAACCGTATGCGAGGCCGTTCGCGGCGGTCTGGGAGAGATTCGCGTTGAACGCCGAGGGCTTCTCGGTGATCGAATCCCAGACATAGCACATGATGTTCTTTTCCTGGTCAAATCCATGAGCTTCGTAGAAGCCAAGGAGCTGGAAGAACGCTTTTTGCGCAATCAGGTCTCTCTCTCCGCGATCGCGTTGGATGTGGAGATAACGTCCAAGAGCCTCCGTCACGTAGGCCATCTGCCAGGGGACAACATCTCCCTGGTAGGCCTTTCGAAAGTCACTTCCGCTGAGGAGATAGCTCTTGGCTCCAAGAGGCTCGATGACCATGGTGTGGAGGATCCTCTTTGCCCTTTCCAGGTGAGGTGCCTCGCCGGTGAGCTCGTAGAGGTCCAGGCAGGCAAGGACGACCCAGCCCCGACTCCGGATCTCGGCACAGTGCTGCACCAGGCCAGGGCTTCGCTTGGGACTACTCTCCAGAGCCGCGATCCAGTCCGCGATCTCGGAGAGAGCCTTGTGGGCCGGAGGATCTCCGGTGAGCTGGGCGTAGAGAGAAAGGCCCGCGATCCAGAAGTGAGAGAGGTTTGGCGGGCGACTGTGGTCGATGATCCCGGAGGCATCATGCTTTCGAACCCCACCGTTCGCCGACGGAAGATCCCTCATCGTATGATAGATGTCGATGTCTTGGAGGTGTAGGGCCATGATGCGGCCATTCTCAAAGAATCGTCGATCGTGTCGCGTTCCTCGCAAATAGGAAAGAAGCATGACCCAAGAAAAATCGAACTCGTTGTTTCCCCAGTAGCGGCTGTTTTTTGATCCGCCCCGGTAGTGGTCTCCATAGTTTAGCCAACCGTATAGATCCTTATCCTCCCGTTCTCGATAGATGGATCCCTGAACCTTGGGGTTCCCCTGGCCGCGAGGTGGGCTATATTGAATCATTGCTCGGGTGGATTCCTCGGAGAAGGCGAATCGTTCCGGGTCTTCCAGAGAAAACAGACCAAGAGCCTCGCTGCGCAAGTAGTCCTCGGAATAGAGAGTGGGAAGGAGAGGTCGGAGAAAACGGATCGCGGACTCGGGAGCGTCGGTAGAAAGCGCGTCTTCTGAATCGAAGTGAAAGACCATGTCGTGGGTTTTCTGAACCCCGCCCGGAATTCTATGTGGAACCGACCATTCCCCGGGAAAAAGGGATAGATCCAACCCGATATCGCCACTCACCCGAATGGCTTTTGGGAAGTTTTCGGTGAAATCCCGAACGCCAACGGTGATGCGCCCCTTGGGTAGTAACACCTGGGCCCAACCCGCCGATTTCTTTCCCCTTGAGAGAATCTGTCCCTGCCGTTCCTTCGGTATCTTGTCATTGCGGACCACAACTCCCTCGGGCAGCTTCTCGAGCAGTTTCCGCACCTGATAACCCTGAAAGGAAGTGGCCCAGAATGGAGATGCTTTTGTTGGTGGGGCAAACGTGTGAGAACCGGAGGAGTCTTGATAGAGGAGAAGCTGGTGTCCGGTCTCAACAGAGCTCGTGTAGGGCTTTTCTCCGGAGAACAATATTTTCCTGGGATCACCCGGTTTCAGGGCCAAGCGGAGAGTCAAGTCTTCAAACTCGTGGGCTAATTCGTCGCCACCCTTTTCGATGTTCTTGCTGGTTCGGCGGTCCGGGTTGTGAATCGTCAAAAGAACCCGGACGGAAGATGAGCCCCGGGTAAAGAAGTACCAGGCACGATAGCGTAACTCGGCCAGCTGGTCCCGAGTGATCCGGTTCTGGGTGTTGCTTCGAAGAGCCCCGGAGACGGAGAGCACCGCTCGCTCGGGGCCGGCCTCCATGAGTGAGATGCTTGGGGCGGAGTCATCGCTCGATGTGTAGAGCGACCCACCTTTTCGTTCGATGACAATTCCACTCGCGTGGGAATCATCGGGAAGCAACGGGCTTTCGAGTTTTCCATTCTCGTTTTGATCGATCCAAACCTGCCGAAATAGGTCAAATCGATCTCGACTGATCTCGCATCGTAGCGGCCCGGTCGAGATCTCGAAGCTGTTTTTGTTTTCCGTGACTTCAAGTTCGTTTTCCCTCCTTGGCCTGGGAAACTTCCCTCGAGTGGCGGCGAGGTAGTAGATCGTGGTTTCCCCGGGAAGAAGGGTGGCCGGAAACGTTACCAGGATCCACCGTATGGGCTTGCGATTGTTGCTCACCGAGCCGTGCCAGCGGGATTGCACCCGGATTTGACTGGGAACAATCGTTCGAGAATCTGCTTCGAGGATTCCGAGCCGTTCCACGAACAATACGGGCGGATGGCGGGGGAGGGGAATTCCGAAGGTGACCCTCTCGGAAGTTCGAGCGACCGACGCCGGTTCCTCCACGGTGATCGGAACCGTGAAGATGGGCGTTTCGCCGACTTTTTGTGACTCCTGAAGGGGAGCAGCCAGGACGGAATCAAGGGAGCCTGCAAGGGTCAGGATCGAAGCCAGGACCCAGGAACAGCGCTTCATCGTGTGCATCATCATCTTCCTGATCTTCTCGCCAATTGGCCCCAGGGTCTCTCCCTGTCAGGGCTTTGACCTGTCCTTCCTTGCGCGCCGGGCGTCGGTGATTTATGCTAGCCCGGATGATTCACGAGTTTGGCGAGAATCGCCCCAGGTCGCCACTGGCTGCGTCATTACGGCAATTTCGATCCTCGATGTGTCTTTAAACACGCCTGCGGTCGAAATCACCTAGACTCCTTGCCAGAAACGACCTGGAACAATTCTCGGCTCAAACTCATGAATAATCCGGGCTAGTGATCTTGCACTTCCACTAACCTCACCGATCACCCAGGTCCGAATGGAGCACGATTATGGCCAACAGGCTCGTCTACCTCTTTGTTGCCCTGGCGTTGATTTTTCTCGGGGCTTTCTTTGTACCGCTACCTACCTGCGCCGCGGTGCAAACCGACCCGACCCAGCTGAACTATGCCTTCAAACCGGGTCAGATTCATCATTATCGCATGGTCTCCGAGAGCGAACAGCGCCAGGACGTCGGGCCCTTCGTCCGGACGGTGCAGGAGACAACGTTCACCCAGAATGTCCTTTCCGTCAAGGACGGGGTGGCGACCCTTGAGATTACTTACGATTCACTACGAGTCGACCTCCAATCCGGTCCCCAAAGTTTCTCTTATGATTCTCGGACGGGAGTCGGCGAGGTGGACGATGCTCAGAAGAAGATGTTTGAAGCCATCCTTCATCGCCCCTGCAGGATCAAGGTGAACGCAACGGGTCAAGTAGTCGGTGCCTCCGGGTTTGACGCTCCGTTTGATGAGATGGCAGCAAGTCTCGCTGATAATCCTTTTACTCGGGAGATTGTTCAGGCCCAGAAGGCATCGTTTGGCAATGACGCCATGAAGCAAGCCTTCTCCTCGACCTTTCTTCAACTGCCGGAAGAGAAGCTAGAGCTCGGAGCCAGATGGTCCGACGAGCAGGAAATGAAGCACCAGATCGGGACCCTCAAGATCAACAACGCGAATCATCTCGCCCGGTACGAAGACATGAATGGGATCAACTGCGCGCGGATCGAGCAGAAATCAACAAGCGAACTGATTGCTCAGAGTCCTGCGGAATTTGGCGGTGCGCGATTTGAACACGAGCTTGAATCCGCATCCATGAATGCCACCATTCATCTGGCTTCGGATGAAGGCCTTCTTGTGAAGAGCCAAAGCGAAGTTCGGATGAGCCTCAAGGTGAAGCCAATCATGCCGGACGGCCAGAAACCAAGCCCTTTCATGCCCAAGTCGATCGGTGTCTCAACCGTGTCAAAAACTACTCTCGAGCTCGTGAAAGACGTGTAAGCTGATCTCGCAAGGGTCATCCTTTTCTCTTTTCGAGGATGAAGAGAGCAACCGCGGTCAACACAAGGTAAGCGCCCGTGTGGGCTCCCAGCATCGCGACTTCTCCAAGGCCTTTTCCTTGTTCGTAGGCGACCTCGAGCAGTCCGTCAAAGCTCCAGTAGGCGATCACGAAGTTCGCCAGCTGTTCCGAGATGCCGGACAATCGCGCCAAACCGCCGGAAAAAATAATCTGAGGAAGAACAGCGAGGATCAAGAGCCCCACTGCCTTTTCGGATGTGCGCACGAGAGAAGAAACAAGAAGGCCGAGGGCGCAGGAAGCAACCGCGGCTGTCCATAGCAACAAATACTGGAAGGGAAGCCGGCCCCCGACATCCTCGAATGCAACTACGGCTAGCAAGAGAAGGCCGCATTCCACGAGAAGCACGGTTGCGTGAAGGATCAGCTTGGAGAGAACATAGGGAAGGATGCCAAGGTTCACCATTCGTTCTCGATTGTAGATCGCCCGTTCCTTGACGATCTCGCGAAACGAATTGAAGCAGCCGCAGAAAATGGCGGTAATGGTGAGGAAAAACAGAAGCTTGAACTGATCATCCCGACTGGCCGAATCAAGCGGGACGGTGGCAAGGAGCCCGATCAGGGGCCCGGGAAGGATGAGATAAAGGAGATTCATGGGGTCGCCCAGAATCGTTGCCAGATAGCGGTGCAGCAGGACAAGGAGCTGAGAAAGAGGGCGGTGTCGTGGTCTCTTGCGCCGTCGTTTCTTCGGGGCCAGAAGGGGTTGAGCCTTCTCCAGGCGATCGGTCACCAGCGTTTGGTGCTCTTTGGAGGCGATGTACTCCGCAGCCCAGGTCTCGGTCTTCTTGATCTCCAGGCGCTCATAGAGCTGAGTCATGCGATCGATTTCGAAACTCTCAAGCGCTCGACCAGGAGGACCGTAGAACACGAGCCTTCCCTCATTCAGCACGACAATCTGATCCAGAAGATCCACGTTCTCCATCACATGAGTGGTCAGGATGACCGTTCGACCCTCATTGGCGAGCCGGCGAAAGAGCTTCATGAGTTTTCGTTCGGTCGCCGGGTCCAGGCCGGAAGTCGGCTCATCGAGGTAGAGCAAGGATGGTCTGGTCACGAGCTCCACCGCGAGATTGACTCTCTTGCGCTCGCCTCCACTCAAAGTCCGGATGCGGGCACGAGCCCTGTGTTGCAGTTCGACCGATTCCAAGATCTCGGCAACGATCGCTTTTCGTTCCCTTCGCGACGTGTCGCCAGGAAGCCTTAGCCGCGCAGTAAAAAGAAGGGCGTCTTCGACTCGCAGATCCCGGTGAATGATGTCGTCTTGGGGAACAAAACCCAGGTTGACCTTGAGGCTGTGAAAGGCGGACGAAAGATCTTCCCCATTGACGAGGACCTGACCCGAGTTGGGTTTATGGTACCCATGGAGACAGTTGAGCAGGGTTGTCTTTCCGGCTCCCGAAGGGCCGAGAACCCCCACGAATTCCTGGGGCTTGGCGACAAAAGAGATGTCGGAGAGGATCTGGAATTTTCCGGCCTTTTTCCCGAGGTCGCTAGCGACCAGGCTCATGCGACCGAACTCGTTCTGTTCGGTGAAGGCCGCCCCGTTGAACGTAAAAACATAGGGCCCCACCCGCACCCGATCTCCTCGCTTGAGCTCCTGGCTTTTCACCGGCTCTCCATTCACGAAGAGCCCGTCGCCCGCATGGAGCCCCTGAACCGAGAAGCCCCCCTTATGGGAAGAAAGAGCGAAGTGACGGCGAGAAATGACCGGACTCGGAAGCACGCGCTCGCAATCCGGGTCTCGACCGAGCACAATCTCCTCATTCGTGACCGAAAAGGAAGTCGTGGAAGTTTCTGGAAGTTCATCGCTTCCTGTAGAGCCGATCCAATCCGGGGACGGCTTTTTCACTTCCTTCGGTTTTTTCGGCTTATCCTTGTCACCCATTCGGGGTGAACCTCCTGTTTTTTTGGCTCTTTGCTGCAGAGGGACGAGGATTCTACCACTCGACGGTGGAGGATTGTCATGAGGCCATTCGTTTGTGTGCTGGCAGGATTGCTACTGAGTTTGGCCGGGGATTCGGGCCGATGCCTCGCCCAGGATCCACTCGTTCTGAAAGGAGCTCAGGTCCTCGATGAGAACGGAGCATCCTTTCGAGAAGGGGTGATGGTTGCTCTTTCCGATGGTCGCATCGCTGCGATCACGGAAGGTTCAGCGGAGGGAACGACCCTGGAGCTGGAGGGCCTCCATCTGATTCCGGGTTTGATCGATCTTCACACTCACCTGGTCTTGTATCCCTACGACCAGCGATCCTGGGATGATCAGGTCATGCGGGAATCCGTCGAGTTGCGGACCATCCGGGGGGTGATCGGAGCACGAAAGACCCTCCTCTCCGGGTTCACCACGATCCGGGAGCTCGGGACGGAAGGAGCCGGCTTTGCCGATACAGCCCTTCGCGATGCGGTGAATCTTGGCTTGATTTCGGGGCCCCGCATTCTGGCGGCGACGCGAGCGATTGTGGCTACGGGTTGTTATGGTCCATCCGGATTTGCTCCCCGATGGGACCTCCCAAAGGGCGCACAGGTTGCAGACGGTGTGGATGGGGTGAGGAAAGCGGTTCGGGAGCAAGTCGCGGCGGGCGCCGACTGGATCAAGGTCTATGCGGATTATCGAAGGGTGCGAGGAGGTCCGTCAACTCCGACGTTTTCTCAAGAAGAGCTGACCGCGATCGTGGACGAGGCCAGGAGTGCCGGGAGACCCGTTGCGTCTCATGCGGCCACCGATGAAGCGATCCGTCGGTCGGTCATGGCCGGTGTCAAGACAATCGAGCACGGGTACGGCGCATCGGAGGAGTCTCTCCGTTTGATGAAACAACACGGGGTGGTTCTTTGCCCCACGCTTGCTGCGTCGGAAGCCATCGCTCGCTACACCGGGTGGAGTCCGGGGGAGCCGGATTCGATCCGGATCAAGACAGCTCGGGAGCTCATGAAGCGAGCTCTTCGCTCTGGAGTGACCATTGCCTGTGGAAGCGATGCAGGTGTCTTCGCTCACGGAACGAATGCGAAAGAAATCGAGCTCATGGTGGAGTATGGCATGACGCCGGAGCAGGCCCTCGAGGCGGCAACCCGAACAGCTGCCGCGGTGCTTTCTCTTGAGAATGAGGTCGGGAAGATTCGTGCCGGCTTCAAGGCCGATCTTGTTGCGGTCGAGGGCGATCCTCTCCAGGATATTTCTGCTTTGCGGCGGGTGAAGGTCGTGATTCAAGGTGGGCGAATTGTGGTGGATCGCCGGAATGAAGATAGATAGATCTATTGCTGAGAGACTGGGTGCACAAGGATGCTGTTCGTAGCTCTGGCTGGAATTCCCTTCTGCGGACCCCGGGTCCAGATCGCACCGGGCGGTGAGGCGGTCAGTAGAAAGAGAAAGAGGGGCCACCTTGCACCTCTTCTCCGGATCAGTATGATACATCCAAGGAGATTTCGACGGGACAGTGGGTGTCTTGGCCTCGGAGTCACAGGCGTGGATGACGGTTGCGGTTGAGTCCATCTCATTCTATCGCCAGGCAACAACTGGAGGACCAGGCATGTCTCAGCTCGTCAAGCGGCCGAGGTTTACTGTCTTAGCTGTTTTTTTCATGCTCATGCTCGTGCTGGTGGTCGGCCGTTGGGCTCGGGCATCGGAAGTCCTCATCCATCATATTCCCTCCAAACAAATGACGGGCAACCTGGCGACGGATGGCTGGGTCGGGCTTGCTCGCATTGTGCGATCCAACGTCTATTTCAACCTGGACGCCTGGAATCCGAGAAATCGTCGGTGGGAGCCAAGTATTCTCCCGATGAAGGCTCTCAAGAAGGAGAGGCTGGTCTGGGCGGGTGCGGAAACTCAGCTTCCAGACGTCGTTTCAGATTCAGTCCGTCGCTGGGATTTTCCGTCAAGCGTCCCGATGGAGATTCGAATTTCCGGTGTCGCCCGTCTGATCGATGCTCAACATCCCGGCGCTGATGGAGTATGCGTCACGATTCAAAGGGAATCGCTTTCCGGCGACATGACCGTGCTGTGGGGTGGCGAGTCGGGCGGGGTGGTTGGGGCGGGGGATTTGCTCAGCCATGACCTCTTGCTGACCGCGTTTCCTGGAGACAAGTTTTTGTTTCTGGTAAGCGCGCGGCGGAACCATCGGAGCGATACCACGGAATGGAAGCTCGATCTCGCGCTTTCAGCAGCTCCAATCACGCAGCATCTGGCGTCGGACGCGTTTGGTGAGGTTGCCACTTCGCCTCATGGAAGCGCCTGGGAGTTTGTCGGTCGTCAGGTCGATACGGGGGAGAATTTTTCGCTGGTTTTCAATGCCGGTGGATGGTGGGGAATGCCGGATGAGTTTGGTGAACCGTGGGTGCGAATCTATTCTGACCGGCAGCACCCGGGCAGGAACTGGGATTCGGTTCGTCGATGGACCTATTCGGGAAGAAGAAAAGTTGAGGCTCGGATCTCCGGCGGTGTCTCGCTGTTTACCGAGGATGCTCGCGGGTACGATGGAGTCGTGATGGCTGTCCGCAAGACAAACGTTGTTCTTGGAACGGATGAAGTTCTTTGGAAGCGTGATTTGAATGGGCGCCCCGGTAGTACCTTCCTTTTGCACAGCACCGTGACCAGCCTTTCCCCCGGGGACCAGATCTCGTTCGTCGTCAATGCGGGGGAAGCCCGAAATACCAGGTTTGATTCCCTGGGTTGGAATCCTCTGATTCGACTCTACCGTCCGATTCACGTGGCACTTTCAAATACGGAAGAGTCGCTTCGAGTGGGCAGACGTGAGACCGTGGTGACAAAGGCCGAGCGTGATCGAAAGGGAGTTCCGGCCTGGCCGGATGGACTCATTGGCGTTCTTCGCTCGGGCTCGGAGACATCCTTCTTTTCCGCAAACAGCGCCCGGATGGCGCACAGCGGAGGGACTCTCAAAGATCCTCTGAGGACGGTTCATGACCCGGAAATAGAAATTCTAGGTCTTCCTTCCGATGTCGAATACGCCGCAGGAGGGCCGATCTTTTATCTTCCTGATCGAAACGGCGCGGAGCTAACACTGCTCTTTTATTATGCAGAGATTTACCCCATCGGCGATATTCGTCTGTATCACGCCAAGCTCGGTCTTGCCGTTCGGCGTCCGGATGGGTCCTTCGATAATCTGGGCTATATCTTTGAACCCGAGTTTGTGGGGCCTGATCAAGTCGCTCTGGCTGGTTTTGGATCCTTCTTGGTCCATACCGATCCACTGGATGGAGTGAAGTACTTCTACATCTATACGAAGGATACTTTGGGCAATGGATTCGCGGTGAACCTCACGGTTGCGCGAGCGCCCTACGAGGAGGTCCTGTCGGCCGCCGAGCTCGGTGGAACCGTGGAGTGGTTCAAGTATCGAGTTGATTCAGGAGGGAAGGGGCGCTTTGATCAGCCCGGTCTCGGCAATTTTCCGTCGAGTTCGATCCTTCCTCCAAGGCCGGTGGTTCGGGTGGCTTCGGTGTCGTACAACGTCTTTCTCGACAAGTACCTGATGGCAGCTACGGTGCATGATGAGGATTTTGTCTTCAACGGGAACATCAATGTCTTTCTCTACTCCTCCTCGGACGGAGTGAACTGGACAAAGTTGCAACAGATCGAGGATGACGGTTTTGAGAGCTTCTACTGCACTCTCATTGGAACCGGGGAGGATCCCAACGTTACTGGCCGAGATTTCTACGTTTACTATACCCGTTCGGTCATCGGGGGCGTGGACGGCTTTCTTCGCTGGCAGGACGCAGATCTTGTGAGGCGACGCCTCACCGTGAGGCGGTTTCCCGTGGGCTTCACGGAGAAGTAGCATCCGCGCCGGGTTCTGCTCGGGTATCTCACCTTCGTGAATAAATAAAGGCCCGGCCTCTTGGAACCCGTGGGAGGCCGGACCGTTGTTCGGGCAGGCGACCGGATTCAAGAGACCTGGACGACTCCCATCCTTTCCCGCGCCGTTTCTTACCCTGTTGTCTCCCCTCAAGGCGACAATTGGCCAAGAAGGGGGGGAGAAAATCTCAAAAAGATTTGGAAAAGAAGTTTGTTGCCTCGGTCTTACACTCCCGATGTTCCGGTAACTGAGGTCTTGAGGTCAGAGAATCGATGACAGAAACGACGGGTGGTCTTTCAGCGGAGATCGTGACGACCGGGACGGAGATCCTACTGGGCGAGATCGTTGACACGAATTCAGCCTGGATGGCGCGTGAGTTGACCGGAGTCGGGGTCAATCTCTTCTATGTCGTCAGCGTTGGGGATAACCAGCTCCGCATTCAACAGGCCATCGAGGACGGATTGAAAAGAAGTGATGTCGTTCTCGTTACCGGGGGACTGGGGCCTACGGTAGATGATGTGACCCGGCAAGCTGTGGCTGCGGCCACGGGCCGAAAATTGATTCTCCACGACGCCAGTCTGGCCAAGCTCAGGGAGAGGTTTTCAAGGTGGGGAAAGGAGATGACGGCAAACAATGAGCAGCAGGCCTTGATCCCCGAAGGTGCTGATCTGATCGAGAATCCGGTGGGAACGGCGCCAGGATTCCTGGTCGACACGGGAGACGGAATCGTCATGACTCTTCCCGGTGTACCGCGGGAAATGAAATGCTTGATGACGGAATTCGTTCTTCCCTATCTTCGGGAACGAACCGGGGGGCAGGGAGTCATTCAGCGTAGAGTTCTCCGAACCGTGGGGTTGGGGGAGAGCAATATTGACAGTCAGATTGCGGACCTCATGGAGAACGCAAACCCTTCCGTGGGCTTGGCTGCGCACACGGGTCAGACGGATGTTCGTCTGACAGTTCGGGCCTCCTCTCTGAGTGAGGCGACGGAGATCTTGAACCGGCTGGAAACCGAGATCCGGGGGCGAATCGGTGACTTTATCTACTCGGATGTCCCGGAGGAAACCGTCGAAAGTGCGGTCGCGAAATTGTGCCGGCAGCTTGAATGCCGAATTCGCATTCTCGAAACCAACAGTCGAGGAAAGATCGCGGCGAGATTACAAGATGCACTGGCGGGTTTTGATCCCATCGGCACGAGCTTCGTTGATACCGGCACCCCGACTCCCGAAATGCCTCTTACCTTTTCCCGGACTTCCGTGACTGCCAGCGATGCCCTTTCTGCCCTTCAATTTCTCGGGACCTCAAGCGGGGAAGAACTGCTGGTCGCCGTGATCGGAACCCAGGGATCCGACGAAGGGGTTTACGGGAAGAGATCGGGCCAAACCTGGCTAGCGTTCAAGGCTCAGGGAATTGAGAGCACCTTTGAATTCCCGTATGGCGGCGCGGATGAGTTGACGTTGGTCTGGCTGGGGAATCGAGTTCTGGATCTGCTACGAAGAAGCCTTCTTTCTGGCGGATGATCAGGGAGCACAGGGGATGTCCTGATCGATTTGTTTTCAAGCGTTGCAAATCGGGTCGATTTACGCGAAACTCAAATGAGATGGATGGTTAGAGGTCTAGGCTTTCTGGCCGTTCATTTCTGGACGACGGCAAAGGGGACGTTGTTCGAGGAGACCGTTGCGTCTTTCCGAGCCTCAACAACAACTCAAGTCAACTCAGTCACGACGAAGGTATCTTCCATGATCTTCAAGTTTCATTCTGCGCCCATCATCCTTGGTTTTGCGGCCTTTTTTCTTGTGAGTGCCACGGTCAATTCTCCCGCTCTTTCTCAAGAAGAAGAGGACGAGAAGAAACCCGAGAAGTGGGACGTCGCTTCACCCCCGGATCCCGCATATCAAATCCACCTTGATGTGGATGAAGGAACCTGGATGTCGGTCGACGTGAGCCCGGATGGATCAGAGGTCGTTTTCGATCTTCTCGGGGATCTCTACACGATGAGCATTGACGGGGGCGAGGCTCGCGCTCTGACCGAGGGAATCCCCTGGGACATGCAGCCGCGCTATTCTCCTGATGGGAAGTTCATCTTGTTTACAAGTGATCGAGGTGGCGGGGACAATATCTGGGTCATGGATCGTGAAGGCAAGAATCCAAAAGCGGTCACCAGCGAGTCCTTTCGACTCCTGAACAACGCTGCATGGGGCCCGACCAGTGAAACGATCATCGCCCGAAAGCACTTCACTTCCGGTCGATCGTTAGGGGCCGGGGAAATCTGGCTCTATCACCGAACCGGGGGAAAGGGGGTTCAGCTGGTCAAGCGCCCCAATGATCAAAAGGATCTTGGTGAGCCTGTCTTTGCTCCGGATGGTAAGTCAATTTACTATAGCCAGGATTCGACGCCGGGCCCGGTCTTTGAGTACAGCAAGGACTCAAACACCCAGATTTATGTGGTCAAGGAACTTGACCTGGAAACGGGAGAAACGGAGGTCGTCTTGAGTGGCCCGGGTGGAGCCGTCCGTCCCACACCTTCTCCGGATGGCAAGTTGCTTGCTTTTGTCCGTCGAGTGCGCTTCCAGTCGACTCTCTTTCTGCGCGAGCTTGAGTCGGGGAGAGAATGGTCGATATACAGCAGTCTTGATCGCGACATGCAAGAGACCTGGGCCGTGCATGGTGTCTATCCCAACATGGCCTGGACTCCAGATGGGAAGTCCATCGTCTTCTGGGCCGGAGGAAAGATCCGTCGCATTGACGTGTCATCGAAAGAGACAAAGGTTATTCCGTTTCGAGTCAAGGTTTCCAAGACTCTGGTGGAGGGCTTGCGCTTTCCGGTCGATGTGTCCCCGTCATCTTTTGATGTGAAGATGTTGCGGTGGGTGGAGGTTTCCCCGGTGGGAGATCGGGTCGTCTTCCAGGCCCTGGGGCATCTTTATGTTCGGGATCTTCCCGAGGGAACACCCCGGCGCCTTACCGGGCAAACGGACCATTTTGAGGTGTATCCCTCCTTTTCTCGTGATGGCAAGTGGATCACCTATGCGACCTGGGATGACGAAGATCTGGGGTCGGTGAAAGTCGTGAGTGCCGACGGCGGGGAAGGTCGCTCGGTTACTTCGATTCAGGGGCATTATATCGAGCCGCGCATGTCTCCGGATGGAAAGAACATCGTCTATCGAAAGATCCAGGGTGGTGGATTGCGGAGTGGGCTTTATGGTCAGGATCCAGGAGTTTATCGAATCGATCGCGAGGGAACGTCGATTCCTGTCCGAGTGACCCGGAATGGATCGGGCCCTCATTTTGCCGACGCGAGTGATCGGGTGTTTTTTACTTCGAGCTCTGGAGGGAAACGAGTTCTTCGAAGCTCCGATCTTTCGGGGAATGAGGTACGGGATCATCTGCGTAGTGAGAACGCGACCGAACTTCGGGTGAGTCCCGATGGGAAATGGGTGGCCTTCATCGAGCGATACAATGTTTTCGTTCTTCCCCTTCTTTCAACAGGTGGAGTGCAGGACATCGGGCCCAAGACAGGTTCTCTCCCGATGAAGCGAGTGTCGAAGAAGGCCGGTGAGTATGTTCACTGGTCAGGGGACTCGTCCCGTCTTCATTGGTCTCTTGGA
>JAJDCM010000370.1 GCA_029260825.1 Planctomycetota bacterium | reverse complement strand
CCTGCGGTTTGTGGTAGCACACATTATTTTATCGTGGGGAGGGAACTCCCATGCCTCTATTTTCATGAAATCGCTCGAGAATCTGGCGATTCTCGGCCGTTTGCTTTTCTCCGCTCCGCCCATCGAACAGCAACTAGCTAGGCCCCCCATGCCACCGTTCCCCGATTGTGGGTCTTCCCGGCTCCCGTTTGTCCGCCGTGTTTGTGGCGAATCGACTGGCGCTGTCCTTGCCCCCGTGGGAAATTCTCGCTCACCGCTCTTCCTGGTAAAGGTAGACAATGTTCGTACCGAATCGTTTGCCATCACCATAGTAGCGCATGATATCGGATTTTCCTTCGCCGAGAATCACGAAGATACGCTCCGTACCAGCCGCCACCAGGTTCTCTACAAGGTATTGGCTTATGACCTTGGGTCGATCCTCCTTCTGCTTGCCGATTCGGATGTCCTGGTAGCCGATGGGAAAAAGCTCCTTGGGACAAGGGTATGGAAAGAGCCTCATAGCCTTTCCAGCGGCAGGTATGGACAGCTACGACGTTAGACTTTGCCACTGCGCCAACTTTCTATCAATTTGACCGGGATCTCATGCGTGCAGGATACATAAAGGCGACTTTTGCCATGCCCAACGACTTCGACCTCACGCCAATCGGCGCACCAGGTTAAGCCTTCCTTGCTCGCCAAGACCTGGTGTTGCATTCCTCGGTCAAGAGTTCACGGTCGTCGGTCAATGGCCTCTCTCCTGGACCGACATGATAGGCAGTTGAGATGATCGAGGCAAGCAGCCTGGCTCACAATTGGCCTGAGAATACCGGAGAAGGGTCCGACCTTCGGCATGTACCCGAAAGCCAAAAGAGGTGAAGTCAATCAGTGATGGCTCTTGAGGGCCGACAGCCGAGGTCGTTGGGGCGCATCCCGGGCGAGCGGGCTCTGCGGTTCGCACAGCGAGGGAGCGAGGCGGTGCTGAAGAAGCTGCCGCCACGGGACACGCGGGCACCTGGAAATTGGCGTTCCCCGGTCGCTTGACACTACTGGCAGGTTGTAGCCCCCGTACCCGTCCCGAGACCACTCCCATACATTCCCGTGCATGTCGTGCAGCCCGAATCGATTGGCTTGGAACCTGCCCAGGTGCTCAATCGCACACTTCACCGCATCAGGCAATCCAGCCCACGCCTGAACAACAGTCTCCAGTCGTTCGTCCCGAATCCCCCATTGTGCTGATATTGTGCTCGCCGAGTCTCCGGGATCGGTCTCTCTGGGAACCGCTTGGTTCCGGCTTTTGCACCCCTGTCCTGTGCCAACCCTAGAGGGAGTTCCGACTTCCGCCCCACATGTTCCGGAAAACGCCACTTTCGTTCCGCTTTCGTAACTCCTTATATCTCCCTTGGTCGCAGGTTCGATTCCTGACACCTGCTCTAGAAATCACGAGGCAGGAATAATTCTGCATCGGAGAACAGTCGAGACCCGGGGCACTCTGTCCCGAATTGGACCTGACAAGAATAGTCGTCAGGCACCAAAGAGAACTCTAAAGTTCCCGATAGTAATAATCTTCCTTCTCAGCGTCCCATTCGAGCTGCATGACGGGAGCGCCCAGAGCAAGCACTTTGATGGCCGGCACATAAACGCAAGGACAGTCCACACCAAGTACGATGGCTCTTAGTGAATCGCCGAACCCAAAATACTCGTACCCATCCGTCCATCGATGTATCACCCAACGGTGTTCGCTCTCGCTGATCCAGTCCGAGTCTTTTCGGAAGAAGAGTCCGAGATGGAATTTTTCAACCTGTTCCTTGAGAGCAGGCTCAAGATCGATTTCCCTTATGCGGTCGTAGTCGAGGTCATTGAGTACCGCACTAACGGACTTAAGACTGTCGTCGTAGACGACTAAATCCGAGTATATCGAAGCTTCCGTAGAAACAGACGCTCGGATCTCGACATCGAGAGCTGCCCGGTCAAAAACCAGGCAAACTCCTCCATGGTTATCCCCATACTGCGCCCACATACGCGGACGCCCAAAACACTTCTTAGTGTTGAGGCCACGAGGGTTTTCTGCATCAACAGTGCCGCAGAACACCTTTGAAAAGTCCAGATAGGCTCTCTTCAATGCTTCTGAGGCACTCACACGCTCTTGAGCCGGCGGTTTATGGTGCCCTGTCCAACCAACACCGATCATTCGCTCTTTGTTTTCTCGTGGATCGTTCGTGCTTCGGAGTGAGCTGAAACGGATCTGCCGATCCTTGAGGATGAACTCACAAGCGACCTTCATCGACGTGTAGTGACCAACAAAGTTGCTGGAATCCTTCAGTGACATGGGTTGTCGTTTCCTCAACGAAGCCTTGTGGTTCACCCCTTGCCCAATTCAGCGCCGCGGCAAGGCCGATTCAGCCTGCATTTGCTTGTTGGACATCCCCAAAGTCACGAGATCATACCCGTAATGATCGCCTTCATCGCTGCTTTCAAGGCATCTAAGGAAAGCTCGATGCCTTTCTTTGCGAGATTCTCCTTCGCTCGATTCCAGACCGTTAGCTGCCGAGCCTGGTCCAGAAACTCGTGACCGTCCCACGTGAGCTTCTTGATGACGACGAGGTCAGGAATCTCGGTATACGAGCGTGACGAATCCTTGACCATTCCTTCGACTAATCCCGCCTCGACAAGAAGCCCTTTATGGTACTTCACCTGATCTTCCGTGTAACCGGAAGGGTCCACACTAGTATCACCCTCCACTTCCAACAGGAGCTGACGAATCAGATCGAAATCTCTCTTCACGCTAAGGACCTCCTTGACACACGTAACTCGTGATTCACAGCTCTGTCTGGGGCCACGAACAGAGCAACTCCCCCCCAAGAACACACAGGGCCCTCGGGATCAAACACAGACGAATCCACCTGCCGCAAAGGACCCGTCCGCCAATGCCCGGCCTCCTACCGTTTTGACAAGAAAGTCACCGGGGCGTCGTTCCATAAATACCGCTACTGCATGAGAATACATGAGCCTATTTGAGAACGCTTGAGAAAACCCCTTCCCTCTCGTAAACTCTCATCTCTATTCGACTTCCGAACCTCTACCACCCTCTCCAGAGGATATTCACATGCAAGAGGTCACAGATTCGAATAAACCACCAACCAATATGACTATTCCTCAAGGGACGAGCGAAGGAGAATTAGAACGGCGGCTTTCAGCTCCGGCGCTTTCCGACACAGTCTAAGGATCTCAGCAAGCTCGGGGTCAATCTTCTTGAGTTGACCCCAAGCTACACCCCAAGCGACTTCAGCACTGTCCTGTAGATCCTTAGACTGCATAGCCTTGGAAGAATCGGGCACCTGATTCCAAATCAGGGGGTTGGGGGTTCGAGTCCCTCCGGGCCTGCCACTTCTTTTGGCGTTCGGCATCCAATGCAAATGCACTCATCTTCCGGTTGTCAGTGAGTTTGCGTTTTCCGCGGTGGTGCTCCGGTAGTGTCATTCAAACCAAAGCTCCCAACAAAAATCGGGCCATCCGAAAATCAATCCGGATGGCCCAAGAACAACCTCACGAAGCGAAGAGATCAATAGCAAGGATCATCGCTGCTTGGAATCTCGA
>JAJDCM010000369.1 GCA_029260825.1 Planctomycetota bacterium | reverse complement strand
GGATCGAGACGACATTGTTAATTACCAGGCCGCCAAAGAAGAGGTCAAGGCACAGGCCGCAATGCCGTTGTTCAACGAGGGTCAGCGCTATTACTACATTCCGCGGATGCGGACTAATGAGGTGCTGGTTCTAAAACAACTCGATTCACGTGCCGACAAAGCACTGGTCTGCCCGCATACCTCTTTTGCTGACCCGACCGCACCGGCTGATGCCCAAGACCGGGAAAGTATCGACATTCGTTTCATGTGTGTTTTTCCCAAGTAATCAAATTGAGTAGGCTTGGATCTTTATAAATTGTTGCGAGGTTTCAGTTCATGGATAAGATGCGCGCGGCAAGGCTGGTTGAACGAGGCAAGATCGTCTGTGAAGACGCCACCCTGTTTGAGCCCGAAGACGGCCAGGTGGTGGTAAAGAATCACATGGCCGCGATCTGCGGCTCTGACCTACACCAAGTTTTCTTTGACAGCTTCGGTCCGTTGACAGCGCCTACTGAGCCCGGCTGGCCGGGCCATGAAGGCGTCGGTGAGGTGGTGGAGTCTCGCTACGAGGGGCTGAAGGTTGGCGATCTCGTATTGACGGTGCCGGGTGTAGGGTTTCAGCGGTGTTTTGCCGACTATCAGACTTTGCCGGGTCATTGGTGCCTGGGTCTGCCGGACTATGATGGCCCGGTAGAAGATCTGCTCATGGCGCAACAGTTCGGCACCACCATCTATGCGCTACGACGAGGTAATTTGGATTTTGTTGGCAAAACCGTGGCAGTGTTAGGGCAAGGCTCCGCAGGCCAGTTCTTCGCCTGGCAAGCAAAGCATATGGGTGCTGCCACCGTTATCGCGACTGACCTCTCACCAGCGCGCTTAGCACAATCCTCAGTCTTTGGTGCGGATATTGCCGTGCAAGGCGACGATGAAGGGCGAGCGGTCCGTGAAGCGGTCATGGATGCAACCAATGGCAAAGGCGCACATATCGTCATCGAAGCGGTGGGGCGCGCTGCAACGATTCAGCACGCGGTAGATATAGCCCGACCAAGAGGCAATGTGGTGTTTTTCGGACTACCTGACACGAGTAGCCCGGTACCCTTCAGCTATGCGAAGTTCTTTATGAAACAACTGCAAATGTATGGTGTGGTCGGCGCCCAAGCTGAGGCGGATCTTTCTTCCTTCCACAAGGCCCTCGACTGGATCGCACGACGCGAAATCGATGTCACCCAGATGGTGAGTCACAGGCTGTCATTGGAAGCCATCGACCGCGCCATGCTGGTGGCCCACGAGCGCGAGGAGGATGCCCTTAAGGTCACCCTGACGTTTTAGATATTCTGCTATGCTCGGCAACAAATAATCGAGAGAATCACATGATCAAGCTATACGGCGTACCCCTGTCACCCTTCGCCCGCAAAGCCATGTTGGCGTTGGAACATTTCGAGCTGGAGTACGAAAATGAGCCAACCTTTCCTGGCGATGAGTCGCCTGAATTTCGCGCGATAAGCCCGTTGGGTAAAATTCCAATATTGGACCACGATGGCTTTACCGTCGCCGACACCAGCGTGATTTGTCGGTATTTGGATCGCATTAGTCCGGATAAGAGTATTTACCCTGATGACCCTCAGGAAGAAGCACGTGCCTGTTGGCTGGAAGAATATGCGGATAGCCGATTGATCGAGAATTGCGCCGGTATTTTCAGGGAACGGTTGTTAAAGCCAAAGATGATGAACCAACCCACGGATGAGGCACATCTGGCGGATATTCTGGACAACACTTTGCCGGAATGTCTGAAATATCTTGAAAGCGTCGTGCCCGAGACCGGCTACTTGGTGGGTTCCAACCTCAGCATTGCAGACCTATCCATAGTGACCTGTTTCCTCCAAGCACAATATGGCGAATACGAAGTAGACGGTGGTCAGTTTCCCAGAGTGCGTAGCTATCTCGATCGTGCGTTTGCGGCACCTCTCGTCGTTACTCGTATGGCATCCGAACGCGCCAATATGCCACCGGGGCTCTAAGGGTTAGCCCCACTTATCCAGGTAGGTCCTCTCTTCGGCGGGTATACGACTAACCGGTCCAAAGGTACCCATTGGAAAACCGATGGGTATCGTCACGACGACGCCATGGTCCTCAGGGATTTCAAAGTAAGCATGCAGCTCCTCTTCAAATACCTGGTGCATGGTAGTGAGCGCCGCACCGAGTCCGAGGGCTCGACACGCGAGCAAGATATTCTGTACACAGGGATAGACCGCACCATAGTTAGGTGGTCCTTGGCCAACCCGCTCATCAATTGGCACTTTAAAAGGCCAATCACGTTTGCCGCAGACGAGCAGCAGATAGGGTGCTTCATGCATATGATCCATTTGGTAGTAAAGGGCTTTCAGCTGCCGACCTGGGTTTGCCTTTCTACCTGCATTGCCTTGCCCGACCTTGAAACGTGTTTCTATCGCTTGTGTATAGCGGTCGGCAAACCACTTTTTTCGTTCCGGGTCTGAGACCAGGACAAACCTCCAGGGTTGTGTATTTTGCCCGGAAGGTGCTTGCACACCGGCGTTCAGAACCTTCCAGATCAACTCCATGGGTACGCGGTCTGGCTTCAATCT
>JAJDCM010000368.1 GCA_029260825.1 Planctomycetota bacterium | reverse complement strand
CCGAAGAAGAATACAAGCTCCCGGTCATCACTCGATCGAAGGAGAAGAACTCCGAACACGATGAGCATGATGACCGTCAACACCGCAAAGCAGAAGCTGAAAAGTTGAGCTGCTCGTAGGAGTCGTATTCCCGACGAGACGATCCCGTCGGTGGCCAGGCGATAGAGCTTGGAGAAGGTGTATTTTGTTCGTCCAGCCTGTCGAGCCGGCCGATCGTAGGGGATTCCCGTCTGGCGAAACCCGACCCACGCCCGAAGGACTCGGGGGTAGCGAAGGTTTTCGGGGAGTTCCTCCATTGCGTCGACGACTCGGCGATCCATCAGGCAGAAGTCTCCACTATCGAGGGGAATCTTGAACTCGGACAGGAATGCGGCGATCCGGTAGAACGTCCAGTAGCTGGCCCGTTTGAACAGTCCTTCCTTTCTTTGACGTCGCTGGGCGTAGACGACCTCGAATCCTTCCCGCCATTTCGACACCATCTCGGGAAGAAGCTCCGGCGGGTCTTGCAGGTCCGCATCCATCACCGCCACCAATCTTGCCTTGGAGTGGTGCAGCCCGGCAGCAATTGCGCTTTGATGGCCGAAGTTGCGAGACAGGCGGTAGAGGGTTCCGGGAAGGCCGTCCCTGATGGAGTCCCGAAGGATGAAGGCGGATCGGTCGGTGCTACCGTCGTCGACGAAGACATACCGAATGGCCCCGATCCCGGCGCTCTTGCAAGCCTCTTTCGAGAACACTTCCCCCAGCCGGCGAAAGAGGTGAGCGAGCGCCTCCTCTTCGTTGTAGATGGGGATCACGAGATCGAGGGTGACGGGCCCCTCTCGGGAGCTTGAGAGTGATTCTTCTTCTTGGATCGATTCGGACAAGGATTCTCTTCCAGCAGTTCAAGGGTAAGGCTCTTTGGATCCGGTCCAGAGTATACTCGTTTTCGAGGAATGTGGCTCGTCCGAAACTGTTTCGTGGCTGGTGGTTCCGGGTGACTTGCCGGCTCGGGCGGGCTCGTTTATTTCACGTAGCCAAGATCCTTCAGGCGCTCAATCATCTCCTTTTCGCTGAGCCCTTCCTCCTGAAGACCCGTTTTGCGTGAGTACGACTGGCGGAGCAGGTGATGATAATCCTCGAGTTTCCGGGCCATCTCCCGATGTTTTTCGTTTTCGGGATCAAAGAGATCTCGAATTTCTTCGGGGTCTTTTCCCCAATCAAAAACCTGAATGACCCAGCTACCGTCGGCCAGCCGGCGGCGCTTGTAGGCGAGGTTCTCAGACCGAGCAAGAGTCCAGACGTGGGCGGGATTTGGTTCCGGAAAGAGAGAATTGCGGAGGGTCATTCCGGGGAGTTTCTCGTACTGCTGTTGACTCAGGAGGGCCGTGTGAGCGTAGCCGATCAACTTGGGTTCCGGTGCATCCTGACGAATGGCCGCGGATAGATCCGATCCTTCCACGGAGTCGATGTTCTCGTAGATTCCCGCTAACCCGGTGAGAGTCGGGAACATATCGATTGATCGAGTGATTCCCTGATATTCGCCGGAGCGAATGCCTTTTCCCGCGATAATAAGAGGTACCTGCAACACCTCCGGGGCAAGCTGCATGCCGTGAGACCATTTGAAGAGAGCAGTGTCTCGATCGAGAACCTCGCCGTGGTCGGCGGTGAAGGCGATCAGGCTTTCGTCCCGGAGGCCTTTTTCTTTTATTTTTCCGATCAGTTTCCCGAATGCTTCATCGAGTTGAAATACCGAGGCATGATAATAGTACTTGAGAGTGTTCGCCAGCTGTTCGAGCTCCGCAGGTGAGAGTCCGAGATTTGCGACGGTCTCCGGGAAGTTCCACTGGAGACCGAACTGGTTCTCAAGGTAAATAGCCAGGCTGTTCTTGAGCTGGGTGTCATCCAGGTCGGGGACCAGCTCGGGGCAAGCATTGTGAAACCGGGAGAGTGTTTCCGGATCGAGGCGTCGATGATAAGGATGATGGGTCAGGGTGAAGTTCACCTGCACAAACGTTTTCTCTGTCGGATTCTGGGTGAGAGAGTCGAGCAGTGCGTCGAACTTCTCATCGGTTGCTGTCAGCTGGGAGAGAGTAACGCGCTGCCCTGGTTTGCGCTCCGTCGCTCGCTCTTCTTGCACCCCCTGACCATAGCCGAGTTGATAACTCGCCATCGAGTGTCCGCTCCAGAAGTAGGTCGTGAAGCCGGCGTCAGCGAACGCTTCCGAGATCAGGTATGTGGAGTCTTGAATCTTGTTTGGATGATAAAAGACCCCGTGACGGGGAGCCTGGGATCCACTGAACAACGACGCAAAGGCCACGCCCGATTGCCCCGCTTCTGTTAAGTGATGCCGGAAGACGATTCCTTCTTTTGCGAATTGCTCGAGGTTTGGAGTGCACGTGAGTCCAGGCTGGTAGGGCGACAGGTAATCCCGGTTGAGACTACAGGTCGCATAGAGAATGACCAAACGGGGCGGGGACTCAGGGGGGTTACTGCAACCACACCATCCCGAAGAAAGCAGGACTGTCATCACTACAGCGATTTTCGAGCAGAGAGAGGCCGATGGAGCGCGACCATCCTGATTCCAAACTCGAATTCTTTTGGACGGCTTGATTGGGGCTCCTTTTCCAGGAAGGCCGGATCTTTTGAAGGAGAATAGAAGTACGCCCGACAGGATTCGAACCTGTGACCCCGAGTTCATAGGGAGAAGCAGGTGTGAGTTCCGTAGATCGTCGGTTCCCGTCAGTTTACGATGGATTTTATAGATCGTCCACGGTGCGAACAAGGCCTGTGTGGTGAGCGGAAGTGTAGTACAAGGACAAGAAATGACATCATCGTAGCGGCTTGAGGTCTTCGAGAAGCCTGTGTGCCGAAACGGCGCGGATCTTCGGCGAAAGGGGGAATGTCTCCGAGCCGGCATGGAGAACGTCGAGCCGACTCAGATCGAGGTCCTCGATTGCCATCCGCATCGACGGTGTGATCTTCGGTGCAACGGTTCGTTTGAACTCGAAACCGAATTTCTTCGCGCCATTCACGATCAGAAGATCCAGCTCCGCACCGGTGTGTGTGGCCCAGAAATAGCAGTTTCTAGCGCGAGCACCACACTGGTGAATCACCGCTTCGATCAGAAACCCTTCCCAGGAAGCACCAACTTTCGGGTGACTTTCCAGTTCGTCCAGAGTGGAGACACCGAAGAAGTTGTGGAGAATTCCGCTGTCTCGAAGATAGATTTTCGGGGACTTCACCTGTCGCTTTCTCAAGTTGGCGAACCATGGCTTGAGAACGCGAACCATGAACACGGATTCAAGCGCATCGAGATAGCGCCGCGTGACGTGGTGGGATACTCCGAATGATCGAGCGAACTCCGATGCATTCCAGACCTGTCCATGATAGTGCGCCAACATGGACCAGAATCGTTCGAGTGTCTCGGCAGGGATCGTGATCCCGAACTGTGGAACGTCTCTTTCCAGAAACGTTCGAATGAAGTCCTCCCGCCAAGTCGTGCTCTCTTTTCCGGTCCGGGGGAGATAGGAGCGCGGGAAAGAACCGCGGAGCCAAAGACGAACGAGGTTCCGCGCACGAACTTCGTCGAGAGTGAAACCGGGTAGTTCTCGGTACGCGATCCGACCGGCCAATGTCTCCGAACTTTGTCGCAAGAGATCCGGTGAGGCACTGCCCAGGACGAGGAACCGGGCGGGTTTTCGGGGTCGATCGGATAGCACTCGAAGTGTCGGAAACACGTCGGGACGCCTCTGAATCTCGTCGAGAACAACGAGACCTCGGAGGCGTGCGAGCGCGAGATCGGGGTCCGCCAGTCTCGCGACGTCCCGGGATCGTTCAAGATCAAAGAAAGTTGTTGGTCCTGACCGAGCCTTTGCAATTTCGCGAGCCAGGGTGGTTTTGCCCACCTGTCTGGCTCCGAGGAGCGCCACGACAGGGTTCTGTTTGAGGAGTCTCTCGATGCTGCCTTGCTGTCTTGGACGTTCGATCATGGAAAAGAATACCATGAAAATTGGATGTGAGGCATCCAATTTTCATGGACCCGAATCGTCAAGGTGACGTACCATTGCGCGAAGGGCTTGGAGTGAAGAAAGGGTAGGAACGGGAAATGGAAAGCCTGGCAGTACTCTGGACCTAGGCCCAGCGGAGGTTGTCTCAGGGCCGTGAAGAAAGAAATACGCCCGACAGGATTCGAACCTGTGACCCCGAGTTTAGGAAACTCGTGCTCTATCCGACTGAGCTACGGGCGCGTTTGTTCTCTTGCGGGAAGTCCCCAAAGGTAGGGTGCTGGCGGGAGCCTGTCAAGGCGGGGTTGGTTGATCCGTTCGGATTGGGTGGGGGTTCAAGAGGACATCCCGGGCATAGATGGAAAGGGCGGTTGAGAGCTTGCTCCACTTTGACACCCGGATCCGCTTTCCGAAAACACGGAATTGCCGGCCTTCGATCCGGGTCAGAAGGCGGTGATAAACCGCACGCATCATCTCGGCGGGGAAGAGGGTTCTTCGGTCGACGGCGGGGAGAATGGCGGATGCTCGATCAAAGAAATCCTGGGCTCGTTGATGCTGATAGGCCATGAGAGAAACGAAGCGGGGATTGTGGACGCCACTCAACACATCCGATTCGGAGTACTCGAAGCGATCTAGATCCTCCAGAGGGAGATAGATCCTCCCACGCTCGGCATCATCACCGACGTCCCGAAGAATGTTGGTCAGCTGGAGCGCCAGACCGAGGCTTTCGGCGTAGGTACAGGCAAGCCCGCTCGTGTAGCCGAAGATTTCGATGCAGATCATGCCCACCGCAGAAGCAACCCGGTAGCAGTAGGTCTTGAGCTCCTCGAAGGTTGGATAGCGATTCTGGGTGAGATCCATCGCCATTCCTCGGGCCAGCTCAAGAAACCACTCCTTGCGAATCCGAAAGCTCTGAACCACCTTCGCAAGCTCAGCGCCCATCGCTGAGGTAATGTTCTCCCCGCTATAGGCAGATTCGATGAGGGACAGCACCTCATCCAGGCGTCGTCGGCCTTCACCCGGGTTCGGTGCCTCGTCTACGCAGTCGTCCAGAGCTCGACATACCGCGTAAACCGTGTACATCGCCTCCCGCTTTTCTCGCGGAAGAAAAATGAAGGACAAGGAGAAGTTGCTCTTTGACTTCTTCGCCACATCAGACGCTGTGCTTTCGGAATTGATAGGGGTCTCGATCATCAAATCTGGAATGGATAAGTGCTTTATAAAAGCAAAGAAACAGTCGATTGAGGGTGTCAATCTTAGTTCCGGAATGGTACCAGGTAAAGGGAGGTGAGGCGGACCGATTACCCCACCTAGAAGTGTTTGTTGCTCCATATTGTATAATGGAGAAAATGGAGAGAAGGAGGCATTTCGTCCTCATTTCGTCCCCAAAAAAACAGAGGCAAAACACCGGGAAATCACTGTACCCCTTGCGTTTGTGGTTCTATAGATTTTTAGGAAAATGGCCCTGGTGTTCGCTCTCAAAGTTTGATAAATTCGAGTCACTACAGGTACGGAATGGAGATTCCCATCTACGGGACAGCAAGTACAGAATCACCCGGAGATTCCACCAAGAGTTAGACAACTAACTTATGAATACATAAACACTTCTTAATCGAAGTGATGAATCTAGGCCGGGGTTGCCCGCTGCGGTATAAAATCCACGTTCTTCCCCAATCTATCTTCCCCTATTCTCCTATTTACCTAGTCGTGGATTCCCTCGGCCACCTTATTCAAAAAGACTCACGCCTCGAAAGAGGGTGAGTCTTTTTTTGTCATTTTGAAGTAACTGCGCGACTGTCAAGGAACCATAGGGGCCAGGCGTGTGGCTGTCGGGTCGGTTCATCGGTCTTTGGAGGAATGTCGGAAACCATGATGAAGAAAGACGTTGAGGTCCTTTGCCCTGATTGTGGCACGAAGATTCTTGTGGATGTTGCCACCGGCACCGTTCTTCGCCACCGGAGAAAAGACGCACCCAAAGAGAAGTCGGCCCTTTTCGATGAGATCGCAGAGGGGGTGTCCAGTAGGTCCAAGCAGGTCCCCACGGACTTTGACGAGGCAGTCACTCACGTGAAAGGGCGCGCTGCTGGGCTCGATGACATCTTCAAGAGCGCGGTCAACAAGGCCGGGGAAAGAAAGAAGGAGGAAGACGAGCTCAAGAGGAAGGCAGATGGGAAGACGGGTGATTCGGCATCGGAATCGAGTGAGTAAAACTAGCGAGGCCAGGAAGTGGGGATTGTTCTCACGAAGCCAAGGGGTACCGCCCCGGTAATCTGAAGTCCGTCGTCACCGATGTGGTTGTGCTTGCCACTCAAAATCGGGGTCGTCGTCACTTCTTTGCGATCGAAATGGGTCGATTGGGTTTCGTTTGTGATCGCCGACATGAGGTTTCTCCTACCCGGCTGAATTTCCACCAGGAACGCCAGGATGAAGAAAATGGATCCGATCGCCACGGCAAGAATAGGGTGCCAGTTTTTTGATCGTTGGTGGGCTTTTGGAAGCCTTTGCTGAGATTTGGATGCGGTTCTTCGCACCGGGTCAGATGAAGTCTTGCTGGCTTCCAGGGCCCGGTAGGCGGCATTGATCGCGATGAATTTGGCGGTGGCCTTCGCCTTCAGGGAAGATTTGGCGGAAAACCGATCCGGGTGCCAGACGAATGCAAGAAGGCGGTAGGCCTCTTGAATGGCCTCTGGAGACGAGCCTTTCGGAATCTCCAGGACGTCATAGGGGTTTTGCAAGGGGTCTCTCACCTTGGACGTTGGGTGAACTCTCTTCTCCTGAGAGACCTGATCGGCATTCGTTTTGTTGTTCTTGAGGGGACGATCCACGTCGATTAACTACTTGAGGTTAGGAGCTCGGAAGCAACTTCACGAACTTTCCCACCCTCGACGAGTTTTCCTTCTTTCTTCAGTTCACTGATGGCTTTGCCCATAACCTTGCCCAGATCCTTGGGCGAAGTAGCGCCAACTTCGGCGATGATCTTCTCGATCACGGGTCGCATCTCGTCGGCCGAAACCTCGGCCGGGAGATAGGTTTGCATGACTTTTATTTCGCTCTCTTCTTTTTCCGCGAGCTCGATACGATCGCCGGTCCGGAACTGGGCTGCCGCATCCCGGCCTCGTTTGATCATGGACTGCAAAAGGGCCATGATGTCGTCATCGGAAACCTCTGTTCCCTGGCTGCCCGCTTTCTCACGGTTAAGGATCTCCGCCTTCACCATCCGGAGCGCGGAGGATGTCTCGCTGTCTTTGGCTTTCATGGCCGTGACGAGATCGGATTGTATTTGTTCCTTAAGACCCATGAGGCTCCTCAGTTGCAGAGAATTAGATGAACCTCCTAGGATAACTTCACTCTCGAGTTTCGGGGCTGACAAAAAGCAAAAAGCGCTGGTCTCGGGGGGCCGAGAGCCAGCGCTTTCTTATTTTCAGTTCTGAGCGGCCGGATATTCGGGGCCGTTTCAGGGAAAAATTTACAGCTGGACAGGAATCGTCACCGTGGCAGCCGGAACATCGTTGTAGTGGAGAGCGTGGCCGGCGGTGAAGTCGGTTCGAACGATCTGGACGAAGACACCGAGGATTCCAGGAGCATTCAAGGAGGTCAGGTTGCCGGAGAGATCCAGGACACTTCGTCCCTGGAGCTTCATCCAACCGGTTTCCTTGGCAAACTCGTCGGCGTCGCCACCGAGGCTTCTCACGACCGAGCTGATCTCGGAGAGAGCAACTGTGGTGTGACAGACGAACTTGAAGGTCCGGCTGAAGCGATCTTCTTTGTTGTTCCAGGTGAAGACATCAAGCTCATTGATGTAGTCCTGGCCGGAGGTGGACATGAGGGTCAGCTTGTTGTCAAAGACTCCTGCGTCTTCTTCAAAGAAGCTGTCGATCATGATGCACTCCGGGAAGGCGCTGTACTCGGTGCCATCGAAGGTCATGACATCGTCGTCGACGATCGTGGTGGCTTCGAAAGCGTAGGGAGTGTAGCTCCAGAGGACGTTCAGCGCGGCGTTGGCGACATAAGCGGAACCGATGAGGTTGTCGAAGGCGATCGGAATGCCCGTCTCGGGGTCGGTAGCGGTCACGGTCAGGAATCCAACTTCGCCCTCAGGGTTGTGCCGGCTAGCAAGCACGGTGAGGGTGTCGGCCGGGGTCAGGAACTCGAATCGATCGAATTCGAGGCAGACGGAGGAGCCGTCGGCGAGCTTCCCGTAGTAGACATAGTGCAAGAGGACGTCACCTGCGCGGAATCCGTCGGCCGGGTCCACGGTGCGGTCTTCGCTGGTGTTGGTGACGTTGAGAATCGTGGTCGACTGGGGTTGTGAGTCGAACAAGGGGAAGATGAGAGCAGAACCGGGTTGAAGGTGTAGCGGTTGGGCGCTTGCAATTCCAGCCAAGCTGAGTGCGGCGGTGAGAGCCAGGGCGAACTTCTTCATCGTGATTCTCCTTGTTGGTGGTTGGGGGCGCCGCGGCTGGTAGTAGCCGCGGCGCTATTGGTTGATGTCTTATCTGTTCGGTACGGCTCAGATGGGTCAGGTCAGATCAGCTTGGTCGAGATTACGGTTGAACCGGAAGCTCGGTGGACTGGCTGCCCGTGTAGTGGAGAGCGTGTCCAGCGGTGAAGTCGGTTCGAACGATCTGGACGATGACTCCCAGGATAGCCGGGTCAGCGGTAACCAGGTTGCCAGCGAGGTCGAGGATGTTTCGGCCTTCGAAGCGAACCCAACCGGTTTCCTTGGCGAACTCGTTCGGGTCACCATTGAGGTTTCGAGCGACGGTGGTGATCTCGGAGAGCTCAACCGTGGTGTGGCAGACGAACTTGAAGGTTCGGCTGAATCGGTCTTCTTTGTTGTTGTAGGTGAAGACATCAAGCTCGTTGATGTAATCCTGTCCGGAAGTGGACATCAGCGTGACTTTGTTGTTGAAGACGCCATCATCTTCTTCGAAGAAGGAATCGATGAAGAGGGTGTCCGGAAATTCGCTGTACTCGGTGCCATCGAAGTCGAGGATGCCGTCGTTGTTGTTGGTGCCACCCTCGAAGGAGTAGGGGGTGTAGCTCCACATGATGTCGATTGCCGAGTTGGCGACATAGGCGGAACCGATGAGGAAGTCGAAGTTAGGAACGGCGTCGCCGGTCTCAGGATCTTGCGAGGTCACGGTCAGGAATCCAACTTCACCCTCAGGGTTGTGGTCGGAAGCGAGAACGGTGAGGGTGTCGGCCGGGGTGAGAAGCTCGAATCGATCGAACTCGAGGCAGACGGTCGATCCATCGGCTTGCTTTCCATAGTAGACGTAGTGCAACAGGATGTCGCCAGCACGGAAGCCGTTGGCGTTGACCGTTCGGTCTTCGTTGGTGTTGGTGACGTTGAGGACGGTTGCCGACTGGGGTTGTGAGTCGAACAAGGGGTAGATGAGAGCGGATCCGGGTTGAAGGTGAAGCGGTTGAGCGCTTGCGATTCCAGCCAGGCTAAGAGCGGCCGTCAGGGCCAATGCAAACTTCTTCATTTCACAATCTCCTTGAGTCAAGTTTCGCCATTATCAGAATAGAGGAGGGCTTCTGACCTCCTCCGATCAAATCTTGAGGACTACGACTTGACTGGTCGAGAGATGCCTCTCGAGGAGAGTGGTGATCGCTACTGCGTCACGTCATCTGATCGCCACGTCTCTTTCACCGCGAACTTCTTTTCTCGAGCTGCGCCGAACGGCTGGCTCCCAACTTCTTTGGAGCGGCGCGCTACTTTCGAGAGCGATGCCAGCTCCCTAGTAATGGCAAGTGCTGTGCCGTTCGAGAAAAACAGGAACAAGAGGAAGGGAGTTCGGGCGGGATATGGGGATAGGTGTAAGTCCCGATTTGTTGAAATTGACCGGGGAAGAATCCGTGTTCAAATGCAACGTCATCGTGGTGAACTTCGAGTTCATCACGCTTGTATGCAAAGTGGTTCTTGGGGCCAAGTCCACGTCAATTCATGGCTTACCCAAAAAGAGGAGCCCAGTGTGCTGGATCACCAAGCTCCTCAAGCATTGTTTCCTGGTGGAAGCGCTGGTCCCGAGATTTTTCGGAACCAGCGCTCAAGAAAATCCTCATGACGTGTCCGATCGCTGGATCGGATCAAGCCAGGTCAGATCAAGCCGAGATTACGGTTGAACCGGAAGCTCGGTCGAGATGCCGACATC
>JAJDCM010000367.1 GCA_029260825.1 Planctomycetota bacterium | reverse complement strand
GTTCTTCCCGTACGACGTCCTGGCTTCTTACTGCCACGGTCAAGACGACTCGATGTCCAGGTTGAACCGGGATCTCCTGGTGAAGTGCGCTCCACTTTGCTGTTCGGGTATTGCCGGACAGGCGAAGGGCTTGATCGCCGTCTTTTCGGACGTCGGTACTCAAGGCAACTTGAGAGCTTGGCCCGGAGTCAGCATTCGTAGCGCCAACAGTGATTTTCCAGCCGGGAGGTGGAGAACCAGATTCTTCGAACGAAGGGTTCTCGAGTTCCTGACCGCCAGCGATGGAGGTCAGCACGGTAAAGGGCAGGATCAACAGGATTGCGCGGAAATTGCTCATGCCACCAGTGTCTCATCGTTGCACTGCGGTGAGAAGGGGGCGTCTTATCGCGTTTTGCCGATGCAAAACAGGTGGCGCTCCGAGCGGATGAGGAGCCTCCCTCCGCTGATGGCAGGAGTGGCAAGGATCGCTTCGCCCAGGTGGTTTTCCCCGATCTCGGTCAGTTTGTCATCGCACCCGATCAAAAATACGGTCCCTTGCTCGGTGCAGACGTAGAGGATCCCGTCGGCCGCGACAGGTGACGCCGTGACTCGGTAGCCGGTTTGTGATCCCTTGAGGCGGCGTCGCGATCGTCGTTCTCCGGAGGTCGCGTCATACAGGCTCAAGATGGCACTATGGTGGCAGAGATAGAGGTTGCTTCGATCGAGCAATGGGGTGGGGATGTACGAGCCCGCTCGAGTGCTTGTCCAGGCGACGAACGATGGTTTGCCTTCTGCAGATGGGTCGGTTTCCGAGATATTTCCTCGTCCGCCCGCCCGCAAGGCAAAGAGAGGTTGGGATGCGCCCAGGATTACCAGGTCTTCGAAGAACACGGGGCTTGGAATCGTTCCGTTCGTTTCGGAAGCGAATCGCCACAGTTCTTTTCCCGTTTTCGGGTCGTATCCAATGATGAACTTCCCTCCGTTTGCGATGAGCTCGGCCTGGCCTATTTTTGGTTGGTAAATCCCGGGGGTAGACCAGGAAGGAAAGTCCGATCGATTCGTCTTCCAGGCGAGGGATCCGTCGCTCAATCGATAGGCGGCAACGAATGACTCCTTGGAGCGGTCGGCTTGAAGGATGACCAGGTCTTCATACAAGATGGGGGAGCTTGCGTGTCCGTATTGAAGGGTCGGGTCCTCGAAAAAACCAGGGTCAAGATATCCGACATCTTTTCTCCACAGCTGCTTTCCCTCCATGTCGTAGCAATAGAGTCCTTCGGCTCCAAAGAGTACGACGAGTTGACTTCCGTTCGTGACCGGGGTTGAGTTGGCCTGGGTACTTTTTGGATGCCTCTTCACCTGAGGAATTCCCTCGTGGGCGACGGACTCCCAGAGGGTCTTTCCCGAGTCCAGATCGAAGCACAGGACCCGGAACGAATGGGGGCTCAGGTCATCGTCCGGATTCGTATGATAGGAATCGAGGTCGATCTTCGACTCTTGCCGACTTGATATTGCTGTGACAATGAAGACCTTGTTTCCCCACACGATCGGGCTTGCGTGCCCCAGACCCGGGAGCTCTCTTTTCCACAGGATGTTCTCTCCGGTGGTTGGGTTCCACTCCCGGGGAAGATTCTGGTTTTCGGCGATGCCCCTTGCGTTGATTCCTCGAAAGGACGGCCACGGAGTCGTGCTTCCTTCCTTCGCGCAGAGAGGAGCAATGCTGACACAGATGAGCAGAAAAAGGGCCCCTGCGGCAACGTGGAAGTGATGAAGTTTCATGATCCGTCCTTGATGCAAGATTCTCGGGGCATATCCGGTGGCCCTCAAGTAACTTTGAATCAGTACGCACGAAGAGAGAGTCGGGTGAGCATGTTCGGGGGGAAATGTCCTGGGTTTTGGCGGAGGAAGCCGACAGGGGGGTGTCCCCGCCGGCTTCGTCCGATTGTAGATACTTGCTTGCTCTTTGTTTGTCCCTATTCGATCATGAACTCAAAGGCCGTCCAGAGGCTTCCCGAGTCCGGGTCCTGATCCGGATTGCTGAGGGATTGACTCGCCGTTCGAACCACCCGACCGAACCGTAGAATCACGATCGTGGCCGTGGTGTCACCTAGGTTGTGGTCGTTGTAGTAATGAACGAGGACTTTGTAGGTGCCTGCCTCGGTGATCTTGTCGAGGGTAATATTTTCCTCCACGCACGAGGTGATGCAATCCCGATCCAGGGTTGGATTGTCGGAAGGGTCGCCCGGGATGCCAAAGTCGGGAGTCCGGTTGTAGTAGGCGCAATCCCCTCCGAATTGCCAGCCGGAGAAGCCCGATCCTGCGGGTGGGCGGAGGTGGAGATCCACATCGGCACCGACGGTCGGCCAGGTGAGCTTGATTTCGAAGGCTTTGGGGGTGAACCGATGAACATGGCTGGCCCAGTTGCCGGTCAACAGGGTTCCGCTTGGTGTCGCTGGAGCCGCCGTATTTCGAGCAACGACCATCCATCGCAGGACTGTGTTTTCATCGACGCCCGTCTGGAAAAGAGTTGCCCATTCGACCTGAGGTACGGTAAAGGAAGTTGACGTTCCGGCATCCCAGGTCTGCTGGGTCGCGAAATTGTCTTTTGTGATGACCAAGGTGAACTTGTTGTTGCGAAATGCGACGGCCGGATCTCCCTGCGGAGTCCAGGAAAACGTGGGAGGTGTGACGGGGGAGACGATGTCCTCGTCATCGGGTGACCCGAGCTTTGCCGCGACCTTGTTCAGGGTGAGGATCTGTCCGAAGAAAGCCATGTGACGAAGAGTCAAGCCAGGGCGTGAGGCAACCGAAGTGTAGAACTTTGCCAGGGTATCGTTGTCGCCCCGAGTGATGAGAGTCCAGATGGTCGGGAGACCGATGCCAATGACATCCTTGATGGTGTCGTCGGCGGGATCTTCATCGGAAGCGCTGTCCATGAGGTCCCACAGGATGGCACCCACCGAGTCTTCGCTTCCGTAGCCTTCCGAGCAACCTCCGACCATGGTTTCCATGTTCTGGTTGATGGAGGCATCCTCGGTATCTTGATAGCTACTGTCGTGACCATTCGGGATGCAGGCCGGTGCGCAAGGATATGCGAGGGGGACTCCGTTGTCGAGCTGGAGTGCAACTCCGAAGAATGTCGCCATGCCTTCGGACCAGGCAAGACGCATTCCCTGATCTTTGTTGCGGCCGTTCTGGCCGATGGCGCTACATCCGTTGTGACTCCCGCCAGGGTTATTGTCGATGGATCGATTGGTTCCCTTATCCGTGACGTAGTGGAAATACTCGTGGCCGAGGACGTCCCAGTCGAGGGCATCGGCCCGCAGGATGCTGATTTCTACGTTTGATGAACTGTAGAAGGAAACCGAACCTCCGACAGGGAACTTGACCGGGATTTCTGCCAGGAGCTGATTGCCGCGAAGGTAGAACGCTGCTGCGGCGTTTTGCAACATTGCATCAAGAACGGAAAAAACTCGAGATGCGGTCGAATCGGTGGTGCTACCGACGGTCGGTTTTCCCACGGAGAAGTTCACCGTCAGGCTGGTGCCGGCAACGTCGGCCTGAAGTGGGCTCTCGCAGAAGTAAAGATCACCAGCGGTGATGTGTTCGACGTGGGCGATGATTGCGCCCGAACCATTTCCGGGAGGAGTAATCTGGGAGATGACTCGGATCTTGAGGTCCGGGTCGGAATCGTCCGGGTCGTCGGGTACGTTGACCACGGTGAAGTAATTTCCGGTCACGCTGGTGTTGGTTGTTGCAAGAACGGTCCCCGCGCCGGCGCCATGTCCTGAGCTGCAGTCGACAACCCCACCCGGATGCTGAACGATCTGAACCCGAGCAAGTCTCACGGGATGCTGGGTTCCCGCCGAGTCTTCGTAGACGATCCGTCCCTGAAAGGTGATGTTTCGACCTCCTGCCCGCTCCGGAGATCCTTCCTCCTCCTCCGAGGGAGGGCTGGAAATAGCACGTCGAAAGGCGCGAGCGTTATCCGTATCTCTTTCCGGAAAAGCGTCGGGATCCGTATTGACCTCGGCATCTCCTGGCGGTAGTCGCAGCGTACTGGCTCTTTGCTCTTCCGTTCGGGCATGTTGATAACGAAGGATCTCAAAGGGATCGCTGGAGATCACGACTTGATCTTCGCGAGCATGGAAGTTCCGGTGGGCGCGTTTGCCAAGAACGTCATTTTTGATCCAGGCCAGGATCGAGTAGTCGCCGGCCTCCATGACTTCCACGGTCATGGGAAGGGTTACGGACTCCCCCCGGGCAAGGGCGCCGGTCCATTCTCTTGAGCCAAAGAGCAGCCGAAGTTGGTCGGGAAGTTCGATGCTGACTCGAGCCTCATCGAGATCGGTTTGGGAGGTGGCAATGACGGTCAAGTCAACGGAATCACCGATGAAAGAGCGCTCCTTTGAATCGATCCGGATGCCGAGAGGGACACCTTTCTTTGTGCCGGGAAGGGTGGAGGGCTGATGATCGTGAACAGCCGGCGAGGCGTTGGAAGGAGCTGAATCGTAGGGGGGGGATCCCTTTTCTCGGCGGCCGCATCCGAGAGAAAGACACAGGAAAAGGCTCAAAGAAAGGGTAACAATGGCTTTTTGATGAAGCGTGCGTGACATGACGTGTTCTCCTTGGATGTCTCGTGAAT
Organism: Planctomycetota bacterium; assembly: GCA_029260825.1. Classification (GTDB taxonomy): domain Bacteria; phylum Planctomycetota; class JACOTG01; order JACOTG01; family JAJDCM01; genus JAJDCM01. The sequence continues at coordinate 75,962 of JAJDCM010000367.1, read as the reverse complement.
GAACCTTTGCTTTTCACGAGCTAAGGCGATGAAGCGAGGAGAATGGGGGGGGAGTTTTTTGGATATTTTCGAAGAGAAGGACGATCGTAACTTTTCGTTACAGTTAGATGTCGAACTGAAAGCGAATGTTGATGGCCTCGATTTCCGGTTTGATGGCGGTGGCAAGGTCGGGACCGATGTCGAACTCGATCCGGTACCGGATGAACTGAAACCCGTTCAGATCTTCGATGCGGGTGATGAAGTCGGTTGCGGAATCGATATCCGGAGTCCTCGCCAGGGTTGGATGTTCGTGGGCTCCCTGAAAGAGGACTTTGATCGTGGCCGATTCTGGAATTCCCAGGGGAATATCAACATCGGGAACCTGGGGGCCAGGAAGAATGAAGCCTGTGTCCGGATCGGTTGCCTCGAATGTGAATCGGGGATCGGGAGAACCGGTGTCGAGCCACCTGGAAAGCCCAAACGAAGTGCCGAGGTCTCGCTCGGAAATGAGGCCTCTGATCTCACGAGGAGCCACGTTGACTCGCAACCGATCGACGAAGAAATCGTTTGCTTGGCCGTCCCGGTTGGTGTCAAAGCTTGCCAGGAAGATACGGCCGTCCGAACCCGACGCACCGCCGGAAGATGCGCCGCCTCCCCCGAACCCGCCGGAGCCTGCCTGAGCGGTGAGTGAAGCTCCCTGATTCGTAATGGAGTTTATCTTGAAGGACCGTATCTTGATGGATCCGCCGGACCCACCGCCTCCGCCCCCTCCACCCGGGTTCGAGGAGCCACCGTCGCCGCCGTTTCCGCCGTCTGCAGCGATGGTGCCGGTCATGGTGAAAGTACCGGCACACTCCATGGAGATGGCACCACCGCCTCCTCCGCCCGAGCCTCCGGTGACGTCCTCGACGGGATCGGGCGATATGGTGTCGCCACCGCCGCCTCCTCCGGAGCCTCCCAGAAGTTGGGAGATGGTCGAGTTGCCGTAGGCTGTTCCGGCAATGCCGCACCAGATGTTGATGAGCATGCATGTTTGACCGAGTCGAGAGTGGCCACCACCGCCTCCTCCCCCGGGGAACGTGGCTCTTGTTCCGAAGCCGCCTCCCGAATCGCTGGTCGGGCCATGTCCTGATTCGGCCTTTCCACCGAAGTTGTACGGCGGATTGTTAGCGTTACCACCACGAAAACCTCCCGGTCCTCCGGCAGCGCCGGGGACTCGTGTCAGGCCCTGGCCCATGAGTCCATCCCGGCCGTCATTCGCGCTGATGTTGATGGTGCCGGCGATGTTGATATCACCGGTGCAGAAGAGACGCGGAGCGTTCGGGCCTATGATCTGGAGGTTCGAGTTTCCAGGGATGTCAATTTCACGGAAGTTGAAGAAGCCTCCGTTCACCGAGGTGTCGAGGACGGCGATGGAGAACTCAGGAAGGACCAGGTTGCCGTCGATTCCCGAACCGCCAATACCGAGTCCTGCTCGAAGGATATTGGCGTCATTGGCATTCCACTCCGCGGTAGAGCTCGGGTCCGAGTCTCTCCGTCGATCAAAGTTCTCGACAAAAGCGTCATCGAGGGTCGCGGAATCGGTTCGAGTTTCGAAGGATGTCAGCACCGAAGGCAAGAGCCTCGCCGGGGAAGCGAAGTCGACGATCCCTTCCTCGAGGGACACTTCGATCTCCGACCTTGCGGGGAGCGCGGTCGTGGGACGAAGAATCACCGCAACCGCAAATCTGTCACGAAGGGGATCAAAGGTCTGCTGGAGCTCCAGTTCGAAGGGGATTCGGTTCCGGGTTGCACGATGAATGAGCCGGGCATTATCCGGGAATCCATCTTGATTCAGATCGCCAAAGAGAGAAGAAGGAAGGATGGGTTCGCTCAGCACAAACGAGATCATGAGAGGTGCCCTGGCCAGACCCACCGGAGTCTCGATCCGAAACGGAAGAACCTCGAAATCAAAGAACTCCTCGTCGCTCTGGGTGAGGGGGTCGCCATCTGCGCTGATGGTGCCGTCTCCATCGAGGTCGAGTCCGATCGCAGTGATCTGGGGCGGTCCAGGAACCGGGTCCCGCAAGAAAGGAGCGGTAGACTTCGTGGTGAACCTGACGCTGAAATCAGCATCGAGTGCTCTACCGTCGATCGAATGCAATGAGTCAAAGCTGGGAAAGCCCGGACAGAAAACCTGATACTCGGTGTCAGGGAGGAGACCCGCGTCTTTCAGGTTGGTTCGACTTGGAAGCTTTGGAACGAAACTAACCGTCGTGCCTGAGACCACGAACGATCCTTGAGCTTCGACCGAGGATCCGATTTCGAATCCAGTGATCTGTCGAATCTGAATCGAGTCTTCGTTGACCGAGTTGGGATCAACCGGTGCGGAGAAACTGAGGATGATTCTCTCGTTAATGAAGATGCCGGTTGAAGGCAGGCCGAGTCCGGTTTCCGCACGAGCGTCGAGAACCGTGAGGTTGGAGCCGGATTGACCCGATGATCCGCCGCCCCCACAGCCAGCAAACAGCCCCAGTCCGACGACGAGAACTGAAATGGCACCGGAGCGATTCTGGCCAAACATCGCTTTCCTCCTCTGAAATCGGGAGGCTGTCCCGATCTTCTTTCCGCACATAAGCTTAAGCAAAAGCGGGGAGAAGATCAACCCCTCGCTCAGGGGGTGTGATTGGAGGTCAACGCGCTCCCTGGGATTAATCGGGTCCGGATTTCCTGTAAATCAGCTCTTCATCGTCCTCAAGACGGCATTGAACTTCAAGTAGTTCGCGAGCCATCTCCTCGGCGTCAAGATCGTCGATTGAATCACGTCACTGCTGATCGTTTCGTCACTTTACGCTTGTGAAGTTCCACCGCTCGATCGGTGAGGGTTGCCGGGCATTCATCACTTCAACGATCTTCCGGACGACTTGCGGGTTCTTGGCCGAAACGTCTTTCGTCTCCCCCAGGTCTACCGCCAGGTTGTAGAGCTCAACCGGTCCGTTCGGATTGTCTCTTCGGTTGAGTCTGAGCGCCTTCCAGTCTCCCATGCGAACGGCCTGCATGCCTTTTCTTGCGTGGTACTCCCAGTAGAGGGAGTCGTGTTGCTCTTGATCACCTCGGCCCAGCAATGTGGGAAGAAAGCTGATCCCGTCGATATCTCCAGGAGTCTTGGCGCCAATGATTTCGGCAATCGTGGGGAGCACGTCCCAGAAGGCAGACACGTGGTCGCTGATTGTTCCCGCAGCGATGTGTCCTGGCCACCGAACGACAAAGGGAACACGAATGCCTCCCTCATAGAGTTCGCATTTTCCCCCGTGGAGAGGACCTGCGCTATCAAAGAACTCCCGATCACATCCGCCGTTGAAGGTTGGGCCGTTGTCACTGGAAAAGAAGACGATCGTATTCCTGGACAGGCTGAGCCCATCGAGGAGGTCAAGGACCGATCCGATGTCCCGATCCATTCGAGTGATCATCGCCGCATAGGCGGCTCGGGGTGACGGGTGAGGAAGGTATCCTTTGTTACCGAGGTAGGGTTGGTCATTGAATTTTCCCCGGTATTCTTCGAGTGAGTCCTCGGGGACCTGCAGGGAGACGTGGGGAACGGGAAACGGAAGATACAGAAAGAAGGGGCGATCCTTGTTTTCTCGAACGAACGTGAGAGCCTCCCGGGTCATGAAGTCCATGGAGTAGTCCTCTCCTGCATACTTGGCGTAGGACTCCGGGTTGTCTGGCCGGCCGCTGAACTTCTGGTGGGCAGCAAAATAGGGGTTGGAAAGAACGTGTTTTTCCTGGTTCCTCCAGAGGTGAGTTGGGTAGTAGTTGTGGGCAACTCGCTGGCAGAGGTAGCCGTACCACTCATCAAATCCCTGGAGGTTCGGGTGTCCCGGGGAATCGGGACCGCCAAGCCCCCATTTGCCCATGGCCCCGGTGCGGTACCCGTTCTTCTGCAAGAGCTTGGGTAGCGTGAAGGTGTCCTTCAGGAGAGAGAGCTGTCCCTCCTTGGAGTCTCGTTTCCAGCCTCCCATTTCGTAGTTGTCGCGGACGTAGGCATTGCCCGTGTGCTTTCCCGTGAGAAGGACACATCGAGAGGGCGCGCAGACCGGAGATCCTGAATAATGCTGGGTGAACCGCATGCCTTCCCGGGCAATCCGGTCGATGTTCGGGGTCTTGATCTTGGATTGCCCGTAGCAGCCGACCTCATTGAAACCCAGGTCATCGGCGAGCACATAGATGATATTCGGGGGCCGTTTTGGTCGGTGATCTCGGGCGACCGCGGGTCGTGTCAGGGCCCACGAGAGCCCCAGAAATACCAGAAGAATCGACTTCATCATGGAAAACCTCCTCATTTCTCCATGTTGCCACGAATACGCTCTAAAAGACGAGGGAAAGCCCGGGAAAACCGGGGTCGCTCGAGATACCATGGAAGCCGAGTGAACCCGCGCCGCATTGTTTCGTTAATCGTGGGGAACACGCAGGATAGGCCCGACGGCCGGATGACTTGAGAGAGCGGAAACAGACGCTCAAGGAGTGGAGGATTCAATGGACGTTAGAATCGTAGGCGGCACGATTGTGTGGAAGCTACTCTGCGCGATTATCGCCAGCTCCATCGCGTCAAACAGGGGGCGATCCTCTGGCGGATGGTTTTTCGGCGGTTTTTTTCTCGGAGTGATCGGGATCATCATCGTTGCGGTTCTTCCCAATCTGAATCTGCTTGATTCCGATCAGAAGAAAATCAAGGGTGACCAGAGACGCATGCGGGAGCAGCTGCGTCAGGAGAAGATGAAGACGGATGCTCTTCGTCGAGAGAGTCTGGCTCGTCTCGATGAGCATGATCGAGCTCTGGGGATGGACACCCGAGCGATGGGGGCCCCGATGGAGCCGGTTCCTCATCTTGGGGAGTCGGGTTTTGAGGCGTCCGACACGACCTCCGATGTCGTTGAGAGCAAACCGGGGCCTGAATCAAAGAAGGAGAGTTCCGGGCTTTTTTGGCACTATGAAATTGATGGAGAGACCTTTGGTCCCGTCAAGCAATCCGAGCTGATTGCCCTTTTGAAGAAGGGAAAAGTTCGGGGTAGCAACCTGGTTTGGACCGAAAGCTTGCCGCAATGGATTCGTGCTGACGAGGTGTCGCAGGTCAAGCCGAACTTTACTGTATGACCGAGCACGTAGAAGGAACACTCCTTCTGGATGGCCTGGTCGAGGGGCGACTTCCTGGCGAACTTGAGTTCCAGGACAAACTCAGGGAGTGGGTTTCCTTCGCGGCGAAGCTAGGTCCTTCGTTTTCCCTTGATCTCTCCGGAGACACCTTCAGCCTTCTTCCAGATGAGAGTCCTTTGCTGGCGAGCCGACTCGGTGCACTTCCGGACGAAGGTTTGCGCCAGCTTCTCACCAACCTCACCCAGGCCTTCCCCGAAGGATTCCCACCCGGTCTCACTTCGACGCTTCGCAGTTCCGAGTTTCGCCCGGGAGAAGAAGTTCAGACGGTCTTCAGGTTTCGTCCTGATGGAACGGTAGAAACCCACCAGCGTTCGGTTGAGGCCAAGACGATTGCGCCCAGAGAACCGATGAGCCGTCAGCGCCTTGCGATCACCATTCTCTCGGTTGCTCTTGTGTCCCTGGCACTTCTCGGAGTGTTTTCTATCTTCTTCGATGTCGCGGAAGTGACGCGGAGTTTGGTTTCTGCGGTTTCTCCCCTTGACCCTGCGTTGGTCGAAGTCGATGCGGGCGAATTTAGCGATCTGGTAATCGTGGAAGAACCTCGAAGTGGTTCTCATCCTCAAGAGCTGGTCCTGGTACTGCGTCGGGGAGACGGCTACCCCGTCGACCTGAAGAGTTATGAGAAGGCTCTGCAAGACAGTGGAACCCTGGGGAAGCGTCTTGCTGTTGAAGCCCTTGCTCGGGGCTACGTCCGCCTCGAGATGTTTGATGGGGAAGGAGCTTTTGTCGGTTTCAGTGAGCAACGCGTCCGTTTGCTCTCCAGGAACGAACGGGTTGAGCTTCGGGTGCTTCTTCCTCGAGCCCCCAAGGTGGCGAAAATCCAGTTAACGGATTGAGCTCACCAACTGATTCTCTGGAATGAGAGTGGTGATCGTTCGTATTCAGGCGTGTGTTCGACTCTTCATCCATATTTCAGGGGAACTGCCATGAAGCGCACTTACAAGGCCGTTTGTTTTCTGATTCTGGTTTTGATCTGGGGGTTCCCGTCACCTGCCTCGGCTCAAGAAGAGCTTTCATCCGTCGATAGCCTCCTTCGCCTGTTCAACAAGCGCGCTCCTGGCCTCCTGGCGCGGAATCGGGTTCCTGGAGCGGGTGTGGCAATCCTTCGAAAGGGTGAAATCGCCTGGACCGGTGGCTTTGGGTATTCCGACCTTGAACAGGAAACACCCGTTACGGGAGATACGGTCTTTAACGTCGGCTCTGTGTCGAAAACCGTTGCGGCCTGGGGGGCCATGCTTCTCGTCGAAGAGGGCAAGCTCGATCTTGATGCACCGATCGAGAAATCCCTCAGCCGGTGGAAGCTTCCGGAATCTGCGATCGATTCCGGCAAAGTCACCCTCAGGCGCCTACTCAGTCACACCGCAGGGCTTTCGCTCCATGGTTACCCCGGGTTTCAACCGGGTGAGGCGCTTCCGACGGTCGAGGCTTCTCTTTCCGGTGCAACCAACGGATCAGGGGGTGTCTATCTGTTGTTCGAGCCAGGTACTCAATGGAAGTATTCTGGGGGAGGTTACACGATCGCTCAACTCGCTATCGAAGAGGCAAGTGGGCTTCCCTTTGCTGAGTACATGAAGAAGAATGTATTGTTGCCTTTGGGTATGAAATCGAGCGATTATCGATGGACCGAAGAAATCGATAAGTTAGCGGCCACGCCTTATGACCGATCGCGACAGCCAATCGCCGGTCCAAGATTTACCGCAGCGGCGGCCGCCGGACTCCAGACGTCACCGAACGAATTCGCCCGGTTTGCCCAGGCGAGCCTTGCCGAGTTTCATGATCGTGTTGAAGGGCTCCGGTCGCCGCTTTCCGCCGCATCGGTTCGGACGATGCAGACTCCGGCCTTGGCCTCCCCCGGATACGGTCTGGGGTATAGTGTCGAGACGACTCGTGGCATTGAATGGGTCGGACACAACGGGGCAAATCGTGGGTGGATGGCACGCCTATCTCTTGTTCCAAAGTCGGGCGATGCTCTCATCGTTCTGACCAACGGAAGCCGTGGGGGAGCAGTCCATAGTGCACTTTTTGATCTATGGATCGATTGGCTGGTGAAGAACTCCTAGTGGCGTGAGTCGAAAGCTCTGCACATAAGTTTCGGGCCATTGCCCTCGAAACTGATCCACACAACTTCTGACTCACAACACCAGCGGGATTCATGAGAAGAGCGTTGGGTTCGAGTTGGGTTTACGAAGCAACCATTCACCTGCAAGACATCAGTCGTGGGCCCCAAGGATGCGTTCACATTTCCTTCCAGGCATAGTTGAGGATTCAAGAAGCGTTGGGAAAGATGGTTGCTCCATGCTCGAGATAACTTGGAACCAGAACATCGGGAAGACCGTCTTCGTCAAAACTCTTGGTGGAGGGATAAATGGAGGAGAGCGGAAATCCCGCAATCAGGCGAGCAAATCGAGGAGGGAGCCGATGGTCCCGTTTTCAGCCTTGATGAGGGCGAGGCTTGTTTTTGCTTCGAGTGAGCTGGCCTTGAGATCGACGATGTCCTGAGGCTGCGGAGAGCCCGAGCCGGCGATGCGCTGGGCTGCCGCCGAGTGACGGTTGATGGAGGACTGGTAAGCCTCAAACGCATTGTTTCCTATGCTTTGAATCACTGGTGTTACCTCGATCAGGACGGACTTCATTGTTGATTGTAGGCCGTCTCCCGGATGTCTTGAGCGGAAAGTTTCCCTATTTCTCTTTATGCCATGGCAAGAGGTCAAAGAATGAGACGAGTTTCCCGATGCTACGAAGAGTAGATTGAACCCCAAGGAGGTGCTCATGTCTCTTCGTGTTGTACGATCTTTGGAAGCACATGGGGGTTGAGCATTACGCGGTCGAGGCGGGCCCGGATGAGTGGCACGTTTATGTGCATAGGCCAGAGAGTAACGGAGACTCTTCAAGGAGCCGGATCATTGACCGCCCGAGGTGAAGTCATGAACCTGGGCTCGGCCGAATTGTGCACGCCTGGTCGTAGTGATGCTTCCTGATTGCTGGCTTCCCCGAAAATGAAGCTGCACCGCTCGCATTCCGCCTTGAAGGATTTCGCTGCGAGGTTTTTTCGAAGATCGCGATACCAGGAGTGGTTCCACGCTTCGTCCAGGGTCAGGTCCTTCACGTTGAGCCCCGGAGTGAGTCCATTGGAGCATGCCATGATGTCGCCGGTTGAGCGGATCTTGATCTCGTAGAAGGGGTCGATACAGCCGTATTGAACAGATGTCTGCCCCAGCAAGACGGGATCATCCTCGGAGCTGGAGTAACGTTCGTCCTGGGTGAAAGTCGAACGAAAAACACGGAGTGATGTCCCGAACTTTCTCGCAGTCGTCTGACAATGCGACAGAACTGATTGAACCTCAGGTTGGCGGTATGCGTTCTCCCCGACCAGTCCTTCATAGAAAACGATCAACGGTTGAACATGAACTTCATCGATGTCTCCCGAGGGACAAAGATCTGCCATGACTCGAGGGAGCTCGTGGAGGTTTCGTCGCATCAGAGTGTAGGCAATACCGATTTTTGGATGGTCCGACCCTGATTCGCGTCGGATGTGAGCGAGCTCGGCAATCCGTTTCTTGAGGAGTTCATAAGGTACTCCACGAATCGCCTCGTTGGATTCTATTCCGTCCAGCGATATCACGACGTGAGATACTCGTTGCTCGACGATGAGCCGGTCGACTTCCGGATTCAGCAGTACGCCGTTGGTGTTGAAGGAGAGATTGGGTCGATGGCTCGAGGCAACCTTGGGACTGGCAAGCTTGAGGATTTTGGAAAACTCCGGGTGAAGGAGTGGTTCTCCCACCATGTTGAGATTGACAAAGTGGGCTTGATGGAGCCAGGGACAAAGATGCCGAACAAGAGCGATGTCCATGTCCAAAGATGGGTGCCCCCCGGGAGATCCATAGTCCTTGGAGCAATGCACACACACCAGATTGCATCGGGAACTCAGCTCAAGGAAGATGTGTTGTGGCGGAGTTCTGACCACTCCCGTTTCGGGGTCGTAGGCGACACGGCTTTCTTTGTGTGACATTTTCATGGCGTCGTGAGTTTCGATGCAGGCTGTCTATTCTCCGTGATGACAGTGGTGTATCCAAGGCTACACCCGGCTCCGATTCCTTTCTAGCATTTTTGTGTGGGGGGCCCGGATGCAGCCCTTGATCGGAGAGGGTCTCCGGTCCTGAGATCGCGGCCGGGATCATTTCTCCGAACCGAAGAGGGTTGGTACGGTCACTCGGTGCGAAGTCTCCTCAATTCGGGCTCCTGAATGATCGTTTTTGTTTCCCCGCAACTGCCCTATTCTGGGTACGATCGGGGTTTGTGCCGGGTCGGAAGAGAATCCGACGGAATACCCAACGAAAAAGGATCTTGAAGATGCGTATGAGTAAGTTGTCCATTCTGGCCGTTTTTCTTCCTCTTCTTGCCGTCGGCTCGGCCCGTGCGGCTCAGTTCAGCTTCGGTTGTGGTATCACCCGGACTTTCAACCGATCGGTGACCCTCGCCTTTCGGGTGGTCAATGCGGGAGACTGTTCGGCGCACATCGAGGCATTTGATCAACCCGACCAAACAGGTACCGTGCTACTGGATCTCGACCTGGCGCCAGGAGAGTCGGCCACCGTCAATCGTCCGTTCCCGCGTACGAGTTCGGTGCGGGTGACGATCGGCACCCAGGGAGTAACAGGTGCTCTTTTGGTCGCCACAGGTTTGGGGGCAACCCCGCTGCACGATGCAGGTGTGGCTACCGGACCATCCCAAGGTCCGTTCGTCCAGAGCATCACGGGGGTGGGCTTCGAGCCGGCGATGGTAAAAATTACTGTACTCTTCAATATCGGAGTCGCGAGCCCGCCAATTGTCTCCAGCAGTATTGGCATCGCCACTTCTGTCAAGAACCAGCATGCGGTCGGGCACTGGAGCGGCAATCCGAACATCGGTCGACCTCACGAGTTCAGTGACCGGATTGTGGCGATCGTTACGGTTGCCGACAGCATCAGTCTTACCCGAAAGAGCGCCACTCTGGTGAGCTTTGATCCGGATGGATTCACTCTGGAGTGGGATGGGAACGCCAGTGACGTCACCTTCCTTTGGGAGGCTCACCAGTAGAGGGTCAGGCGTCGGATTCCGATCCGATCAGTTTCTTCAGCCGAAGCGACGCTCGGAGATAGCGTTTTCGACACGTGTCCTTTGCAATGCCCAGGTTTTCCGCAATTGCCTCAAAGCTCATGCCCCCAAGTCTTCTCTCGACAACCTGGGCTTGATTCTCACTCAATCTGTGGATCTGAAGTCGAATCCAATCCATTTCGTCGTCTCGAGTAACTGTTCCGGCATCGAGTTCCCCGATTGGCTGATCCTCGATGCCTGTAGCGCCTCCCGCAGACTCTCCACGGAACTTCGCTGCCTTGCGTCCCTGGTCGGCGAGGGTCCAGTTGGCGTTGCGAAACAAGATCCCCTGTACATCGTCAAGCGAGGCTTCCTCCGGGAGTACATGAAGGGACCGAAAGAGGCGCCCGAAAGTCTCCATGCAAACGTCAGATAAGGAGGCGAATCGGCGTAGGCTCGGTCCCATTCTCTTTCGCAGATAGATTTCGAGAGTGGGGGAACAGAGTTTGAAGAGTTCGCTCCGTGCCTGCTCATCCCCGTCGCGTGCTTGGCGGATCAAGGTTTGCTTGTTGTCGTCCGGATTGTCGGGCCCAGTAGAAGCCAAATCAGATTCTCTCGAAGTGGTTCATCGAACGGTTTCGGTCCACGCCGGGTTGGAAGCCCGTCTTAGCAATATTCCTTATCCAATATGGTGGGATCAGAAGCACCCGGTGCCCCGTCGCCTCAACAAAGTGGGCTTCGAAACCCGTTCAGACAACTTCCTCCACACATCTAGCGGATGCAATGGGGGCTTTTGGGACAACTTTCCTGAGTTTTTTTTGAAAAGCTTGTCTGCGGAGGTTTCAGGTACCTTGCGGAACTCCTTTGTCCGCCTTATGCTACTGATTATCGAACGGGAAAGGTAGGGCCGGATAGCGGGCATGAAAAAGGAAAATACAGGGCCGTCGTCGATCTCACCGTCCACGGAACGGGTCTTTCTGGAGTTTCTGGAAGCTTCACCAGACCCGAGTCAGGAGGACTGGGAGATCCTCCGTAAGAAGCATCCCCTCGAAGCATCCGAAGTCGAGTCTCTCTTCAAGGATTGGGTGTGGCTGGAGCAGGTTTGTGGAATCGCCGCCGATCGAGAACGTCCGAGTTCTTCCGATGGCTCGGAATCCACCGACGCTCGTCTTGACCGCCTGGTTGAGCGAGCCATCGCCAAGGGTGATGATGATTCTCGCTATCGTATCGTCGGCAATCTGGGTCGTGGAGGGATGGGTATCGTCCTTGAGGTCGAAGATCTCGACCTCAAGCGAAGACTGGCCATGAAAGTGGCCGGTGCCAGCCGGAGCCCCCAATCCGGGCCTGCAGCAACCTCCCGGACACGCCGGGCGCTCTCTCGTTTTCTCGAGGAGGCGCAAATCACAGGGCAACTCGATCATCCGGGCGTGGTCCCGATCCACGACCTGGGAGTCGACGCTGAGGGCCACGTTTTCTTCACCATGAAGAAGGTTGGAGGTGAGGAGCTGGGAGAGATCTTCCGCCTTGCTCGAGCGGGTAACAAAGGATGGAATCAGCAGAGGGCACTTGGAGTTCTTGTGAAGATCTGCCAGACCATTGCCTATGCTCATTCCAAGGGAGTCGTTCATCGGGATCTCAAGCCCTCGAATGTGATGGTGGGCCAGTTCGGCGAGGCCTATGTCCTGGACTGGGGGCTCGCTAAATTGCTGGCTGAAAACGGCCGCTGCAAGGACGATGAAGAGAGTCGACCCGACTCTGAAGACTTGGATGTTATCCGGACAGATCGTCGTGATGAGCTCGAGACCACTCCGGATTCTCCCTTGATGACCGTTGCTGGTGCGGTTCTCGGTACTCCTTATTATATGTCGCCCGAGCAGGCTTCCGGTGACCCGCTGGCGGTCGGGCCCTTTTCGGATATCTATGCTCTTGGTGCGATTCTCTATTCTTTTCTCGCGGATCAAAGGCCGTACGAAGATGTGAAGCGTGGTGGGCAACAGCAAGACATCGTGGAGAAGATCAATCGGGGTGAACCGGTTGCCGTCGATCGCATCAATCCCGATGCTCATCCCGAGCTCGTGGCCATCTGCAGCAAGGCCATGACGCGCGATCCCAAGAAGCGATATTCGAGTGCGCTGGACATGGCGGAAGATCTCGAAGCCCATCTTGATGGGCGAGCCGTTGCTGCTCATCGTATCGGGCCACTGGTTGATCTCCAGAAGTGGGTCAGAAGAAATCGCTTCATTGCAGCGGCGTCTCTGGTGATCCTTGTTTTTGTCGTGGTGACTCCGTCCGCCTTGATGGTTCAGGAGAATCGGGCAAAGAGGGCAATTGCCTCCGAGCGGAAAGAGGCTCTGCTTCAGAGCTATATCGCCAGCATGAGCGCGGCGGAGGCGGCGCTAAGGATCAATGATGTGCCGGAAGCACGGCGGCAGCTCGAGGCGGCACCGGCTTCTCTCCGGAACTGGGAGTGGCATCACTTCTACGGGAGGCTTGATCAGAGTGATTGCACCCTCGAGTTCGGGAGCTGGATTCGATCTCTTTCCTTTGGCCCGGATGGAGAACTTCTGGCCGTCGCCTACGGAAACATGATCGAGGTCTGGGATACGGAAAAGCGAACCCTGGTCCATTCTTTCGAGGGGCATGAGGGTCTTGTGCATGCAGTGAAATTTCTTTCAAAGCAAGTGCTGATTTCCGGATCAGAGGACGGGTCGGTCAAAAAGTGGAGCCTGAAGACCGGGGGGGAAGTCGGCGAACTCTTCCGGTCGAAGAGGGGATCGGTCCCTGACATTGCGCTTCATCCGGAAAGGCATTCCCTAGCAATTGCGGTCGGACCGGAAGTTCGCGTCATCGACGTTGTTTCGGGGCGAGAGATTCTTGTGATCGCGGCTGATCGGGCCGATGTCATCAGCTTGACCTACAATCATGGAGGCGATCGGATTCTCACGAGCGCGTCCGGTGTGTGTGAGTGGAATGCGGAAACCGGACGGCTTGTTCGACGTTTGGATCGGTTTCCTGGGAAGGTCAGGGCTTTCTACGACAGAAGCGATGAGAGTATCGTGTCCATCAGTCATGGAGTTCAGACGTTTGGACGCGAAGATCGGGTCGAGAGCCACTATGGCTCTGATACGGACAGGATCGCCTTTGGTCTTTCCCATCCCTCATCTCCCAACAAGGTCCTTCTGGCCGGCGAAGATCGGAGTTTGAGGTGGTGGGACACGAAGACCGAGAAAGTTGAGTCGATTGTTCGAGGTCATGAGAAACCTATTACAGCTCTTGCGGTATCACCGAAGGGCAAGATATTTGTTTCGGGTGGATTCGAGGGAGCCGTGAAGTTCTGGAGCGATTCGGTTTCTTCCGACGTGGAGGTTCTGAGGGGGCACCCGGTCTATGTTCAGGCCGTCGCCTGGGATCTTGAAGGAAGGCGGCTTGCTTCCGCAGGCTGGGACTATGTCATCAAGGTGTGGGATGCCGAATCGGCCATCGATATCGGTACTTACTATGCCAGGCATCATGTCCACGACGTCGCGTTTAACCCCGGGGGAAACCAGCTTGCCGTCGGGACCCGGTCCCCCGCAGTATGCTTTGTAGATCTTTCCACCGGTGCCGTCACCCGGTGCGCGGAGGTCACGGGCTGGGTTGATTCGGTCGTTTACTCACTTTCCGGCCGATGGTTGGCGTCGGGATCAAGCGACGGAACCATCTTGATCTGGGATCCGGATGCCATGAGCATCCTTCGAGTTCTCGAAGGAAATGGGAGTGGCATCACGGACCTCGTTTTTTCTCCAGACGAAGGATGGCTTGTCTCAGCATCGACGGACGGGGAAGTGAAGCTGTGGCAGACTTCGAGCTGGTCAGCGATGAGTTCGAGTCTCGGTGCCGAAGATTCGATCCTGTCCCTTTGTTTTTCGCCGGATGGATCTCGTCTGTTCGGAGGGAGCACCGGCGGATCGATCCAGATCTGGGAAATCCGGGGGATGGGGCTGGTTCCACTTCGTCGTGAGAAGGCCCATTCGCGCGGGGTCACCTCCCTTAGCTTTACACCGGATGGCAGCCGGCTAGCTTCGGGTGCAAGGGACCGAAGCATCCTGATCTGGGACGTGGAGTCCATGAAGGTGGTTGCCCGCCTTCTCGGTCATAGCTGGTGGGTCAATTCGGTGTCCTTCAGTCCTTCAGGAGCAACTCTGGCGTCGGCATCGAAAGATCGAACGGTGAGGCTTTGGGAGCAGGGGCGCTCCGTGGAAGAGAAATCGGTCCGGAAGCAGCAGAGAATCCTTCGGGAAGAGGTGGCGGCTCGACTCGATCAAACGAATTCGAGTGACATGAATGTGGGAGAGCGACTGGAATTCATATCCGGAGTCTCTTTCCGGGGTGACGACGAGCGCCGGGCCATGAAGCAGGTCATTCGGGCCGAGGGAAATGACCCGCGTCGACTTGCATGGCGCACCTGGAGAACCCTCTTGGACTCCGGTTCCGGGAGCGACGCCTGGTCTAGATCCAGAGATGCTTCGATCATCGCGCTTGGACTTGATACGGAAGTTCCGCTCTATCTCCGGAATTTGGGGGCCGCGAGGATTCGGTGCGGAGACTCGTTGGACGGTGTGATGTGTCTTGAGGATCTTGTTCGTTCCGAAGCAAAAGGGGTCGAAGAGATTCGACCTGGTGCCCTTGTCTTTTTGGCGATGGGTTTTGTTGATCTGGGGAGAGCCGATGAAGCCCTGGATGCTCTTGACGAAGCCGAGCGCTTTCTCTCCAGGGATGACGACTGCTGGCAGTTGTGCCAACAGACCCGGAAGCTCGCCGAGCAGAATGGAGCTTGCAACCGGTGACAGAGGGTCATGTGTTTGCCGAGCGATGACGGGATTCGAGAAACGAAGCTTCACGGAGGACAGTCCTTTCACCCCGGCTCTGCATCGCCAAAAATCGCTTTATTACCGGACTATCAGCGGAGGATTGATAGACTTGCGGTGCCTGAGCTTGGCGGATGCTCGGGTAACGGCCAGGAGATCAAGCGTCTCGGCGGTCGGAAGCTGGCATTCGGTTCAGACAAATATAAGAGAAAGAGGAGAGCATATGCGCGGCACGAAAATTGTCCTGTTGGCCTGTTTCCTGGGGACCTTGTTCTCCGGGGGATGTGCATGGAATCGATCACGGACAAATATTTCCGATTTTCACGACAGGGTCGAGGGAATCGTGGTTGGCAAGACGAAGATTGCCGATGTACCCAAATTGGTCGGCGGTCCTCCCAACAACATCATTCCCACCTCGGACGGAGGGCAGGTCTTGCTCTATACGTTCGGAGACTCGAAGAAGAACTCCTTGAATCTCCTCATCGTGAATTTCAGCAGGACGAATGTCGGAGTCGACTCGGCGCTGATTATTGTGAACAAGGACGGAGTCGTCCAGCAAGTGAGCGTGAGCGAGAACTCCAAGGAGCTCACATGGGACTACTGGCCATTTGGAGTCTGACATGCAGCGATCAATCCTGATAATGTTCCTGGCAATTGCCTTGTCCTTCTCGGCCTCCGGTTGTTTTTTCTCTCGCACGGTGATCAACGACGGCGCTCGAAACCTGGACACATCGTTTATCGAGGTCGGAAAGACACATTTCCGGGAGGTCCTTCGAAAGCTCGGTGCTCCAGACATTCCCATCAAAGACACCCGTTCCTTCAAGTACAGCGCAACGGATGTCCGCACGACCGGGTTCATTGCTCGGTACTTTCTCTGGCTCCCTTTCGGTTGGGAGGAATCGGTGGAAGTCGATGAACTCTTGATCGAGTGCGATCTCAACGGAAGGGTCACGTACGTGACCAGGAGCAGACGAGACGTCGTACGGCCACCGTTTGAGGACACGGCCGACCGCGCTCCCTCATCGAACAAGCTGAGCTCGGAGAAACCCAAAGTATGAACGTTCAACCGATCCGACTCATTTTTGCCCTCGCCTTTCTTGTGCTCCTCGGGCTCACGAGCTGCACTCAGGCGCGCATCGGAGTTCGTCCGGACGACACGAGTGCGATCCTCCCTGGGGTGACAACGAAGGCGCAAATCTACGATCAGCTCGGTGTCCCCGTTGACGTTTTTCACACATCTGGAGACTTCGAGGTCCTGGTCTATACCCAGCGGATTCAGAAAGGAATGGGGGTCGGCGTGACGGTCGGTTTCAGCCCCTTTCCCCTCCTGGCTATCGGTCACAGTCAGGTCGGGACGAATGGCTGGATCATCGTTCTCGACCAGAGCGATGTTGTCACAAGCATCGACGCTGCGGACTACTCAAGCCTTGCGGAGTACAAACTCTGGCCGTTCTAGCAATATGGATCACACCGTTCCCATCCGCAGGTTTGAGCCACCGCTCTTGAGGATTCGCGTTGGAAGGAGGGAGCGATAATATCCGAAAGTGTTTTGGCTTGTGGGACTCCTCGTTCGCGGAGGAGGATCCATGATGACATTGCCAGTTTTCTTGCCTGTGGAAACGAGCGAAGGAAATTCCCGTGAAGGTGGAACCACCTGAAGGTCGGAGTAAGATAGTCGCTGCTATTTTGATCTTCGGTGCTTTCCTCGGGGGCGGGGTCATCATCCTGGCCAGGACTGAGTGTCAATTCAGTTTTCGACCCAATGTCATTCTGATTTCAATCGATACGCTCCGATACGACCATCTGGTCATTGCCTCTGAATATTTCGGTGGAGTATCTAGATCGGCTCAACGGCATCGTCCAGCCAAAGATTGACTTAGGACCAGGAGATCTCGCTCATATCGTTCGCTCCTACGACGCCGAAGTGCGAGGAATGGACGAAGCCTTCGGAGCGTTGATTTCCTACTTGCGTGAAAAGAACGTCTATCAGGACACCGTGATCGTGTTCACGTCGGATCACGGCGAGGAGTTCAACGAGCACGGGGCTATTGGCAGGCACGCAGACACTCTGCACGACGAGTTACTTCGTGTCCCCTTGTTGATCAAGCCTCCTGGCGAATCGCTTCGGGGAAAGCGGATCGGACGGCAAGTCCGGGGCCTGGATATCATGCCGACACTGCTGGAAATGGTCGACATTGTCATTCCTGAGAATGTGGAGGGTGTTTCGCTCTTGCCTCTTATTCACTCCGGTGAGTTCGAGGAGAGGCTGATGGCGATTAGCCGAAGAGACCTTCCGGCAGGTGTCGACGAAACCTCGGTACGCAGCGACTCCTGGAGGTATATCCGTTGGGCGGGGTTTGGATATTTGACCGGTGAAGAGGATGTCCGGCGCGAATACCTCTACGATCTACGCAAGGACCCGGGGGAGCTGCAGGATCTGTCCAGAGCTGAGAGGGAAACTGCCGAGTTTTTCTCTCAGCTGGTGAAGCGAACGGGGTTTCACCAGGAAAAGGCTGATCAAGTGCTGCTCTCCAAAGAGGTCAGGGATCGGTTGAGCGAGCTGGGGTATCTTCGGGAGGAATAGCTGGTCGATTGATCGGCTTAGCGAATCCGTCAGGGTGCTCGACTGAAGACCGCAACGATGTACCGGCTTCAATGACGTAAACTGTCTGGATTTTGGCCAGCGTCGCTGATAGTCTCAGCACCCATGGTCGCGAAGCTTCTCGCGGACCGACACGATTGTATCCTGGAGCGCTGGATGTCTTTGGGAGGCTTCAACCCTGAAGTCGCAAGGGGTAGCCTATGCTGGGGCTGTCAGTCGGATATGCGGTCAAGGCTCTTTCCTATTTGGTTGGAGTCGGTGGTGATCCCGTTGTCATCAAGACAATTGCTGAGGAAACCGATCTTCCTGTTCCCTATCTGGCGAAGATCATGCATCGCCTCGCGTTGAAAGGGATCGTTGTCAGTCAGAGGGGAGTCGGGGGTGGGATCCGGCTGAAGCGCGATCCGTCGAAGCTATCTCTCTTCGATATTAGCGTCGCCCTGGACGATGCGATCGTCAACAAGATTTGCATGCTTCGGACTTCAGAGTGCTCGGATGAAAGAGCGTGTCCCGCCCATGAGTTTTGGGTAAGCCATCGCGAGAAGCAGGTCACGTTCTTGAAGGCAATGACTTTGTCGAAGGTGGCGGAATTCGATGCCAAAAAAAGGAGGGGGGCTTAGTCTTAGTCTCGATTTTTGATCGCTCCGACTCACCGCGCTAGCGGTTCCGAGCCAGGAGAGCTTCTTGTTGACGTCGTTTCTGGCGGCGGCACGAGCGAGCTAGAATCAAGATGGCAAGACTAACCATGGTGAATGGCACGGCAAGGAGTAAGGCCACGCTCAGCTTGAATCCGAGCAAGAGTCCGCCTTTCCCGCCTGAGGCCAGGCTTTCTTTGCACATCGAGCACTGAGCATCCCCAACCGCAGCCCACAGCATGGCAAGCAGTAGGCTGGTGGCGACCAGCTTGAGTACTGTCGGGATTCGCAAGAACGTTACCTCCAGTATCCGACTACTATGTCGGGCACCAGTCCGACCAGGAAGATTACCCCAACAAAGATGCTTGCGACCACCATGCCCCAGATCAATTTTCCTTCGAACTTCATATGCATGAAGTAGAGGGCCACGAGGATTGCTTTTGCGATCGCGGACAGAATCAGTCCTGCGGCTAGAGTCGGTTTGGAGAGATCGACATAGGTCAGTCCGATTTCAAGAACGGTCAAGATGGTGAGCCAGGCAAACACTTTGAGTGGGCTGAAGCTCGACGAGGTAGGGGCTGTGCTCATGATCACACCAGACAAAGGATTGCGAAAAGGATGATCCAAACAAGGTCCACAAAGTGCCAGTAAAGGCCGGTGCACTCAACCATGTCGTAATGGCTTTTGGAGAATCGTCCCTTCTTTGCCATGATGAGGACGACCACCAGGGTAACGATACCCCCGGCCACATGCAGGCCATGGAATCCGGTCAGGAAGTAGTAGCAGGATCCAAAGAGGCTGCTTGTGATCGTGAAGTTGTTGTGGATCATGTGGACGTAGTCCGCGACCTTGATGACGAGGAATGTGGTCCCCAGAAGAATAGTTATCAACAAGTACTTCGTGAGCTTCTTCTGGTCGCCCTGAGAGATTGCCTGAAGCCCGAGCACCATGGACAGGCTGGAGCAGATCAAGACAAAGGTGTTGATGGCGAGGACCGATGTGGCGAGATGCTGGGAGGGATCCGGCCAGGTATCGCTTCCGAGGCGAAGGACGATGTAGCTTCCAATGAGCCCGGTAAAGAACATGACCTCGGAAGCGAGGAAAATCCACATTCCAAGTTTGGAGCTATTGACTCCGGTGGAGGTGAATTCGAGCTCGGGGTCGATGCTTGAAGTTGCTTCCATCGTTTCCTTTCAGGAGTCTGACGCCGTTGCAGCTGGGTCGTCTTGCATGAGCCAGTCTCGGTCACCGGAGAGGGGAGAGTTGAACTCGTACGGACCTCGGGCGACCTTGGGAGGAGAGAGAAAGTTGCCGTGAGGAGGAGGTGTTGGTGCAGACCACTCGAGAGTGTTCGCCTGCCAAGGATTCTGTTGCGCTTTCTTGCCAAAGAATAGGCTGTGAAAAAAGTTCCACGCGAAAAGAAGCTGAGCTGCAGCCAGGGCCAAAGTTGAATAGCCCATGAAACGATTCCAGACCTGGAAGTCTTTTAGGAAGGTATAGGTCGTCGGGTCGGAGATGCGTCGCATGTGACCGCCCGCACCCACGTACATCATGGAAAAGAACACGCAGTTGAGAAAGATAAACGTGAGACAGAAGTGAACCTTGGCCATCCTTGCATTCATGTTGCGACCGAACATCTTGGGGAACCAGTAGTGGATCCCGGCGAAGACCCCGAACAGAACGCTTGCGGCGAGTGTGTAATGGAAGTGCCCGACAACGAAATAGGTGTCGTGGACGTAGATGTCCAGAGCTTGGAGTGCGTTGAAGAGCCCGGTGAGGCCGCCGATACAGAACACAAAGACGATGCCAAGAGCATAGAGCATCGGCTCGGTCAGTCGAATGGCTCCTCGCCACAGAGTTGCCAGCCAGTTCAGAAAGAAGATGGAAGTGGGAACGCTGATCGTGATGGTGAGAAACACAAAAACATGGCCAAGTAGTGGATTCATGCCCGATGTGAACAGGTGATGTCCCCACACGATCTGGCTGAGGATGACGATTGTGGCCATGGAGTAAACCGTCGCTTTGTATCCGAACGCCGGCTTTCGCGAGAACACCGAGAGCAGATCCCCGACGAGTCCCCAGACGGGAAGAATGAGAATGTAGACCTCGGGATGGCCGAATCCCCAGAAGAGGTGCTGGTAGAGAAGGGGTTGACCGCCCTCCACCGATGCAAGGGGGCCCGCCATGAAGAAAGAAGTTCCAAAGAGGCGATCGACGAGGACCATGAACAAGGCGGCAGCCACAACTGGAACCCAAAGGACGTTTAGGATTGCCGTAAAAAAGAGCCCCCAAGTAGTAAGAGGCATTCTCAGCAGTTTCATTCCGCGGCATCGGAAGTTGAGCACGGTAACAATATAGTTGATGCCTCCCATGAGGGATGATGTGCCGGCAAACGCGATTCCGAGAAGCCAGAATGTTTGACCATGACCCAAGATGGGGGATGTGACTTCCGAGCTGGACGAAAGAGAGGCATAAGCTGTCCAGCCAGCGGTGGCTGCGCCATGGGGGACGAAGAACGACGCGGCCATGACGATCCCTCCGATGAACATCACCCAGAAGGACAGCATGTTCAGGATTGGGAAGGCCATGTCTTTGGCCCCGATCTGCAACGGAATGACGAAATTACCAAAGGCTCCGATCACGATGGGGGTGATCGCGAAGAACACCATGAGTGATCCATGCATGGTAAAGAGCATATTGTAAAACTCAGGAGGCATCTTTCCGTCCGTTTGAGGCCAAAGCGCCTTTCCAATCAGTGGAGCCTCGGCGTCGGGATGGGCCAGCTGCATGCGAATTTGAACCGCGAACAAACCGGCTATTAGCAAATAGAAGATGCCCAGGAATAGGTACTGCTTGGCAATCATCTTGTGGTCGGTAGAGAAAACATAGGTCCGTATGAACCCCGGTTTCGGATCGACGTCGCCACTCATTCGCTTTTCTCCTCGCTGTTGCCGTCCATCCAGTGCTCCCAGACTTCGGGTGCGACGAAGTCAGCGGCCGCGATCGACTGCTCTTCTTCCCAGGTTGTGTACTCGTCTTTTTCGAGGATGAGGAACTTCCCTTTCATATCGCTGTGATTCAGGCCGCAGAACTCGGCGCACGCGATCTCGAAGACCCACTCTGGATCGTTCCTTCGCTCTTTCTCGGCCTTGGTGGTCAGGTTGGCTTGAAAGATCAGAGAAACCGTCATGCCTGGTAGGACGTCCTGCTTCATCCGGAGGGACGGCAGGAAAAGACAGTGCACGACGTCCAGGCTCTGCATCTTCAGGATGACGTCCGTTTTGGTGGGAACGACGAGCTGGTTGACGGTCATGATGTCGTCGTCGGTTCCGAATTTTTCATCCGTTCCTGCGTACCGAAAGTTCCACTCGAACTGCTTGGCGAAGACCTGGACGACCAGGTTGTTCTTGGGCTCGGGAACGCGGCTGAACACGACGCCGTAGGCTTTTTGGTCGAAGTAGGCGAGGTTCACGTCTAGTCCGATGAAGACGACGATGGCGAAAAGAGCGGTGAAGATGTAGGCCTGCTTGGACGTACCGTGGGTGTAGTGTCCCCGGGAGCGTCGAATTCCCACGATCACGAAATAGGTGAGCATGGCAAGGACGATCAGGAAGGCAATGCTTGTCGAGATGATGGCAAGGTTGAAGAGGTCGTCGATCAGATGAGCGTCGGCAGATGCTCGAGTTGGGTAGGGCATCGCGAATTTCCGAAGGGTCATGGGTCGAAGAAACAATAAGCTAATTAAAGATCCGATTGTCATGTATAGGTATCAATTCTACGCTTGAAATTCCAAAAAAAAAGTCCTGAGCAGGACCCGGGACGAGGTTTGACAAAGCGGTCTGTTTTCGCCAGAATCAGAATCAAGATTCTGATTCTGAAATGAGAGTATCGCCATGCACGTCTCCGCCGCTTCTCCTTTGGTGCCCGAGGCTAACCTCGCTGGTGTCCGCCCGCCACGCCAGGAGAGAAGTCGGCGTACTCTTCTGCGCATTCTTGATGCCATGGAAGTGCTTCTTGAAGAGAAGCTCTTTGAGGACATCACCATCGCCGATGTGGTTCGCGCGGCCGCGACCTCCGTGGGGGCGTTCTACACCCGCTTTCCTCAGAAGGAGTCGCTTCTTCCCGCTCTCTATGAAAGGTACGACAAGACTCTCACCGAGCAAATGGAGGAAGTCCTCGCTCCTGAGTTGTGGGTCGGGTTGAGTCTGGTCGAGCGCGCCGAGCGGCTTGTTGGCCGGACCGTGCGGAGCTATCGCCAGCGCCGCGGGTTGATGAGAGCAGTCACCGCATTTGCCAGGCAACGGCCGAAGGAGATTTCTCCCGCAATCCGATCGGCTCGAACGCGTCTGCATCGTGGAGTTGTTGAGGTTCTTCTGGAAAAGCGAGGCGAGATTGAACACCCCGACCCCGAGCGAGCGGTCGAAATGGGGTTGTTCTTTGTTATCTCTGCCTGTCGAGAAAAGATCCTATTTGGAAACGCTCCTCATGCAGAGTCCGTTGTGTCCGGTGACGAGGCTCTGGTGCAAGAGATGACTCGTGCGCTGGTCCTCTATCTGGGGGTTCCGATGGAGGCGCCGGTTCCACTCAAGGCTCGATCGAAGCGACCCTCGACTCGTCGCGAGCGCAAGAAAAAGTGATCTGACTTCCCTTGCTACGTCGTGTACTGTCGAAGCTCAATAAAGAACCGATGCCAGTGAAGATCGTCCAGCCGAGAACTCGCCGTAGCGTGGTTGTTCCTGTTGGTTCTTTCGGTCTGCTGTTCTTGATGATGGCCGATCTGGGGGATCGATCCGATCTACCCGTGTTTCCCCTTTTGCTCCACTCGATTGATCAGTGAGATTCGTCTGTTTTGCAGTGGTTTGTTACCAGGAGGCTTGGACAGCTACCGTTTCTTTCTGGCCTGTTGTTTGTCATGGACGGTGCATCCGGGGTGACAAAGGAACGGGCAAGCCGGATTGCTTTCGAAGAGAGAGCGAGCCTCCTGGGGTCGGCGGTCAATCTTGAATACGCCAAAGTCGATGCGCTCTGGAATGCGCCAGATCTTGGTGACGGCTTTCGTGCTCCGGTCATCTCATCGGCCCCCACTCGTTTCATCAGCGGTACTCTCGACTGCAACACACCACCTTTTCAGGCTGAGGAGGTGCGCTGGGGGTTTTCAGAATCAACCCACTTGATCATTGATGGCGCCGGTCACGAAACCTGGATGAGCCTCCCCGAGGCCTGGCGCTTGATCCGGGTGTTTCTATCCGGTGAGGAGCTGGAGAAGACGAGAATCGCTCTGCCGCCACTGCAGTTTGTCCCCCTCGAGGGTTCTGCTTCGAGCATGAGTCATCCTGCCGCAGGAAACCGGCAGTAGAAGGATGTCTTGGGATCCGAATCCTCGGATCGACCGGATGCTCCGCGGGGGATGACACGCCCCCGATTTGGTGGCCCTACGTCTGGTACCGACCGTGCGAATGGGAGGGAGGCTTGCAAGCGGCCTTTTGGCCCCCTATCATTGGGAGAGAGAAAACTCTCCAGGGGCCAAAACAAGAATGATGAACGACGACTTTTCCTTCGGCGATTCGGAGGAACCAACCCGGTTTTCCGACGAGGAACCGGGTTTTACTCGCACTCCACACCCGACTCACGAGACCATCGGTCCTTACAAGATCCTTTCCACGATCGGTGAAGGTGGGATGGGGACCGTTTATCTTGCCGAGCAGCAAGAACCGGTTCGGCAAAAGGTCGCGCTCAAAGTCATAAGAGCCGGCATGGACACCGAATCGGTCATCGCCAGGTTTGAATCGGAGAGACAGGCACTGGCCCTGATGAGCCACCCCAATATTTCTCGGATTCTTCTTGCCGGTGCTACCCGGGATGGACGGCCGTATTTCGCCATGGAGTACGTGAAGGGAATCCCTTTCATCGAGCATTGCGATCGGCAGAAGCTCCGGATCCGGGAGCGCCTGGAGTTGTTCCGGGACATCTGCCTTGGCGTCCAGCACGCTCATCAAAAGGCAATCATTCATCGGGATCTCAAACCCTCCAACATCATCGTCTCGGAAGAAGACAACCGGCCCATCCCGAAGATCATCGACTTTGGTCTTGCAAAGGCCATCGGAGGGCACCGGTTGACAGACAAGACATGTGTCACATCAATCGGCGTGATGATGGGAACTCCGGATTACATGAGTCCGGAGCAGGCCGACCCGACAACTCTCGACATTGACACGAGAACCGACATCTATTCGCTGGGTGTCATCCTCTACCAGCTTCTCGTGGGTTCTCTTCCTCTTGAGATGACGCCGCATCCAACCCAGGAGCCCCGAGGCGCGGTGGATGCGGTGCGAAGACGACTCTGGGAGGAAGAGCCCAAGAAACCGAGCACGAAGATCGGATCTGAGGAAAGCCTGACGTCCGTTGCGTCATCTCGCTGTCAGGTGAGTGGGCATGCGCTGGTTCGCCGTCTTAAAGGTGATCTGGACTGGATCACAATGAAAGCGCTGGAGAAGGACCGAACCCGCCGCTATGCCACCGCATCCGACCTGGCCGCCGACATTCAACGTCATCTCAATGACGAACCTGTTTCTGCGGGCCCTCCCAGCGGGGGCTACCGCATCAAGAAGTTCGTGAAGAAGAACGCTGGCCTGGTGAGTAGCATCGCGGCGATCCTGTTGGTCGTCGTTGCGGGAGGAATCACAGCTACGGTTTTTTACTTTCGAGCCGCTTCGGCAACTGTCGATGCCCAGGAGGCGCGCTCCCTCGCGGAGCGTCGAGAGGCGGAAGCAAAAGAAGGCTGGTCTCTGGCTGATCAGGAGAGAATTCGTGCTCAGGAGGCGGAAGCCAAGGAGAGAGAAGCGCGCGAGGCTGCAGAAAGAGCAGAAGAGCGGGAGCGCGCACAGAAAAAGGAGATCCTTCAGCTTTCCGACGCGAAGCGGCTGGCGGATGCTACCTCCTCCGCCGGATCACTATGGCCCGCTTATCCCGAGAGAATTGATGACATGGAGGCCTGGCTTGAAAACGCCAAGGACCTTGCGGCAAATCGACAGAAGCATCGGGAAACCCTGGGCCGGATTCGAAAGGGCGCCATCAAGCAAGCCGAGGATTCGGGGCAACCTATTCCTGGCGCGAGTTCCTACAGGTTTGAAGACACGGAAGCCCAGTGGATTAACGATGTCCTGGCGGAACTCGTAACTCAACTTGAAACCTTTGTTGATCCTGATCCCGCGATTGGGCTCATTGCCGATGTTCAGCAGAGATTGAACCGAGCGAGCGCAATCTACAAGGAGTCGGTCGAAGACTACGCGGGGGAATGGAAAGAAGCGATTCGATCCATCGCGAACCAGGAGGAGTGCCCTGCCTACGAGGGGTTGCAGATGGACCATCAGGTCGGTTTGGTTCCCATCGGGCGCGATTCCGAATCGGGGCTGTGGGAGTTCCTGCTTCTGCAGTCGGGCAAGATGCCCGGTCGTGATGAAACGGGAAAGATCTTGATCGACACGGACACGGGCCTCGTGTTTGTTCTCATTCCTGGCGGATCATTCCGGATGGGAGCGGTAAAGAGACGGACTGCAGGTCCGAATCGAGATCCGTTTGCTGGAGGGGACGAGGGTCCTGTACGAACCGTTACTCTGGACCCGTTCTTTCTTTCCAAGTATGAAATGAATCAGGCCCAGTGGATGCGTACGACCGGCGAGAATCCCAGCTATTGTGGTGCAAACAACTGGGAGGAATGGTGGAGTCGGTCCAAGTCTCCACACTCTTTCATTCATCCGGTTGAGAATGTGGATCGATACCAGTGCGCCGATGTTCTTGGTCGACTCCGACTCGTTCTGCCCACGGAAGCTCAATGGGAATATTCGGCTCGGGCATCCACCACGGGGAGCTGGTGGACTGGCAATGAGGTCTCCTCTCTTGCGAATGCCGCCAACGTTTCGGATGGATTTCGAATGGCACAGATCCGTCGCCCTGGGCTGGATTGTGAGGAGTCTCTCGATGACGGCTACGTGATCCACGCTCCGGTCGGCTCGTTTCGTCCCAATCTTTTTGGGCTGCATGATGTCCTGGGAAATGTCTCCGAGTGGTGCCGCGACCCATCCGGTTCCTACTCGTTTCCTGTTCGCCCAGGAGATGGTTTGCGTGAGGTGAGTTTTCCGGGTGCGGAGATCAACGCTGTGGTGCGTGGTGGTAGCTTTCTTGATCCTCCTTCCGGCTGTAGATCCTCGTCCCGGTTTTATGATTCAGCGGGTTTGAAGTATAACGCACTTGGGGTTCGGCCGGCGAGGAAGGTCGACTGAACCACGTCGGTAGTGAAGTTTGACCGAGTAACGGCTACCATGAATCTATTGCCAGATCTACTCGTGATAGTGGGTTCCGAAGCGTGCCGATGAAGATGGTCTGACCGATTATTATGGAAATAGTGTTGACTACCAGGAAGGTGTCTGGTCAAATGTCGGTCAGTTCTGTGGGGGGACGTTAAGATGATGGATGCGAATGTTTTCGCCAGATTGTCCGTCAGTCGGACGCTTCCAGGCTGCTTCGTCAATTTTCATGAAGCAGAGGAGAGTAACTCTTCCAGTCAGCGAGGGCGACACCCTTGTGGCTCGCCCATCTCAGGTTTTTCCCTTCCGTTTGAACGTCGATTTCGCATCCACTCCCATTAGCCCGCGGTTTCGGCCGTCCTTTCATGAGTAATGCGGGCTAGCCAGGACACGAGTAGCTCTTAGTTCTTCCCGTGCGTAGGTGATGATCTGTGATCACCGCGCACCTCGCCCCGAGGGAGGATCGTACCGTGCCTAGAGGATGTTGCTGCGTCTGTGCTCTTTCGTTCACGCTCGGCCTGTTCCAGGCATCGGCCCAGGGCCAGCGGCCGTTTGTGCGACCGAACGTCTTGCTCGTCTCGGTTGACGATATGGCGAACCGGCACCGAGTCTTTCTGGATCGAACACTTGGCTTCTTCGAGACAAAGGGAGTTATTCTCGACAACTTTTTCGTGGTGACCCCTCTTTGCAATCCGTCCCGAGCTGCGGTTTTGACCGGGCGCTATCCCCATCACACACAGATGTGGCTGAATAGCGACCTGGGCTCGATCGGGCGGGGGGGAGCCGCATATTTCAGAGATTCAGGTCTTGATGAATCAACGCTGGGAGTGTGGCTGCAAGACGCAGGATATCGAACGGCTCTGCACGGGAAGTACATGAATTTGTACGATGCGATCGCGCCCGACATCCCTCCGGGTTGGGATGACTGGAGAGCCATGGGCTCTCCATTGTACTACCACTATCAGCTGATCGAAAACGGTAGGCGAAGGTACTACTTCTCTCAAGAGAGGGATTATTCGACATCGGTGTTGCGTGATCACACGATCGCCTTTATTCGCTCTTCGGTAAATGCGACGGCCGTCGATCGAAAACCCTTCTTTGCCTATCTCAACTTTTCGGCACCCCACGTGCCGGCGACGCCTGCCCCTCCCGATATCGGTTCCTACGCCGGGGAGATCCCGCGACCACCGAACTATAACGAGTCTGATGTCTCCGACAAGCCGACATGGGTGCGGAATCTGGATCCAGATTCTGTGGAACTCGATCACTACGACCAGATTCATGTGAACATGGCTGAATCACTCCGATCGGTGGATCGAGCGTTTGTGGACATCGTTGGGGTTCTTCGGGATCTGGAGGTCCTTGAGAATACGGTGATCCTCTTCTTCTCGGACAACGGATATTCGCTAGGTGAGCATCGACTTGGCAACCAGAAGAATTCTCCCTACGACGAGTCGGTGAGAGTGCCGGCAATGGCATTTGGTCCTGGGATGGGTAGGGGGGTGACATCTGATGCACTGCTCACGACGGTGGATTTGACCGCGACAATTGTTGACCTGGCGGGGGCTCATCCACAAACCGTTCTTGACGGAAGAAGCTTTGTCCCGATTCTCAACGGATCCAAGCTCAAGATCCACGATGAAATATTCATTGAGCGCAGATCTCCGGACCCCGCAAATGACACGTGTGTGGCCACCTCGGAGTGCCGGATGCCAAGCTATGCCGGCATCATCACGCAAAGGGTCAAGTACATCAAGTATGGGAACGGCGAAATCGAGTACTACGATCGATCGGCTGACTTCTGGGAGAATCAGAGCCAGCATCTGACCGTTGATCCCAGGGTTCTTGCCGAGCTGGATCAGAAGCTCGTGGCTTTTCAGAATAACTAGGTCGGGCCTTTCGCAAGCGCCTCGAGATCACCTCTTCCTTGAGGTCGATCGTCTGCTTGATTTTCCTTGCGGAGCTCGCGAACTTGCGAAGAAGCCTCAGCATATCCACGTGGTCATCCAGGAGATCGAGGAGGAGAACTGGGGTTTCGAGGGTCTGCTCACGGACGAGTGGAAACGGAAGCAGGCACAAGGCCCGGATGATTCTCGCTCAAACTCATGATTCATCCGGGCTAGGCGGTTCTCGTGGTGAACTGGTTAGAAGTGCAATGCCAGGCCGAACAGAAACTTCAGTTCATTCTTTTCGGAGCCCGGGTCAGGGGTGCTGTCATAGGTCTCGAGGATGGAAGCTTTGAGGGAGAGGCTCTTGTCGATGGGGACGGTGAGGGAGGCGTCTGCTCGCAGTAGATAGTCACCTGTCCAGTCTTGTAGCGAGGGTAAGTAGTCGGCTCGAGCTCGAAATGTTGCTCCCCCGGGAAGTTTTACCATGGCTTCGGTGCCGATCGGCAGGGCGGCAAACTCTTCCCGGTCTCCACCGAAAAAACGATCATAGGCATAGCCAATTCCGGATTCGATTTGCCAGTAATAGTCATCATTTTTCAAGAGCCAGTAGCCCGGGCCAACCTTGCCAACGTAGCGCAGGCTCAGATTGTCCAGCTCATCATACTCGCCGTCGTGGGATGTGTAGCCGAACCACCGTTCGCTGAAGCGGTGCTCGGCTTTGACTAGCCCCCGGATCTCGTTGTCTGTCGTACTTCGATCCTGGTTGTTTTTCTTTTCATTTTCATAGATCCAATTGATTTCCGCCAGGAGGCGAGCGGGGTTTTTGATTCGCTCGACCCGAAAGCCGACGGCGACGTCAACCTCATCGGTGGTGGAGGCTTTGTAGCCGATTCCGAGGCTTAGCTCTGCATGCCAGTGCCGGAAATCATTCCTGAATCGATCGTAGCCGGATAGGTCCGTGTCGGACGATCCTCTGACAATGGTGTCAAGGTTGATGGGCTCCGTTCCGACCAATAGCCTCCCTTCTCTTACTCCAAGGAGCCTCCCTGAGATCTCGCCGTCGTCACCGTAAAGAATCAAGAAAGAGCCTTCCGTCACGAGCGCATCGATGGTATCAAACGGGATTGTGATCGAGCCCTCACCATACTCGGTTTCGAAGACGATGCTCTCCGCTGTTACCTCGATAATGCTGCCTCGAAGCACAACGCCCTTGACAGTCACTTCATCTGCTGCTCCAGGCGAGGCAAGAAGAAAAGTGCAGAACAACCAGAGAGGGAGCGGAGGCAAGACACCACGGGGCATGTGAGTTCCTTTGCAAGAAGAGAGGATCGCAAGTGTTGCGACCTCACGTTGTCCTGATGAGTCACGATTATTTGGGGGCCGATCCTAACATCGGGTGAGGGGATCTTGTTGAGAGAAAAAGCCGTGAAAAGCGAGGAAAATGAAGTGAACTTTGGCCCTTCTTCTTTGGGATCCTTTCTGTCGGTCAGGTCGGATCGGTCCGGTTTGAATTCAGAGCTGGTAACCGACCGGTCTCATTACTTTTCGTTGTATCGGAGATCACGACTCACGGGAGCCTCACCAGCGAGAGTTCATAGGGTGCGAACTCACCTGCTCTGTCTGATCCTGTTTCTGGTCAGCATTTTGTGCCTACAGGGGTCCGTAGCAAAAGCTGACGAGAAGGTAGAAGCAAAGCCAAGGACGACTTCGGTTCCGACCGTCTCGTTGGAAGAGCTTAGTTGGCTCATCTTTCCCCTGAACAAAGATCAGCTTGAGGTTGAGGCTGACGCCTGGTGTGCCTTGGTGCAGGAGAAAGTCGAGGAGATCGCGGAGGCGAATATTGCCATCCTGTTGCTCAAGAAGCAGCTTGAGCAACAAGCCCCGGTGACTACCGAGACACAAGCAGTAAAAGAGCCGCCGATTCGAGATGGGGCAAAGAAGCTCGAGGGGATGGAAAACGTGCTCGAAGAAGCTTCGCTCCTACCCGATGGCGGGGAAGCCGAAGAACTGTCACGTCAGAGGACGACTCTCCTTGAGGAACTCAATCTGCTCAGAAGCCAGCGTGCCGCCCTTGTGCAGCGTGCGGCTGCTGTGCTGGCGGCCCTTGAAACCAAGGGAGGGGAGGCCGCATCCCGGCAGGTCTATCTGGATGCGGTGTCCGAGTTGCACGTCGATCTCACGGATGTCAGCGCCACGAGAACAGCTCTGTACGGTTGGCTCAAATCTCCGGAGGGAGGGATTCACTGGGGATTGAATGTGTTGAAGAGCATCGTGATCTTCGCCATTTTCTTGGTTCTGTCTGTCGCTATCCGCAAGGTGGTTTCCCGGGCAGTTAGGAAGTCACGAAGAGTCACGAGCTTGATGGGGGATTTTGTCGAGAAGATTTCGGGAAGGGTCGTCTTTCTCATGGGGCTGGTTGTGGCGATCTCGGCGCTTGGCGTGGACATCGGCCCGCTACTTGCCTTGGTCGGCGCAGCGGGTTTTGTCGTTGCGTTTGCATTGCAGGAGAGCCTTGGCAACTTTGCCAGCGGTATCATGATCCTGGTCTACCGACCCTTTGATGTCGGTGATTTGATCGACGTCGCGGGCGTTTCCGGCAAGGTGTCTTCGTTGAACCTTGTGTCCACGAGAATCCAAACTCTGGACAACAAGGTGTTGGTCGTTCCCAACAACGCGGTCTGGGGAGGCGTGATTACGAATGTCACGGGTAGTCACCAGCGCCGCGTCGACCTCGTGTTCGGCATCGGCTACGACGACGACATTGAAAAGGCGCATTCGATCATGGAGGGTATCCTCGCGGAACACCCTGCCGTCTTGAAAGATCCGGCGCCAAATGTTCGGGTTCACGAACTGGCCGATTCTTCCGTCAACTTCATCTGTCGCCCATGGGTCAAGACTGAGGACTATTGGGACGTCTACTGGGACGTGACTCGAAAGGTGAAGGAAGAGTTCGATCGACAGGGTGTTTCCATTCCATTTCCACAGAGGGATGTTCATGTTTATCGGCATGGCCTCGAGTCGTCGGATTCCGCTCCGAGCAGTTCTCAGGAAAAGCCATGAAGCCACTGGCGCCTCAGGCTCCATTTTCCGGACTAGCCGAGTTTTGCGCGGATCAAATCGGTGACGGACTTGGCATCGAGGAGGCAATTCTCGACGGCCGGAAGGGCCCAGTTGTCTTGATTGACGAAGTGGATCCGATCGTCGATGGAGCGTCGGAGCTTGTCGACGGTTCCATTCGCGATGAGGTCGGGACTCGCTACCGGCATGGCGTGTCCCCAGCGAGACATGCGAATCTGCACCACTTTCTTGGGGTCAATGTCGAGGAGCTTGAGCATGGATCGAACCTGGGGAACAAGTCTTTCCGCATAGGTCGTGTGAGATCCAGTCTCGATCAGCGTCGCCCTGCCGAACGCGAAGGGGAGAGGCCAGTAGAGGGTCAGTACGCTGTGGCGTGTTTTCGGTCCCCGGTTGTAATGACCACTTAGCATATCGGTGACCCGAGATTGGGCGAGTGCTTCGTCTTGGTTGGTGGGAAGGCTTCCGTCTCCGAGAAGGAATGCGTCGTAGAAATCCAGTTCAACCGGGGAATCGAGAAGGACATTGACTACCACGTAGGCCCGTTGATGAAGCTGGTCGAAAGCCGCCCTCTTTTCCGGGTCAATGGATTCAAGGTCGTGGAGAATGTACTTGCAGATGTGCTTTGGGCAGCAGACAACCACATTGTCGGCGATCAGTCCATGATAGCTTCCTGAGGCGTCTCGATATGTCACCCGCACTTTGTCTTGGGTGAGCCGGACATCG
The DNA here is from genome assembly GCA_029260825.1 of Planctomycetota bacterium. GTDB lineage: Bacteria > Planctomycetota > JACOTG01 > JACOTG01 > JAJDCM01 > JAJDCM01. The sequence goes on along the minus strand of JAJDCM010000367.1, from coordinate 43,637 downwards.
ACGACTCGGCTTCCGCCGCGTAGACAGCTTGGGCGGCGTTGATGTCTTGCGTCTCGTACTGGTTTTTCAAGTCGGGCCAGTTGATTCCACATTGCGTCGGCCAGGTATGCTGTTCCACCGGGAAGAACCCATCGGCCGAATTCTTCTGCAGCGAGGAAGTTCCATCCGGAAGCGGCGGAGATTTCTTCCCAGCCGGCTGCAAACGAAGAATAGCAATAGCCCTGGATCGCCGAGGCAAGATGGGTTGGAATCGGGACGCCCAGCTGTTCTTGAATATGCTGTTTCAAGCTCTTTCGGTCCAGGTTCAGGATTGCCCGGTTGTCTTGCCCTTTCGGCAATGGAATTTCGGGGTATTCTTCATTGGCCATCCGGAGTACGAGCTCTCGATATCGCGTGAACGCGAGCTGGTCTTCCGGGCTGCGGTCTTTTGTCTCGAAGAAATCGGAGACAAGAGTGCCCCCGAGCTCATAGAGATCCTCACCTGTTTGAACGCGGACAACTTTGTCCAGGCCAAGACCTGTGTAGAATTGTTCAAGAAATGTGCCAGGATCCGGCGTGATGAAGTAGGCATTTCCAAGAGAAAAGGGTGTTTCTTGCCAGATCTCGCCCTGGGCGTTGCCTCCAAATCGTGGATGAAGTTCGAAGAGTAAAGGATTATATCCTCGAAGGAGGTAGCCGGTGGCAAGGCCCGAGATTCCTCCGCCAACAATTGCAACTCGGGTGGTTTCGGTGGGCTCGGGAAGTTCGGAGCAGCTCTCGCACGAATGAAAGGGGATGGAGCTGTTGGGGAACCCATCGCCAGTGAAGTCAGCGAGAAACGGGAGACCGTCGATGTCGATCGACGGAGGAAGAGCCGGGAGGCGAGCGAATGGACCGGACCCTGGAAGCGAATCCCGGATCGGGGGGAGTGTTTGGAGCGGGCCCTGTCCCAGGCCAAGTCGAGCTAGGAGTCCGATTGCAACGGCGCTGAGGCCGCCAGTAAGAAAGTCGCGGCGTGAAAGCATGAGCCTCTCCGGATGGAACCAAATGACGCTCCCATCCTAATTCCTCTGGAATTTGAGGCCAACTCAATTCTTGTTTGAGGGTTCGCTTGTCGTGGGATCAGGGGCAGCAATGGGGGCACCCATTTTCGCGGGTGGCGGAGGAGGCTCCACTCCCAGTTTCTGGAGGCTGGTGCGTGCCAGCTCGTTGTGAGGGTCTATCTCGAGGCAGTGAAGGTGAAATTTCTTCTGCACTGCGACGGGAGCCTTGGTCGTCACCTGTTTGGACAAATAGCTCAGGTAATACCCGGGCAAAGTGTACTGGTCCGGGTCGAGTCCGACGAAGATGGCGATGGCCTCATCGTGTCGATCTTGCATCAGTAGGGTCGCAACGAGAAAGAACATGGTGGAGGGAGGGATCGTGAAGTCGTACCCGAAGGGAGCGCGAGACTTCTCGACGCTTGATGCCACAGCTTCCAGCCCTCCCTCGTCGTAAATGGCGAGCGGATCGCTCACTCTCCAGCCCTTGAAGATGAACTCCATGCCATCGTAAATGCTTCGATGCACGACCGAGTTGTGAGTCTCAAGCGGGTGGTGATCGAATTTCCACTGTAAAGTGGCGGGTGCATGTTCGCTGAGGGACCCGGATATTTTCAGGGTTCCGCCGAGAAGGCCCATCCCTTCATTACCAGCCGTCATGTAGAGGGAAGCCGTAACGTTGGGCTTGGTTTCAAGCCATGTTTCGAACTCTTTCGTCGAGCGTTGCTTTGCCCACTGCATGCTCGGGCTGATTGCGATGAGGCCGCGAAAAAAGTCTGGTTTCTTGGTTAGGGTGTGGACGGCGAAGAGACCACCAAGAGAATGGCCTACCAGAAAGCGGAGAGGGCGAGTCCGGTAGTTTTTATCGATCCAGGGAGTGAGTTCATCGGTCAGGAACTGGAGAAAGTTGTTGGCGCCACCACCGGGCTCCCCTTCGTTAGCGTAGGGTGTGAGGTCTCGGGTGCGCTGAGTGTTGGTGACACCGATGACGATCATTTCTGGAATGCCGCCGTTTTTGGCCAGCACCTCCATGATTCCGGTCGCGTGGTGGAAATGACCGTCGCCATCGAGGAGGATGAGAATTGGGTAGTTGTGGTTACCGGAGTTGTAGCTTTGTGGGGTGTAAATGTTGATCTTTCGATCTTCGCCAAGAACCTTTGAATGAACGATTCTGCGGTGACCGATGACGATGTCGTTTTCCGAGGCCTCCGCTTGTGCTTGAGTACCCGGTAAGAGTCCAGCGACTGAAAGGAGGAAGGCAAGAGTTCGGTATGCAGTCATGGTTTTTTCCTTGGTCTTCAGGTGGAAGCAAGCAATTTGTTCTCGGGTGATGTTGTCCGACATCTTGCTCGATTGACCCTCTATGGCGCCTCGGAGCGCTTTTCTCTGATGGCTCGGAGCTGCAGAGCAGCTTCTCGATCGCGATCTCGCCCCAGAGCTTCCTTTGATTCAATCAAGGCATCGAGGCTCAGGATCCGACACGTTCCCCCCTTCAGTGAAATGGGTACGCTCTTCTGGAATACGACCTTGTAAATACCAAGTCCTTCTACTTGACTGAGGCAGTCCAACTGACCAAATTTTGTGTCGAGGTAGAGATTGTGGTAAGTCGCGAGTTCTTTCGGCACGAGATTTACAAGGGGGCGAGAGGGGGCCATCCGATGGCGGGGATCTAGATCCTGAATGGCCGCCGCCAATTTGCCAAGATTGCTCTTCTCGAAAGGGAGACAGATATCAAGATCCTGGGTGAGAAGTGAGGATCCGTGCGCCATCGCCGCGAATCCGCCGATGATCACGAAATCAACGGAATGCGTAAGGAGCCGATCCAGAAGGGACTCAAGATCTGCCACGTGCACTCTCCAGAGCTCGCTTCAAGGTTTCCGCCATGGAAAGTGCCCTGGAGTGATCCCGAATTCGTTCCTCGACGGTCTTTCGCATGTTGCACTCGATTGCGGCCATATCGATTCCAAATTTGCGAGCGACCTCCCAGTCGGAGGCAACCTGGTTTTCCTTCGAATCTTTGTCCATGGATTTGATCCTTGATTCTCATCGAGGCTGGCCCGGGCCAGTGAACCCGGCCATTCTACTTCATCGGTTTCCTTCAGGCGAGTGACCTGTCGCGTCAGGACGATTTCTTCGGCAACGCGGAGAATCTGAGCCGCCTTGATGATCCGTGGAGGCTCTTGAAGCCTGTTAGATCGCTGGTTCCGGGCTGAATTCATCCGAATTCCCCCCTTCAGATCGAGATATTCGATACAATCTTGGCGCAAAAGGAGAAGGCGGGTACAAGGGCCAGCCTCTTTTGTTTGGAATGAATCACCTACAAGAACAACCGGTCGATATGGCTTGTTCGCCTCAGACGCAAAAGAGGAGATCACATGTACATGACTCAGGATCCCGGAAACCGTGCGGGCAAGATGGGGCTGCACGGCGGATTCGCCATGGCTCTTTGGATCATGACCAGCGTTTTGACGACTTCCGTCGCTCGAGCCGAGTCCTTGATCAATACTAACGATTCACCAGATTCTGTCGTCGTGAATGTGGTTACGGGGCAGGTCTATGTTTCCACCGAAGACTCGGATGTCATCGACATTTTCGATTCGAAGTCAAGGACCCAAAGATGCCTATCTACAGGTCGGACTAACGGCGTTTTGGCTCTGAATCCTGTGACGAATTTTCTCTACGCCGTTTCTCGAAGTGATGCCAAGGTGACTGTTATCGACACGATCGGCGAGACAGCTGTCGCCACGGTTGACGTCGGCATGGAAGCAAGGCACATTGCCGTGAATTCGATTTCTAACAAGATCTACGTCAGCAACACGGATGACAATACCGTGTCAGTCATTGATGGGAACGATCATTCAGTGACTCACGTAGCCGCGGGGATGTTCCCAATCGCGATTGCGGTGAACCCCGTTTCGAACAAAGCTTATGTTGTCAACATCGGAAGTAATACCGTCACCGTCATCGATGGTGTCAATGAGTCGACCCAGACCGTGCCAGTCGGAGTCGGCCCGACGGCGCTCGCAGTGAACCCGGTGACGAACAAGATCTATGTCATGAACGAGGGAAGCGATAGCGTGATCGCAATCGATGGCACGAATAACTCCACGCAGGAAATTCTGATTGGTGCCCGGCCTCGATCCATCGGAGTCAATCCGGTGACAAATATGATCTATTTGACCACCAATGCGGGGACGTTGCGGATCATCGATGGGTTGGATAACTCGGGATCCAGTCTCACCGTGGGAGACATGGGTCTGCTTGTAGTGAACACAATCACGAATGAGATTGTTCTCGGTGCTAATAGTTCATCAAATTCGGTGATCGTGGATGGAAGCAGCTTGGCGATGGAGGGGAGGAATACCGGAATAATCCGTGGTCTCGCAATCAATTCAGTGACGAACGAAATCTTCTGCGCGATGGCCTTTGATGTTCTTGTTCTGGATGGGACGGAGCACTCGAATAGAACGGTTGCTGTCGGTGGATTCCCAGCTCAAGCCGCCGTGAACCCGGTGACCAATCTTGTCTACGTCACAAACGCTCTGGATGACACGGTTACCGTCATTGATGGCCGATTCAACTCGGTGGATGACACGATCAACGTTGGAGATACACCGACTGCGGTCGCAGTCAATCAGGTCACCAACAAGATCTATGTCGCCAATGATCAAGGTAATTCTGTGACGGTGATTGACGGATCGGACAACTCGACAGAGACTGTGTTCGTTGGAGACTGCCCGAGAGTTGTTGCCGTAAATTCCGTAACGAACAAGACCTACGTAGCCAATCAAAATGATGACTCGGTCACCGTCATTGACGGGCGGGATCATTCAACGACGACCATACCGGTGGGTGACTATCCCATCGCGATTGAGATCAACCAGGCTACGAACAAGATCTATGTTCTTAACCAGGACAGCAACAACGTGACGGTGATCGACGACCGAAAGAACATTGTTCAAACGGTCTCTTCGGTCGGGGTCTTTCCCTCGGGGATCGCGATCAGTCCGGCTAGCAACAAGGTCTTTGTGGCCGGTTCAATCTCCGAGTCCCTGACCCGGATCAACGGCGATTCGAATTTGATCGAAGATACTTTCCCCCTCAATTCTCAAACGGCAGGAGTGGTTGTGAGTCCTTGTACGGGAACCGTCTATGTTGCTTTGCCCGGTCAGGACGAGGTCTGTGTGGTGAGCGAAGATTTCAACCAGAGTTCTTTTATCGGCGTGGGAGACAGCCCGAGCGAATTGGCCATCAATCCGGCCACAAACCACGTTTATGTCGCGACTCGTTTCGATGGAGGAGTGACGATCTTCGGAGGAGACTCTTGTGCCCGATCCGTGTCAGTCGGTAGCCTCCCCCAGGGTTTTGCCGTGAATCAGGTCACGGGACGGGTCTACGTGGTGAACAATAATAGCAATAGTGTTTCAGTGATTGACTCCCAGGTAGAATCGTTCGTTCCGTTTGATGTCACCATTTCTCCGCTTCCGGGGAATGTCTCCGTGACACGGCAGCCGGAATTCACATTCCAGGCTACCAGCACGTTCATGCCAAACGCGCCCCCGATCTCCCAGATCTATTATCAGGTCGATACTGTGAGAGGCGAGTGGAGCCTGGCAACGCCATTGGGGGACATGGGGACGGGACAAACAGAGGTTCTTGAAGATGGTGATCACGTGATCTATGCCTTCGCGACGGACGGCCTCGAAACGTCGATCACTTCTCCGCCGAACACGCCTGTGATCTGGAAGGTTGAGGCTCTGGCGTTCACCGTCGTCAATTGCGTGGATGGAAACGTGAATGAGGGGGCGTCGGGAACGCCTCAAGGGGTGTTGCAGGTCAATGGTGGTATTGGCGGAGCTCAGCGGACGGTCACTCTGAGCACGGGTACTCCTCTCACGATATCGATGGACGCAAGTGCCAGTGGGCCGGCGGCCAACGCTCGGTATGTTCTGTGGACCTGGGCCGGTGGCTTTTCGAATGCACCGTCTGCGTCTCTCTCGCTGGACGGTGAATTGATCGGGTGCTTTGCGAAGCCGACTCCCCTCAACAGTGGGTTTTCGCCCCAGCCCATTTTCTGCCTTCGATCCACGGGAACTCCTCCGATCGTCTGTTTCGGGGCGACGGAGAATCCCTCTCCGGCTCGAGCACCCTTCTCGGTTACCCGGCCTCAAGGTCTTGCAAACCCGATCAAGTTGACCCTACAGGGACTTCTTCAGGACAGCGGAAGTCTTGGGAGCACCCCATTCAGCGTGACGAATGCGGTGGTGCTTTGCATCGAATAACCAGCTGTTGAGATCATCGCTGGTCGTCGAGGAGATCGGTGGTGAAAGGCCTCCTGATGTCTGTGAATCCCGAAGAATCCGGTTCACCAACCATCCGAGACGAGCTGCTCTTTCTTTGCCTTGAGCGCGTATCGAAGGAGGGAAGGGGTGCTCTCGAGGCGATGTGCGCCGAGCATCCGAACCATGCTCAGCAGCTCCGGGAAGGCTTTCAACGATTGGATGCCATGGGGCTGGTGGATTCAAAATCCGCCGGCACTCCTGCAAGCTTTCCCGAACAGCTCGGTGAGTTTCGCCTGATCCGAAAAATCGGCGGCGGGGGGATGGGGGTTGTTTACCTGGCCCAGCAGGGGACTCAGGCTTGCCGCGTTGCTCTCAAAGTGATCCGGCCGGATCGAATCTACGACTCAAAAGATGTGGCGCGTTTTCGGCGGGAAGTCGAGGCCATTGCACGGCTCGAACATCCGGGCATTGTGTCGGTGATTTCCGTTGGCCAAGATCGAGAGATCCCGTTTTTTGTCATGGAATGGCTCGAAGGATCCACTCTCCACGATGTGCTCGGTTGTTTCGAAGGTCGGCAGCCCGAAGCACTCACCGGCGAGGATCTTTTCAAAGCGATCCTTGATCTTCAGGCTCGGTCTTCCGGGGCAAAAGACGAAGTCTCGCCCGTGGAGCTTCCAGCCCTGTTCGAAGGAACCTGGAGCGAGGCCTGTATTCGTATCACTCAAGCAGTTGCCCGGGCTCTCGATCACTCCCACGACCGGGGGATCGTGCATCGAGACATCAAGCCTTCCAATATCTGGGTGACTCCGGCCGGGCGGACGGTCCTGATTGATTTTGGACTCGCTCGTTCGAGCGATGCAACTCAACTCACTCGAACGGGAACCCAGGTCGGTTCGTTGCTATACATGTCGCCCGAGCAGGTTCGTGGATCGACCGCAACCGACAAGCGAACCGACATCTACTCTCTCGGGGTAACACTTTATAAGAGCCTCACTCTCCGAGACCCTTTCGAGTCTGGTTCCAACGAGGGGACGATGCAACGGATCATTGCGGGGGATGTGCGAACTCCGCGTACCTGGAATCCGGCGATCCCGCGGAACGCTCAGATGGTGTGTCTCACAGCGATGAGCCGGGAACCGGACTCCCGGTATTCGGGTGCCGTCGATTTTTCTCGGGATCTCGCAAACGTTCTTGCCGGAATGCCCGTCGTCGCCACCGGTCCTGGGTGGTCGGCCCGAGCACGCATCTTCTCGAGACGCCATCCGATCGTCGTCCTTTCCCTGGCGCTTTTTTCCTTGTTGCTTTTTTTCGCTGTCTTCACCGCGGCGCGAGAACGGGTGGCCCTTCAACGCATCCAGCTTCTGGCCGACTCGCACTGGATCGCCAAGATGACCCGGGAGGCCTGGTCGTTCTGGCCGATGGACCCGGGACGTCTCGAAGAGATGGGGAACTGGTATGGCAAGGTTGACCAGGTCCGCAAGAGGTACTCGATCTATCAGAGGGAGCTCACCTCCATCCGCGAGAATGCACTTCCGTATACGGAGGAAGAGGAGAGGATGGATCGAGCCCCCGATGAGGAGAGGATTGCTGGTCTTCGCAAGGAGCTCCGGAGCCTGGAAGATCTCATGGAGCGGGCGGACGATCCCGAAGCTTTCAACATCTACAACGACGCTGAGCTTGTCAACCTCAAGCGGCTCATCGACAAGCTTTCCACCAAGGACCACAGAAGAACCTGGACGTTCGGGACCCGGAGCGAAGAATGGCGCCATGCCATGTTGACTCGTCTCATCGAAACGGAATATCGAGAATTACTGGATCTGGAAAAAAAGGTTCTTGCCCACGAGCAAGGGATTCGCTTTGCACACAAGACATCGATGTTGGACCCGGCCGCCGAATGGGATCGAGCCAAGAGAGAAATCTCCGAACTGGAAGTCTACCGGGGCCTCAAGATCGAACCCCAGATGGGGCTTTTTCCACTGCGACGCAATTCAGAGAGCGGATTGTGGGAATTCGTCCATGTGATCAGTGGGGCAATTCCCGGAGCGGAGCCGACGCCGGACGACCCATGTCGACTTGAGATCGACGCCGAAACCGGGATCGTGATGGTCTTGCTTCCCGGAGGTGTGGTTGAAGTTGGGACGAGATCGACTGGGGTTCCTTTCGAGGAGCCGATTCCCGCGTTGGACCTCGATCAGGAGCAACCGGCCCACTCCGTTCTGCTCGATCCATTCTTTGTTTCGAAATACGAGCTCACCGGAGCCCAGTTTGTTCGACTGGGCGGAACCTTGCTGCCAAGTCAAAGCCATAGTGCTCTTCCGATCCTATCCAATCGGATTGCTCTGCTAAAAGTTCTTGATCGAACCTGGCTTCAACTTCCAAGCGAAGCCCAGTGGGAATATGCGTGCCGGGCGGGGACCACGACGGCTTTCTACACAGGCAACTCCATTGCGTCTCTCGAAAATCACGCCAATGTTTGGGACCGATCCGTGGGGCAGGAGGAATCTCCCGTCTTTGGAAAGCCAAGCCAGCAAATCGATGACCGCTTTCGGGGCAATGCTCCGGTTGGCAGTTTCTTGCCCAATCCGTTCGGTCTGTACGACATGCACGGTAACGCCAGGGAACTGGCCGCAGATGTTTTCATTCGGCGGGCCTACACGACAATGGAAGCCCGGCCCGGCGATGGACTGCGCTATTTTGCCCGGGACTGGGAGGAAGGTCATCGGTACCCGATCCGTGGAGGGGGAAGCACGGATACTCCCATCAAGTGCAGGTCAGCGGCCCGGGCCGGCGTCCTGGACAACGCCCGGTGGGGGCGGCCCGGGGTTCGGGTGATCCGGCGAGTGAGACCGTGATGTCATCGAAAATCGATTCCAGAGCGAGTGGAAGGGCTGCGTTCTCGTGCTAATCGCCTGATCTGGGCACCAAAGTCACCTGAATTCATCGGATCCAGAATATTTCCACATTTCTCGTTCGGATCGTGCTTCTCGAGAACTGGAAGGCAGTGTCCGGTCATCTGAGTTTGATGAGCCACATCCAGTCAAGAGAAGGAGAACCGATGCAAGATGAGTCTCGATTCGGAACGAGAACCCGAATCCACATCCTGATGTGCACCCTGCTTTCACTCGCCCTTTTTGCCTTTCCCTCCGCCGCGCAGATTGCCGGTGAGGTCGTCTCTCAGACGGCCATCCCGATCTCCAGCGTGAACGGTCTGTCCAATATCGGTGATCTTGATGGGGATGGGATCGTTGACATCGCCTACACGATTGTCACCTCGGACATCTTGACCATCGCCTTCCTCAATACCGACGGCACCTTCAGCTCGACGGCACAGATTGGTACCGGTCTTGGTGGACTGCAGGCCGATGTGGACGGCACCTTTTTTGGCTACACCACCGAGAACATCGGGGATGTCGATGATGACGGCGTCTGCGATCTTGCGGTGGGAGCACCCGCCGCCGACGGAGGGTTCATCGGCGGGACTCAGGGCTATGTCCACATTCTTCTCATGAACACGAACGGAACCGTGAAGGACGAGACCATCATTGGAGAAGGTCTTTCCGGATTCACCGGGCCCCTCGGTCAGACCGATGAGTTCGGAACAGCGATCGCCGCCGTTGGCGATTTCGACACCGATGGTGTTCCCGACATCATGGTCAGCGTTCCCCGATCGGGAACCTTTGGTGAGATCGACAGTGGAGGTGTGTGGTCCCTCGCGCTCAACTCGGACGGAACCGTGAAGTCCGAGGACTTCAGCCCCTACCTTCCGGGCCTCACTTTCTTTGGTGAAGACAACCAGTTCTTCGGTAGCTCCCTCGCTTCCGCTGGAGATCGAAACGGCGACGGGCTCCAGGACGTCATCGTGGGGGCATACGGGGTCGACTGGATCAACGGAATGGATAGCTGGGGGGCGGCAGCGGTTGCCTACTTGAAGGACTCAACCGGTGGCCTGAATCTCAACAGTTTTCACGTTCATCGACCCTTCGAGTGTATCCCCAACGTCCGCTCCCAGTTTGCGTATGCCCTCGACAACATCGGTGATGTGGATGGTGATCTCATCGACGACGTTGCCTTTGGCGCTCCCAGGGATCTTGGGCCCACCGGCGATGGCGGTGTATACATTCACCTTCTCACACAAGATGGGGTCTATCGCGCTCTCTCCGAGGTGAAGATCGCCTCGAATACCGGCGGCTTCTCCGGAGTCACCGGTGATTCGTTCGGAGACAGTATTGCAGGGCTGGGTGATCTGGACGGCGATGGGTTGATCGAGATCCTTGTCGCCGATTCCGATTGCATCTGGCACCTGGAGCTAGGAGCGTGCAGTGCGGTCGCCGTGAACAGTCTTGACCCCGCAAACGGCTACGATGCAGGCGGCGAGGTCGTAACCATCACCGCCGATGGAATGACCCACTCCGCCGATACCACCGTCCTTTTTGGTGGTGTCCCGAGCCCGAGTGTCACCGTGTACGATACGACCGGTTTTCGCTTCGTCGATGCGGTGACTCCTGCCGGAGCCGCCGGTACTGTTGACGTCACGGTCACCAATAGCTGCGGTTCAGATGTTCTTGCCGGTAGCTTTACCTATGATGCTTGTCTTCCGTTCTCGGTGAGTGCAGTCACTCCCACCGAAGGCCTTAGCACCGGAGGAACCCTGGTCACGATCACCGGAACCGGACTTCTTCAGGGGAATGTGAACGTGGACTTCGGCGGCACTCCGATGGTTGTTCATGGGGCCTCGACGGATACCACCCTGTTGGTGAGGACGGCGGCTGCCCCGGCCGCAATCGTCGATGTCAACGTAAACTCCTCGTGTGGTTCCGCCACGATTCCGGGAGCCTTCGAGTTTGTTGAGAACAGCATCGACGACTGTCAAGGAAGCGATGTCATGAACATCCTCAGGGTGAATGGCTCCTCGATTCCTTTCAGGCAGCTGAGTCCCTCCGGCAGTCTGGCGATTGTGATGGGGAACCCTCCTGCGAACAGTAACGGATCTTACGTTATCCATGTCACTCCTGGGATCCCGGATGAGAGCAGTCTCGTAGCTCTCCCATTTGGCCTGGGGCAGATCTGTCACCAGATTCTCCTCACTCAGGGCGGGAATCCGTCGATCGTTCTGAATACCATTGGACGCCCGAACAAGATCGGCGCCACGAACTATTTTGGAACTCCCATGGCCGATCCCCCGATTGCTCCGGCGATCGCACTGCATCGGCCCAGTGGAGATCCGGCGAACTTCCTTCCAGGAACATACTGGACAATCATTGGTCTGATTCACAACCGGGATTCGTCGGCTAGCAGAAACTTCAGCGTGACGAACTCCATTCTCTTGTATTTCGAATAGGAAGCAACGAGAAGAACCGTTGAACTAGAACGTGCCGGCGGGCGATCGGGCCTGTCGGCATTTTTTTTGGGTAAGCTAACGAGATCCTGATTCAAGCCCGCTTTCAGATGATCGATCGTTGTCGGAGGCCTCTTCGATCTCGTCGAAGATGGAAATGACTCTCGTTCTTGTCTGGGCTCCCACCGATCCCCCATATTTTTCCAGCCATTCCTTCAATTTCAGGCGCGCTTCCCCGATCTCCTCGACGCGAATCAACTCACGGATTGCTGCCTCCAGAAAAGACGGCTCCTGAGGGAATCGGTCACTTCCATTTAGGAGCATTTTGAGCCCACGGTCCCGGTCCTCCGGGTGTGCGGGGCGGTTGATCAGCAATTGACCGCATCGAAGCTGATCCGTGAGTGGATCATCGGATTCTCGCGCCAGATCAAGGTTGATTCCGTGTGCTTGGACGAGTGCCTCGCTAGCTTCCTCGATTCGAAGCTGCCGCTCCAGAACATCAACCATGATCAGGAGAGCATTGGCGAGTCGACGGCGCATGACGTGTGTCCCACGGATCGAGACAATCGCTGAAATCCCCTGGACGGATTGATTGATCTGAACAGCTGCATCCTCGGTTCTGCCCAGTATCAGAAGAGCTCTCGCTCGACCCGTTCCTGCGAAATAGATCCGACTCAACAAATCTGTCCGGGAAGGATCGGCCCGATAGAGATCCCGGGTGATGGATATTCCCTGATCGAGGTGCGAAAGAGCCATCAAAGGGTCCATGTCATCCAGTTGATTACCGATCCGGATAAGAATCGATCCGAGCCGATCTTGAAGGAGCCCGTTTCGAGGCTCGAGCTCCACCGCCTTTCGTGCAGCGGACAGCGCTTCGTCCAGAAGATTCAATCGGAACTGAAGCGGATCTTTGTTGCGAGCGCTGATCACATGAGATTTCTTGAGTCCTTCGGAAAGAAGGAAGTAACCACGGTAATCCCCTTTGAACCGTTGAACGAGCCAACGTGCAATTCTGAGTTGATCTGCGATGCAGGCTGCTGCCAGGTCATCCATTCGTCTTTCGAGGTAGTAGTGACCGATCCGGTCGTGACTCCAACCCAGGTTGTCCTGCAGCTCTCGTTCATTGGGCCCTTCTGCAGCCAGGAAATCGTCGATTTGAAGAGCTTCCAGGTATGCCTCAAGGGACCCCTGGGAATCATCCTCTCGTCTCTTAGCATCCCCGAGACGGACATAGGCAAGAGACAGTTTCTTGCGAAGGTCTACGGAACCCGGATCACTTTCTACAAGGCGCTGTCTCAGTCGTAGCGAGTCTTCGGCCAGGGCCCGACCTTGGGAATGGTTGTCTTCTTTGACGTACGCATCCGAGAGTGCGCCTTGAATCGTCGCATGGCAGTCCCAAAAGTCCCGATTCTCGGGATCACGAGCGGTAAGATCGTTTGAGATCGAATGCAGATCCTCCAGGTTTGCGACATGCGTTTTAGATTTCTCGGGGAACTCTGCGATGCTCAGGGAAATGTCGAGAGCTGCACTCAGGGTGTCCCTCATCTCTCGATTGTTCCGGGAAGCCTTCGCTTTCGACCTCACGAAGTGAATTGCTGCAAAGAGGAGGATGATCGAGGTGACTCCGGAGAGAATGGTAAAGGCTCGATGCCGCCACGCCCACCGGGCAAGGATGCCCTGGATTGTTGGTGGCCGCGCCATGATCGGGAAGCCATCCCGAAAACGGCGAACGTCCGCGGCAAGCTCTGACACGGTCGGGTAGCGCTGATCTCGTTCTCTTTCCAGGCTTTTTGTGATGATTGTTCGAAGATCGCCATCGATGCCGCATGCCGGGGGGCGATCGAGCCCGGCAATGACGCGAGTTGCTTCGAGAAAAGAGAGCCCTTCCAGATCCCAAAGCGGCTGGTTCGTGACGAGTTCATAGAGGACGACGCCCAGGGAGTAAACATCTGTTCGGGTATCGACACCGTTCGAGTTTCCGGAAAGTTGTTCCGGGCTCATGTTCGATATTGTTCCGAGAAGCTCGCCGTGTCGCGTCAAGGTTGCCGATGGTTCATCCTTGGAATTCAAGGCAACCCCGAAGTCGATGACTTTTGGAGAGTATTTGCGGTTACTTCTGGAGACCAGGATGTTGGTCACCTTGAGGTCGCGATGGATGATCCCTTTGTGGTGCGCATGCTGGATCGCGTCACAGACCCGAGCAAACAGGTCAAGGCGTTCCTGGCGATTCAGGGTTTCCCGACGACAGAATTCGTCAATAGAAGTGCCGTCAACATATTCGAGACAGAGGAAGGGGGTGCCTTGCCATGGGCCGAAATCTTCGAAAACTCCCCGAGAAAAGACACGAACCACATCCTCATGAGTGATGGCAAGCAATGAATCGCCCTCCGCGATAAAGCGGCGACGCATTGATTCGGAACAGCATCCAGGCCTCAAGATTTTCAGGGCAACCGATCGGGGGGGACAGTCCGGGCGGTTCTCTTCGGCATGGAGAACCAAACTATAGAGGCCTCCTCCCAAGATCCTCTTGATTCGAAAACTGCCCAGTTGATTCGGGACGGATGGGGGCTCTTGCGGAAAAACAGCCGCGCACACACTGAAGCCTGTTCCCAGCGCTGGCACCCTGAGGAAACCGTCCAGAAGATCATCCGGTTCCTGCTCCATGAGGGAAAGAACTTCCGCATGGACCTCTGGATCTTGAGAGGCCATTGTCGCAAGGAATGACAACCGCTCGTGTTTGGAGAGTTCTAGCATCGTGTGAAATGCTTCCCGAACTTTGAAGAAACTTGCACGACTCATTTTATTCGGGCTCGCAGGGCGCTAGTCGGCGCTTCAACCATCGTCGTGCCATCTCCCAGTCCGCAAAGGCGGAGCGTTGAGAAATGCCAAGAGTTTTTGACGTTTCCTCCACACTCAGGCCGCCAAAGAAGCGAAGTTCAATGATCCGGGCCTGGCGGGGATGGAGTTGCTCGAGCTCGATCAATGCTTCATCGAGTTCGATGAGTTCGATGCGAAACGGAGATTCAGGAGCAACCGTTGAGTCGGCTTCCGTGAATTCAAGAGTTGGAACCCCGCGACCTCGCCGGATTCGCTGTTTCCCCCGGGCGTGATCGACGAGAACTCGACGAATAGCGACGGAAGCGACGGCAAGTAACTGGGATCGGCTATGGACGGAAGTCCGGGACGAAGCGATCCGAAGCAGAGCCTCATGAACCAAGGCTGTTGGTTGGAGAGTATGATTCCGTCTCTCTCCTTTCATGAAGTAGGCGGCGAGCTGTCGAAGCTCCCGGTAAACCTCGTCGGTGAGCTCCTCGTCAAGGGGAGCATTCTGTTCTCGCGATCCGTCCAAGAAGATCCCCCGAAAAAAGGACATTCTCGGGTATGGACAGCAACGAGTCCAGGACGAATCTACCAGGGAAACAGGTTTCCGGTTGGTGCCATGGGATGAGCCGATAGGGGGCTTTGATTGGGGAAACGACCTTTCTTGGAGGACCCCGGTGTTCAGGCCGGGACCCTCGCATCGCGAATCCGGCGACCTGTCACAGCTTGATGATGAATCGGAGAGTCAAGAAGGGTGGATTGGCGATCCCTGTTGTTCCATTCGTCCCAGGATCGGTGTTCAATGTTTGATCTCCGTTCCCACCTCCATTGTTTCCTACAACGCCGCCAATGCTGTGGACATGATTTCCGGCGGACAGGGCTGTTCCTGAGACAGAGTGATTGTGGGTCCCTGCTGTTGCAGAAGTGGTCGAGAAACTGTGGGAATGTTCACCGTTCTGGGTCGTGATATCTCGTGGCTGGTTGGCCGCGATTCCGCCTTGTACGTGTCCCACGATTCCACTGGGAGGGTTGTTGTTATCATTGGTGTAGTTGCCGACCTGATGTGCATTGAAGCAATGGCGATGAAGCCCTCCCACTGCGGTTGTCCCGATCACGGCGTGGGAATGATTTCCGGTTGCGTTCGTCGTTCCGGAGATCGAGTGGAGATGATTACCCGATGCCGACGCTGTGAGATTGTGACCGTGACTATGTCCGGGTACTCCGTGGGTGTGGCTTGCTCCCTCATGCATATGGTCGATTTCACCTCCAGTCTCGCCAAGCATCGAACCTGTCCCTGAGGCGGAAAGACCCAGCGGAAACCTGGAAGTCAGGTCCGGGAGGTTAAACGTGGTTGATCCGTCTCCGGCACCGTAGGTCGTTCCCACACGATCAAAGAGTCGGGAGAAACTGTCTCGGGAGACCTCGGATCCGTCACAAACAAGGAAGCCCTGAGGAACCGTAGTTCCGGCAAAGGGAAGAACTGTCCCGGAGGGAACGGTTTCTTCCGCAATCGGAGTGAAGTCGAGTCGTGCCTGACTTCCTGTGCCAATTGCCACAAGCAAGATGGATCGAACATCCCGTGATGCGCGATCAATCGTAATCACTTCTCCAGGATCGATACAGGCGGATACGAGAGTCGTTCCTTGGCAATCCATCTGGTCAAAGGCCAGGATCTTTCCGGCGCAGTCTCCGATATTCACGACGGTGAACTGAAGGGCTAAAGGGGGATCGAGATTTGGAAAGCACCTTTGGGTTCCACAGGGAATCGACACCGTAATAGCCTTCGCCGGCCTGGCAAGAAGGCCAAGAGCAATGAATATACCAAACGCGATTCCGAACGTGATGCCATTTCGATTCATCAGGGTTCTCCGTCAAATAGATGCAGACCAAGAGAGGTGACTTTGTTTCCGCCAAGCAAAGTCTCTTCGAAGCGGAAAAGCCGCCGCTGAACACCGGTGAACTTCCGGAGGTTCCGGTCGTTCTGATGGGAATGGCGACGAAGCTTCCGTGACCCTGCAGGACTTTCTTGGATAAATGAATAGAATCTCATCCGGCTTCAAGATGGATCTCCTCTTGCCGCATGGTCTAGCGGGAGCTTCGGACCTGCTGTTGTGACCCCATGCAATCCGTGCCGCGAGCATCTGGGTTTGTCAGCGGGCTGCTAACTTAGGGAACCTGAATCTCTTCCTCCGCGGCGAACAGCATCGTCCGGTCGAGATCGTGAGCCGCCCGGGTCAAGAGGATGCGTGGGTCCGGATTGATCATCTTTTTCAGGACCGGAATTCCGTTGACGATGATCTCGACTTCCTTTGAGAGGTCGAACTCCCCCGGGGCAAGCAGGATTCGAAAACGGCGTACGCCTCGGGTAACCACGGTGACTCGATTTTCCGATCGGCTTGCGTCGACTCTTCCCCAGGGGCGAGGCCGAGGAGCGCGAAGCCGACGATATTTACCGGTGCAGATCCGCGGCATGACGATGTCTTTTTCGAGCTCTTTTGAGTCGCTTGAGGCCTTGCCGAGTTCCACGATTTCGATCCAGCCGCGTCGTTGATAGCGATCGGTTCTCTCGGTTGCCCACGAGATTTTGTCGGGCAAGGGGTCGCGGCGCGTATTGAACAGGAACCTGGCGAACTTGCGCTCGTCCTCCCGCGTCAAGGAAAACCCGTGACCCTCTCTTGGGTATTCGATGTATTCGACGTCGGCTCCATGACGTTGGAAAAGATCCCAGTAGTCACGGATATCTTTGACGGGAAAGAGATGATCCCGCCCTCCGTTGGCCAGAAAGAATCGAGTCCCGTCGAGGTTAGAGAGATGCATTTGCCCATCGATTCGGAGGGTGGGGTTCGTCAGGCGGACCGGACAGCCGATGAAGCCGCCGAAACCGGCGAAGGCCGTCGAATGACGGAGGGCGTAGAAGCAGGATCCGATGCATCCGTCGGAGGATCCGACGAGGAGCACCCGATTTTCGTCTACATTCCAGGTCCGTTTTACCTCGTCAAGGATGGCGTCGAGGTTCTCGACTTGCCCCGCTGTCCACCACATGGAGTCCCACCAGCCCGCGGGAAAGAGGATCAGTTGCTTCGACTGTGGATTCCATCCTTTGGCCCAGCTGCCGTCTTTTGGCCATGGGGGTGCTCCCATGCCTCCATGAAGATCAACCCGAAGGAAGTAGGAGCGATCGGGCCGGTAATCTTCAGGAACAAGGAGGAGCCAGGGATGTTCCTGATTTCCCGCTCCTTTTCGTGACCGCAGAATACGCCCCCGAGGAACATCGTCACGAAACCGCGGACCGGCGGCAAGGAGTGACAACAACTCGTCGAAGGATGCATCGTGTTTCAGGAGTTTCTCGACTTGCTCGAGACGAGGTTTCGGCCCCGGAGCCTCCCAGAAGGACTGGAAGTCTTGAGCGAGCGGAGAGGGCGATTCCTCGCCGCGGGCGGTCTGGTTTGTCGCGAGGATGAAGGTGCAGGCGGCCACGATCCAGGAAGCTTTGAGGTGGGCCCAGGCGCTTGATTTGGAAGTTTTCATGCTGGTTTTTTAGCACAATTGTTTCCGGGGCGCTATCGTTATTTTCCCTGGGCTAGAAAGGGCTAGCGCAATCGTTTCCGCGTTGATCCTGGGACCGGGTTCATTCAAAGCCGCGTCAAGATGATTCTGAGTTCTACAGTTGGCGAGTCTCCATGGGGGATTTCCCCATGCGCCTGGGAAGACTCCCTACCCCCGAATCCAGACTTGCTCCCGATACCGGGACGGCCCTCGAAATGGTTTCCTCTTGATGGTGATCAAGTTTGATGGTGATCAAGGCAGTCCATCGAAAAGGAGGCAGTCATGACGAAGTCCGCAGAAGCTCTAGGGACACGATGTGAGTGGTGTGAGGCTCGCCCGAACCCGGAAGGTCCTGTCCGTTTTCGAACTCCCGCCGGACCTATCGGACCCGATTCTGAAGATGTTGAACTCTGTCTCTCCGCTCAATTCGACGGCGGCAAGACAACCATCGAGCTGGAGGATGTGCGCGACCTGGACGGGAAGCCCCGTTCCTTCGACGCACGGACGACCGAACGAATCAATGAGGTCGTTCGTACCTTGCAGGAGAAGGCCAACTGCGGGACGTTGCCCCAGTGTCCCCTTGTTGTGACGCGACGCGCTCGTGAGGCTCGGATTCCCGCCGCACGAATGATCCAGGTTGTCACCGATACCGCGTTCTTCAAGGGGCTGTCATCTCAGGATCTCTCCCTGATCGCTGAGACGAGCCGTGTCCGTCATCTCTCCCCCAAGGAGAGCCTCGTTCACGACGGCGAATCCTGCCGCGGATTTTTTGTTGTCCTCAAGGGATTGCTGAAGGTCTGCCGCACAAACTACGACGGGCGCCCCTTCAATCTTCTCGCCCTCGAGCCTGGCGATGTGTTTGCCGAGGAGGCCGTTCTCCTTGAACAGCCGCACACCGGAAACGCCGAGTCCATCACGGAGGCCACCGTCCTGATTGTCAAACCGTCCACCTTCCGGACTCTGGTGGAAAAGGATTCCGGATTCTGCAAGCGAGTCCTCCGGGTCCTCGCTCTCAGAAACGAGAAGCTTCTTCGGATGAGCGCCCATCTTGCGACAGGGCAATCCATGAGCAAAATTGCTCGCTACTTGCTGGAGCAATTTCGCCGGGGGCCGAATCCTATCCGACTCCGCCTCCCCAAGTTCGAGATCGCGTCCCTTGTGGGGGTCGCTCCCGAGACGTTGAGTCGGGGGCTCAGAAGCATGCAGGAGAGCCGAATTATCGAGGTGGAAGGAAGGACGGTCTGGATCGAGGATCCGGAATCCCTTGACGAGCTGGCCCTCGCGTGCTGAGCCGATTTTTCCTATGCTGGGGGAGTTCGAACCGGCTAACCTGACGCAGCCTCCCGGCGAAGCCTTCGGGGAACTGTTCAGGTCGTGAAGGAAAGCAAAGGACACTCACCCAGCAATGGAAAGTAAGAAGGAAAATCATGCCGTGCAAGGTTCGAATCCGGAGGAGTCCCTTGCCGTTTTCGAATCCATGGTTCAGGCCGCGGTAGATGCAATTATTACGATTGACCCCCTGGGCACGATCCTCACGGTGAATCCTGCGGTCCACCGCCTTTTTGGCTATACCGACGAGGAACTCCTGGGAAGGAACATTTCCATTCTCATGCCCGATCCATATCGGAGCGAGCACGACGGTTATATCCAGGCCTACGTGGCTACAAGAATCCCCAAGGTGATCGGATCCGGGCGTGAGGTCGTGGCCCGGCGGAAAGACGGGTCGACGTTTCCCATTCATCTGGCGATCAGTGAGACTCGAGTTAACGAACGCCTCCTCTTCACCGGCATCGTTCGGGACATATCCGAGCTCAAGCAGCTGGAGCGAGAGGTTTTGAACACGAGCAGTGAGGAGCAAGGACGCATTGGGCGAGATCTTCACGACGGGTTGGGCCAGGAGCTGACGGGAATCGCGCTCCTTGCTGGCGCTCTTGGGACAAGTCTGGGGAAAACAAATCCCGCCGCGGCCAAGGACGCTGCACGTATCGTTAGCCTGGTCAACGGAGCCATCGACCACACTCGCGCGTTAGTTCGGGGGCTGGTTCCCGTCACCGTGGACGAAGAGGGGCTCATGATCTCCCTGGAAGAGCTTGTGGATTCTGTGAATCGAGCGCAAGGACCGGCATGTCACTTCCACAATGAACTTCCAGCTCCGGTCGATAATCAGAGCGTTGCTCTTCAGCTCTATTACATTGCAAGCGAGGCGGTCAACAACGCTCTCAAGCATGCTGAAGCGAAGAACATCTGGGTCACCCTTACGGTGCAGGGCCGACAAGGGAGACTCATGGTTTCGGACGACGGCATGGGTTTCACGTTTCCCTTGGCGAATCAAGGTGGGCGTGGTCTTCACATGATGCACTACCGGACTCGACACATTGGTGGAATCCTCACGATCGGAGCACGCGAGGGAGGAGGAATGGTTGTGGATTGTCATTTTGATCCCCACCATGCAAGCAACTTGATGGGGGGCTCCCATGCCGAGTGATTCCGGATCGCCGATCAAGATTCTCCTTGTTGACGATCATCCCATCGTCCGGGAAGGCCTCATTGCCATGATCAACCAGACGCCAGGTCTTTGCGTCTGTGGAGAAGCGGAAGGGTATCACGATGCTCTGAAGAAGATCGAGCCACCACCCGATGTCGCGGTGGTCGACCTCTCCTTGCAAGATATTGGCGGCCTCGATCTGATCAAGCAGATACAGGCCCGAAACTCTGCCATCCGGATTCTCGTCCTTTCCATGCATGACGAAGCTCTCTACGCTGAGCGTGCTCTCCGAGCCGGCGCCTCCGGCTACATCATGAAGCAGAAAGGAACGGAGCTTCTCATTCGAGCGATTCGCCGGGTCCACAAGGGGGAGATTTATGTCAGTGACACGATCGCGAACCGAATGCTCGGTAAGTTCGTCGGGCGCTCAGCGAAA
Organism: Planctomycetota bacterium; assembly: GCA_029260825.1. Lineage (GTDB taxonomy): Bacteria > Planctomycetota > JACOTG01 > JACOTG01 > JAJDCM01 > JAJDCM01. The sequence goes on along the minus strand of JAJDCM010000367.1, from coordinate 22,714 downwards.
GTAGAGGCCGCTACAGTTGATCGGCTCAGCAACAGGGAGCTCGAAATTTTTGAGCTCATCGGAACGGGGCTTGGCACGAAGAAGATCGCCGAACGCCTTTCCATCAGCCCGAAGACCGTGGAGTCACACCGGGAGCACATCAAGGAAAAGCTCCAGATTCAGACTTCCACCGAGCTCGCACGTCGCGCCACGGAATGGGTGCTGAAGGAAGGGTCGTAGGCCTATTTGACGGCCTATGATCATGTGTCTTGCGCCGTCCTGGATCGGGTTGAATCTACCAGTTCTCTCAAGATATCCATGGAGCTGATCACACCCTGAAGAGTTCCCTCATCGTCCACAACAAGGATCCTGTGGACGTCTTGACTGAGCATCTTGGTCACGATATCGACGCCCCCACAGTTCGGCTTCACTGAGAACACAAGGGGAGTCATGATGTCCTCGACCCGCGTCTCGTTCACCTTCTCGATCAGGAAGTCATCGCGAGATTCGACCAGAGTTCTCCAGAGATCAGTCTCATCGGGCTCGGAGCTGGGTTGAATTCGATCGACTTCTTCGTGATTGTTTCGCACGATGTCGGTGCGACTGATGACGCCGACCGGGCATCCATCTGCATCGACAACCGGCGCCCCACTGAAATGGAGATCCGTGAGCACGGCAACCGCTTCTGGCACGGTCGCGGTGATCATGATCGTGACCGGGTTTGGAGTCATCAAATCCGAGGCCGTCAACAGGGCCAGGCGATCCGGGAACTGGGATGCCGCGTCGGTCAGGCTCCGGTTTCGGCTCATGATTTACCTCCTTGAATTTTTCGTCTTGTCGATTCCCCATAACAAGCTTCTAAACGATACTCCCGTGAATCTGGCGGATCCTTGATTCAGGTCAAGTTCACAGGATGATGAATCTCGAAAGGACCGTTGATGCGGATGGAAGATGCAGGCCGTGGCCGACTTCAATCAGAGGACGGCCTGCACGAGGACCATGCTGATGAAACCGATCATGAAGGCCCACGCGACCTGTCCTCGACTTCGGGTTTCAAGGGCGTCCGGAACGAGCTCCTCGATCGTCAGGTACATCATGGCGCCGGCCGCAAGTCCGAGGCAAGGCAAGATGAGTGGTTCGAAGAACCAGACCAGTAGGCATGCTGGAACCGAGGCGATGGGCTGGGGTAGACTGGTCAGAAACGCGAAGAGAAAACACTTTGCCAGAGATACGCCGCGAAGGCGCAGCGGCAGGGCAACCGCCAGCCCTTCAGGTATGTTGTGAATGGAGATGGCGAGCGCAATGTAGCCCCCCAGGCCCTCCGCGTCCTCGAGTCGAGCTTCTCCTGCATACCCGACTCCGACGGCAATTCCCTCCGGGACCGAGTGAAGGCACATCGTCAGGAAGATGAGTGCTTCGGTTCGACCTCCCAACCACTTTGCAATTCCACGGCTCTCCAGTCGCTCGGTGGTCAGAAAGCGACCCATCCACCATAGAAGAAGGCATCCCAGGAAAAGACCCGCGGTTGTTTTTAGCACCGAGCCGAGTCGAAGCTCCGCATTCCCGAGGGTGAGGGCCGGCCACAGTAGATTGTAGACCGATGCGGCGACCATCAACCCGGCCGCGAAGCCATAGCCAAGACCGATCCTCTTCCCCAGATTGATTCTTTTGAATCCAAGCGGCAGTGCACCCAGGCCACAGGCCACGCTGGCCAGAAGTCCGGCTACCGCAGCTTCGATCGCGACCTGGGTTTCGATCATGGTTGACCTGGTTGTGTGACTAGAATTTGAGAAGCGCCTGGATGTAGGTGAACACCGCGTCTCGTTGTCTTCCCGTGTCGTCCGTAAAGCCGCCTCCGAAGAAGTGGTTCCATCCGAACTGGAGCTCGAGGTTTTCGATGGCATCCCACCAGACCGTAAGATCGACTTCTTCCCCCAGATGACGGGAAGCTCCCGCGGCGCCTGGGCGGATTGTAGCTCCTCCGGCATTGACCCACGCCCCTTCCTCGTCTTGAAGGGAGAGGTGATGATGATCAAGGGACACTCTTACCGTCTCCGATGGTTGGAACCCCAGCGATGTCCGGAAATCCCAGAGGTTGCTCAAAGCTGCCAGATCCGCGTTTCCATAGTGCATGTGATTCGTGGGGAATAGTACCTGCAACTGCTCAGTATCGCCATCCGTCCCGTTCCGGTCGCCCGTGGCGTAGTCGACTTCGAACCCGAGTCTGGGGGTCATTGGACAGTCCTCGAACTTGTATCCGATCGCTACAACTCCACCGTACGCGGTCAGATTGTCATCGAAAACCTCGCCGGTCTGGAACAGAATTTCCGTTTCATATTCGAGCCCGCAGCAGGTTCCGAACAAGCGGCTTCCGAATGTTGTGAACCCGGTCGTTCCCTGGGTTCCACGCTCCGAGGTGCCGCGACGCTGATCGCGAGTATGAAGGATGTACCCCTCGACATCAAGCCCGCTCATGAGCTCTTTGGTTCCTGCGTAGATACCGACAAGATCGCTGTCGTCCTCGTCGGAAGCGCCGAGGTCATTGATTCTTGCCCCGAAGAGATCGGCAAACCATGACGTCCCCTGAGCTTTGATGCGGAACCCATCGAAAGTACGTCCCTGATCAAACCACTCGAGGTGGCCAATGACTCTCTGCTTGCCGTAGAACATGACAAATCGCCCGATCTCGATTTCGGCGGGGAGCCCGAACGGGTCTTTGATCAACATTTCCGCTCGTTTGAGATCAAGCCCCTCGGCGTCCGCCGTCGTTGAGCCCTCGGATCCGAGAAGGCGAATGTCCTGGAGTTCCACGATTGCCTGGAGCTGCTCATTGACCTCAAAGTCGAATCGGAGTCGAGTCCGCAGTCGGGTGAAGTCGTTTCGCTCGTTTCCGTCTGGATCGGTTGGACTATAAAGATGACTGCGGTACTCCTCTCGAACTCGGATCTGTCCCGACACGGTAAGCCCCATCGATCCCGGGAGTTTGAACCGAGACTCGCTCGTCCCGTCCGGGGCCGTCTCCTCCTGCTGAAGCTTCCACTCTCTCAGGTCATCGACCTCGCGACGAAGCTCACTGAGCTCTTGTCTGATCGAGCCGTCCTCCTTGGTATTCGAGTTTTTTTCCTGAGCTTGAACTTCCCTGGACATCGGGACGATCAGAACTGATGCCAGCATTGCCAGGCTTGACAACCTCATGAAGCCCTCCTCTCGGTGCGATATGGGAATGAATCCGGAACCGCCTCATGTCTACTCTTCAGAGCGAAAGCAACATTGATCGAGATCAATCATTGAGCAATCCGACTTTCTTGACTCACCTTGACCTGGGTCAAGAGAATCCTTCGGTGCTCGAGGTATTCTTCGCAGCCAGCACGGAAATCGCCAGTGAGGAGGGGCTTTCATGTCCGAAACACCTGAGCTACCCGATGAGGGGGTCTCCCGGAGGAACTTTCTCGTTTCGGGCACGACCTTCGCCATGGCAGGTGGCCTTGCCGCTGGCTATGGAACCTTTGCTTTTCTGGGTGCTCGATTCCTCTATCAGACAGATGATGGAAAGAAAGCCTGGATGTTCGTCACCGACGTGGAAAGCCTCAAGGAGGGAGATAGTTTTGATTATCGAACTCCCGAAGGAGCAGGAGTGACTCTGGCAAGAAAGGGATCCGGGAAGACCGCAGAGGATTTTGTCGCTCTCTCGAGCGTGTGTCCTCACCTCGGCTGTCAGGTTCACTGGGAGGCGCAAAATGATCGATTCTTTTGCCCGTGTCACAATGGTGCCTTTGATGCCGCGGGAGAGCCCATCGCTGGGCCACCCAAGGATGCAAACCAACCGTTAACCCGCTTCCCACTCAAGGTTGTAGGGACCCTCCTTTATATTCTTGTTCCTCTCAATGTCTCGACAGCAAATGCTTCGTGCTGCCCCAGCTCATCGCGCAACATCTGATAAATCGTTGAGAAGAAGGGTGTCTACGTGATGAATACTGTTGGCTCCTGGCTGAAAGAACGAATCCCGGTCAGCGGATCGCAGCTGAGGGAATTCACCAACGAACCGGTGCCGAACCACTTGAAGCACTGGTGGTTCTGCCTTGGCGGTACGCCGGCCTACCTCTTTGTTATCCAGATCGTGACCGGAATTCTGCTCGCGTTCTATTACGAACCTTCGTCGAGCACCGCGTACGAGTCGGTTCGCTACATCACTCATGATGTCGCATACGGCTGGTATTTTCGTAGCCTCCACAAGTGGGCCGCGACCCTCATGATTGCCAGCATTATTCTCCATCAGATGAGGGTCTACTTCACCGGATCCTATCGAAAGCCGCGTGATCTCAACTGGATGATCGGGATGACGTTGCTCGTTTTGACCTTGATGACCGGTTTCACTGGCTACAGTCTCGTCTACGAGCAGCTCAGCTACTGGGGTGCGACGGTAGGAGCGAATATTGCGGATATGGTCCCTGTTCTTGGGCCTTTCATGAAGAGGATGATGCTCGCCGGAGATTCCTATGGAGAGCAGACTTTGTCTCGCTTCTTCATTCTGCATGCTGCCGTGCTTCCGGTTTCGATGGTGTTCCTCCTGGTGGTCCACATTTCTCTCATCCGGCTGCAGGGCGTCACCGAATTCCAGTTCAAGAAGGATCAAGCCAAGGGAGAAGGGGGCGGCCATTTTGCGTTTTTCCCCGATCACTTCTTGATGGAGATTTTCATCGGCTTGGTTCTGATGATCCTTCTGAGTTTCCTCGCCACCGTTGTGCCCGCAAACATGGGCCCGGAGGCCAATCCGCTCGTCACTCCGGAGATCATCAAGCCCGAGTGGTTCTTTTATGTCGCCTTCCGGTGGCTGAAGTTGTTCTCGGGCACTGCGGCGATTCTCTCCATGGGTTTGATCGTCTTTGTCATGTTTCTTTGGCCCTTTATTGACGCTGCGATCCGGCGCCGATGGAAGGGGTCGGAATTCAGTGTGTGGCTCGGAATCCTGGCGGTGTTCGCCTTGATTGGCCTCACGCTTTGGGAAGCGTTTGTCGCCCATTGATCCACAATCAACCAAACGAGTGTGAAGAATGAACCTTGAGATCAAGAAGGTAATTATCGGTATCCTGGGCCTGCTGTTTCTGGCGTCCCTGGTGATTGTTCAGTTCCTCGAGGTTGTCAGGCGTCGAGAGGAAACGGGTCTCAGCTCTCACTCGATATCGGTCCCCGACAGCTCCCGGAGCTGCGTTGACTGTCACCAGCAGCAGAATCCCGGGATCATCGCCCACTGGGAAGGAAGCACCCATGCCGAGAAGGGCGTGGGGTGTGTCGAGTGTCACCAGAGCGGCGAGAGTGATCCCGACACGTTTGATCACTACGGTGTGGATATTGCTACCGTCGTCACTCCTTTGGACTGTAGTCGGTGTCATCCAACCGAAGCCGCGGAGTTTGCGCAGAGCCATCATGCTGCTGGCGGAAACATCCTTGCGTCTCTTGACAACTTTCTTGCCGAGACCGTGGAGGGGTTTCGAGGCAGTTTTAACCCTCACTCGCCGACGCCGGGGCGACCCGATATTCAGTCCGTTAACGGGATGTCGAGCTCTCTTCTTGGATGCCAGCAATGTCATGGCTCGAAGGTGGCACTCCAGGCGACCGAGGGGCAGGCGATTACGGTCGATGATCTCGCACCTGGTCCCGACGGGATTCCGACCAACGTAGAGGCTCTCTCCCGGATCAAGACCGACGCGAATGGACGACCCCTATTCGACCCTGGAACCTGGCCCAACACAGGTATCGGCCGGCTCAACCTTGATGGATCCAGCGGCTCTTGCTCTGCTTGCCATAGCCGACATGACTTCTCGCCCCGTCGGGCTCGGCAGCCGGAGAATTGCGCAAAGTGCCACCTCGGCCCCGATCATCCCCAGAAAGAGATCTTTGAGGAGTCAAAGCACGGAGTTGCTTACCGGGATCTGAAGGACAAGATGAACCTGGATGGCAAGGACTGGGTCTTGGGGGAAGACTATGCCCAGGCCCCGACTTGTGCCACTTGTCACATGTCTGGACATTCCAGAAATGGCGGGAAAGTCACCCACGACCCGGGTGAGCGCATTTCGTGGACGAATCGACCGCCGGTGAGTCTCGTCCTTGATACTGATATCAACGGCAAGGTCGTGAAGGAAACCGACCCGGTGAAGCGAAAGGCGCTCATCCACGACTTCGCCATCGACAAGCGCAAACGGATGAAAAACGTATGCACTCACTGCCACACTCCTGACTACGTGGATGCCTTCTATTCCCAGTACGATGACTTCCTTGTCCTCTTCAATGAGAAGTTTGCAAAACCGGGACAAGCGATCATGAAGGCGTTGAGCGATGAGGAGTTCATCAGCAAGAAGCAGTTTGATGAGGAGATCGAGTGGACGTGGTTCTACCTCTGGCATCATGAGGGAAGGCGGGCTCGACATGGCGCGTCCATGATGGCTCCCGATTACACTCACTGGCACGGGATGTACGAGGTCGCCGAACGCTTCTATCAGGAACTGATCCCCCAGGCTCGGGAAATCCTTGAACATGCCAGGGAGGATGGTCAGGACGAAGCTGCGGATCGGGTGTCGAGCGTCATCAACGGGATCCTTTCACGTCCCGAGCATTCATGGTTCGAGAACGATTAATCGATCGCGGGAAACTCTTGGAATGATGATGCCTTGAGTTTCCCGGGAGTGATCCGGAGCTGGTTCCTACATCCTGCCGCGAATCGCCCAGAGATCCGGGAAGATCGGTGCAAATAGCGATTCCTTCAGAAAGCCGGCCCCCTCGGATCCTCCGGTTCCCTTTCGGTCTCCGATGGTTCGCAAGACAACCATGTAGTGCCTGTACCGCCATTCCTGAAGCCCTTCGTCGAAGTCGGTCATCAGCTCGAACAGAGGAACCATCTCGTCGTCGGCTCGGTAGAGCCGGAGGATCTGTTCCTGGATGAGGGCGTCTGGGCCAGTGGGAGAAGTCACGGGATTTTGGCGGTTCGTTTTGGATGCAGAGAGGCCTCTCTGCTCAAGAAATCGGCGAAAGCGGTCGACCAGGGATGGTTCCTCGAGGCGTCGCTGGACGTGACGTCGATCTTCCGAGTTCGCTCCAAAGAACCTGAGCATCCCCTGGCGCTTGTACCCGAGGAAAAACTCCAGCTCCCGAAACTGCCGGGATTGAAACCCGGAGGCGGTGTCGAGGCGATCCCGGAAGCTCTTGAATGAAAGCGGCGTCATCGTCTCCAGCACATCGAGCTGGTGAACTAGAACTTTGAGAATCTTGCAGCAGCGCTTCCAGGTGCTCGTCGCTCCTGTCAAGTCACTGGAGTCGAAGTCCTGTCCGATCTTGTCGAGTTCGTGAATGAGAAGCTTGAACCACAGCTCGTACACCTGGTGGATGACGATGAATAGCATCTCGTCATGCTCCGGAGGATCAGAGCGGACTTTCTGGAGAGCAAGAAGGTGATCGACGTCCAGATAGGTCGAGTAGTCAAGATCATCCTTGATGGTCATGGAAGGACTCCTGAGGGAGATTGAAAGGGAAAAGGCGAGTACCAGCCAGCTTCCGCAGGTAAGGGGAAGGGGGAGGACTAGCCCGGATTATTCACGAGTTTGAGGGAGAATTGTTCCAGGTCGTTTCTGGCAAGGAGTCTAGGTGATTTCGACCGCAGGCGTGTTTAGAGACACATCGAGGATCGAAATTGCCGTAACGACGCAGCCAGTGGCGACCTGGGGCGATTCTCGCCAAACTCGTGAATAATCCGGGCTAGGTGTCCATAGATGCCGCACCGACCAGTACTCGCCAGGATTCGGATCAGGAGATTAAACGGATTCTGGGGCCACGGTCCTTGATCCTGGTCAATGTGACGCCACAACTCCACTGAGTTCGTTCTGTGTGCTGATAGTCCTGGACTCTCGATGAAGCCGGGAAGGGTCAGGGCTGAGGTCTCTCTCCATGAGCAGGAGTGCGGACACGATTATTGGGATTTGATCGGTGTCAAGGAAGGGGGCTTGTCTTTCATCTAAACTGATGTTGTTGATTCGTAGTGGCACGGCATTTCAAGGAGGTGGCACATGTCCTTCAGCATCAAACGAATCGTTCTTACTACTGATCTCTCCGACGTCTCCTGGAGAGCGTGGGGTCCTGCGGTTACGCTTGCGAATCGATGGGGCGCGGAGCTCATCGTCCTCCATGTTTGCGCGCCGTCGAAGAGACCCGAAGTCAATCTCCAGATCGCGAAGAAGAAGATTGAAAACCGTGCTCTGACCATGGGCGGGGCGAGGCCTGATCGGCCGATCGAGATCGTGGTTGAGACGTCCTCTCGAGTTGTCTCTGAGCTCCTGGTGAGTATTCGACGACTGAAAGCCGACCTCGTGGTAACGGCCACTCACGGTTGGTCAGGGCTCTCGCAAGTTCTCATCGGAAGTAAGGCCGAGGCATTGGTCCGTAGAAGTCCTGTTCCCGTGCTTACGATCAGGAGCCTCTCGCTTCCCGATGACCTTGATGTCGACGCCCAGCGATGGCGAGCCTCCCAGGCGATTGGTCCTCTTGATGGAAGGTAGTCCACTCTTGCCGGTAGCGATATCGGGCAACTCGTAGCTTGAGAGAGTGCGTCGAAACCAGAGTGCCTTTGATGGCAGGAACGGAGGAGAGTGATGAAGAGCGTTGCGAAGAAGATTCTCGTGACCACCGATGGATCGGACTGCTCTTTTGCCGCCTTGGAACCGGCGCTGGCGATGGCCGTTCCTGGTGAGAGTCAGCTTGTTTTTCTTTCGGTGATCCCTCTGGCCGTGACCTGCGTGTCACCGTACGGAGGCATGGTGGTGCCGACGAACATCGCGGAAATCGCGGTGAACAACAGGAAGGTCATGAAGGAGAAAATCCAGGACAGGATCAAGGATCGTCTTGGAGAGGTGCCCTTTGAGGTCACTGTCGTAGAGGCCGAAAATGCGGTCGCAGAAATCCTGAGGCAAATCGAAAGGTTGGACATTGACCTTGTCGTGATTGCCACTCATGGCCACACCGGTTTGAAGCACGTTCTTTTTGGAAGCACGGCCGAGAAAGTCGTGCGGAAAAGCCCTGTTCCGGTTCTCACCGTTCGAGCTCTCCCGGTTCCTGACGAGGGGGTCGAATGGGAGGAGGAGGTCAAAGTGATTTGATGCGGGCGAGAAAACCAAGAGGGCGCGGTAGTAGTATTTAGTGCTATTTCGGCTTGACGACATGATCGGAAAAGAATCCAGAGGCATGTTCTTTGGAGTGCTCTCCCGTTGCTACACCAACTGTGAGTTTTTCGAGCTGTTTGTTCGTAGCTTGCAGTTCCAAGCCGTTGAGCAAGATGAACAACTCAGCCGCGGCGAGGGCAGTGTGCTTGTTGCCGTCCGCAAAGGGATGATTCTTGCACAAATGAAAGAGATAAGCGGCTCCCATAACCGCAATGGTTTCATGAAGGAACTCCCCGTCGAACTGAGCTGACGGCATCTTGACGGCGGACTCCAAGAGGCCAGTGGCCCGGATTTCTGAGGCACTGCCGAGCTCTTTGATCATTCGCTTGTGAATGAGTAGGACATGCTCAATTTTCGGAGAGCATGGCATTCGGTGGATTTCTAGGCCTGAGTGAAGAGCGGTGAGGAGTACTATCCCGGTAGTTCTTGCAACGCGACCACTTGGTCACAAGACGCACTGTGACTGCTGGGAATTCTGCGGGGATGTGCTGGAGAGGTGCGGGGGTCAGCGGTCGATGGCGCGAGCGGGGCGGAGGCCGGGTAGTTTGCGGGCCTCGATGCTCGGAAAACGGAATGCTTTTCCTTCGGTCAGACGGCCATAGGCAGCAAGCTCTATACGCTCCAACCGCTGAGCTATCTTTTGTTCAGCTTTCGTCGGAGTTCGTAGAATGCCGTTACCAAGCCGTGTTCACCGGGAGGAATTGTGAGCCTTTCGAAGGTGTTCTTTCCGGTTCGCTTGTCAATGATAGAGAGAGCGCGAATGATCGGTTCCCGCGAGCTGCGAGCATTCTCAATCGAGAGGTTTAGATAACTCTTCAACGCCTCCAGGAAATCATCGACCCCACGTGCGCCAAGCTCTCGCGCTTCGTCATAATAAACTGGGCGACCGAGTTTTTCCTCACGCTTGATCACATCCTCCGATTTGAAATAGTCCCAGAAATCAGTTGAGAATACGTCTTCTCCTTCAATGGTGACCCAAAAGCGCCAATTTTTCTCCTCGCCGTCTCCTCCCTCGTAGACGGTATAATGGAGATCCACCTGCTTCTGGAGATCCGGCAGAAGTCGTTCGCGAATCAGTTTTCTAAGGTTCGACCAGCTACTCATGCAAGAATGATAACGTAAGAAACCCTGAAGCTACCCTATTTTTCTCCTCAAGAACGAGGACTGTGGGAAATATGCTGGAGATGGCAACCGTTTGGGGTTTGCCCTTTCCGCTATTCTGCATGTCAATCATGTCCGCAGGCGAGGCATTGCCGCGCCTTGGGACTGCAAAGGATCCCGCTGCGCTTTGGGCAGAAGGGAAGACGCATCGCATCTCGGGACTCGCTGAGGATTCTTCTTCCCGCTTTTTCCAGGACGGCGTCCACGATGAGCGAAGCGGAATTGCGCGTGACCTCGAAGTTGCCCATTAGGTTAATCCGTGATGGCTGCTTGAACAGTAGAATCGCTGTCTTAAGGGCTTGGGTTTCATTTGCGGAATAGAGGTCGGAATGGTGCTTGCGTATGTATTGGGCGAGATCAGAGCTTTGGGTTGGGTCATTGGACCATTCATGCATGGGTTTCTCGATGGTTCTTGAAACGACATAGCCAGAACCTAACGTCACGTCTATCATAGTGCCTGAGCAGGATCCGGGCAACCGACGCACCGGATTGATGTCTGTCAGGATATTCGGACATTCTGGAACTGGCGAGCTCACATCACATTCACTCCCAGGGGATGCAATGAATTACCTCTCAATCGATGAGGAAATCCTCATTAATCAATGGGCGCAGGGAGTTGTTGATGATCAGGCGATTCAAAAAATATACTTGGCGAGGAAGCCCGAAGAAGTTCCTTCACTATTGCGCAACGTTTGTGAACTAGTGCAGCAGGCTTCGGCGAGTAACCAAGACATGGAGGCTACGATCTCAGCAGCTCCGATAAAGGCCACACGCAGTGTTTGTGTGATTCTTCGAAAGGGCGTTAATAACGAAGTGCTCCAAAAACTTGTCTCGTTGAAAGGAACAGATGCGGAAGATTCCTTTCTATTGCTTCTGTATCTCTTCAGAATTGCTGACAATAGAAGACGAGCGAATGAAAAAGAGTGCACGCATTGGTGGCACCGAGATCTCTCAAATCCGTTGGTTGTCGAGGCTGTGAAGAGGGAACGCAAGGCTGGTAGGTTGTGAGATCGTTGGTGAGCCGTGAGTCGTTTTCCTCGGAGTTGCTCTTTGAAAACGCGGTTCTCCTGTCCCTCCCGATAATGCCATCCGGACCGAAAGGAGCCCAGCGTTGACCTGCCATTTGGCGACGCGGTAGCTCCGATGGTTGGATGAACCTTCATTTGTCCAGGAGTCAAGTCGTCAGAGGCCTTGGGCGGGAAAGTGCGCATGGAGTCCCGGGGGAGTGACCGAGGTGATTCGTTGAATTGGGATCGTTACGCAGCTCGCGTGTACCGATGATGAAGGCCACCGACCATCGGCGTGGAATTCACTTGTCCGTTTCCTGGCGGGTCAACCCTCGGCGGAATCGGAGAGTTCCGGTCCAACGAGAGATGTGGCCGCACTTCGTGATAATAATTCAAATATCTTGAAACGATCCGCCGGAGGTGATTCTCACCGAGCACGATAACGTGGTTGAGGATCTCTCGCCGGAGGGTGCCGATCATTCTTTCCGCGTACGGATTTTGCCAAGGAGATTGTGGCGCTGCATGATCGTCGTAAGTGCAAGAGGTGTAGGGATGAAGAATAATCGGGAGCCACAGGAGAACTACTCAAATTCGCTCGATCAATGAGCCCAGAGTTTTGTGCTGTGCCTGCCTCCCGGCGACAATTGACGAATCGTGCTAGGTTAACGGCAAAGTCAAATCGAACGATGAACGAAAAAACCAAAGGACTAGGATGCCCCGTGGCTATTGGGATCTTCCTCATCCCTATAATCATCGGGATGTACTGGAAGAAACTCTCAGTTGATGAACTCCGGTTCCTGCCGGACAATAGGCCTATGAGCAAGGAATGGGACTTCTACTTCTGCAACGTGGACCACAAGCCGGCGTCTTTGTTCATCGATCTGGGGGTCGTGTCGGAGGCCCCGATCGAAGGCCTCTCCGAGATGGCCTGGCTTCGCCTCTACATGCGAAACCCCCGAGAAGACGGGCTGTCGAGCGAGGCCGAATTCAAGCAGCTCGTGAAGATCGAGGACGACCTGACCGAAGCGGTAGCAGCGGATTCAACGATCGTCTACGTGGGTCGGAACACGTGCGACGGCTGTCGAGATTTCTATCTCTACTGCGTGAACGGTCGCCGCACGGAGGCCCTCCTCTCGTCCGTGATGGTCGCCTATTCGGACTACGAGTTCGAGACAGGTAGCGGAGAGGATCCGGAGTGGTCCACCTATCTCAGTTTTCTCTATCCATCTCCCCGTGAGATGCAGGTGATCCAGAATTATCGAGTCCTCGAGCAGCTGGAATCCCAGGGAGACGACCACGCGATCGAACGAGAAATTTGTCACTGGCTCTACTTCGGATCCTCCGAGAATCGCTCTCGGTTTTTGGCTGGCGTTATTGAGAGGGGCTACTCCAGTCAGGAGGAGCGGGATGAAGGGAGCGGGGATCGGCCTTTCGCCCTCCAGATCGCTCGTGTCAGTGCGGTCGACAGTGTGACGATCAACAACGCTGTCCTCGAGCTGTACGATCTCGCCGCCGAGCATGACGGTCTGTACGACGGCTGGGAAACCTCCGTCGAAACCGGGACATGATCTGTGCCTACAGCGTGACGCACCGTGATTGCCGGGCATTCTGCCGGGATGTGCTGGAGATGGTGCGGGGGTTATCGGTTCCCCATGATCAGCGCAAACACCACCGCATCGGCGATCGTATGCGCCACCCAGGGGGCCATGAGGCCGTTTGCAGCCACGCGTAAGTAACCGAGCATGATCCCGTACGCAAATGTCAGCACGACCCCGATGACGCCGTCGGGCACGGAGGTAGCGCTGTAGTGGTACACGCCGAAAAGGGTCGCCTGAAGCACAACGGCAAGCCAGGTTTTTCCCGCCGCACTTTCGAATGCGTCTTGAAACACCCCTCGGAAGATGGCTTCTTCCAAGGCCGCGTTTGTCGCTGCAAATCCAAGACCTGCCAACAGGATTGCCCAACCCGGTACACCCGAGATCGTGCCCCGGAGTTCCGAGAGATTGGGTTGGGCGAGCAGGTACCAACCAAGCAGTCCCGCGGTGGACAGGAGAACCACGGCGACAACAAGCAGCTTCACGCCGATAGTCCACTGCCCGAGCCGTGGCCATTGAATTGATGATCTCATCTTGGGCCAAGCCGCGGCCAGGATACTGTAGCCAGTCAGGGGGACGACGAGGTGGATCGGCCAGTAGACGCCTTCAGGATATATCAGGGCAAGCAGAGCTGCGCAGAGTGTGAATCCAGAGACCAGAACGGCCTGGTTCTTTCGGGAGAGGATGGCGAGAAGGATCAACACCCCGGCGGCTCTGAGGATTGTTGTCCCGAACGAGGGGGCCAGGACTGAGGCTGCACACAGGATCGCTCCTGCGATGATCACAATGGAACCCAGCGGGTTGGCTGTGGTTTCACATCAGTACTAGACAAGGATTAGGATTCCTCTGAGGTCGAGCTCCGGGTAATCTATGAAATCCGTTGTGCCAGTCAGATCGCTCGCCACGGAATGTGGGGTTGGGAGGTTTGCAGGGAGTGGTGCACGGAGGGGGCATCATTCTCGTGCGCTGGCCGAGATCACATTGCTCGAAGGTTATGTCGAGTGGATGAAAGGCCTCCTGACTCCGATTCCTGATGGCCGCTACGAGCTGAAGGGCGCTACGGGCTTGGCCGTCCGGGGATCATGAAGGAGATTGCCCGGCTCATCGTCAAGGTGGCCAAAGAGAGTCCCAGTTGGGGCTATCGAAGGATTCAGGGTGCACTTTCCGAGCTCGGTCATAGCGTTGCTCACAACACAGTGAAGAAGGTCCTGAAGGACAGCGGGATCGAGCCCGCTCCAGAGAGGTCGAAGAAGACTTCTTGGAGCCAATTTCTTCCGTCTCACTGGGAAACACTCGGAGCTGCTGATTTCTTTACCGCCGAAGTCTGGACGCTTGGTGGGTTGGTGACATTCTACGTGTTCTTCGTTGTTCAGCTAAAGACGAGGCGGGTGAAGATGGTTGGATCAACTGCAAACCCGAACGCGTTGTTCATGAAGCAGGTTGCGGTCGAACTGACTTCGTACGAAGACAGTTTTCTTCGAGGAACGACGCATCTCATTCGAGACGGGGACAAGAAGTTCACGCAGCAATTTGATTCGATCCTGAATGACTCCTAAGTTCTAAAGAACAAGGTGGCGGCGGTTTGGGTCGGCAAATCGGTTCTGTTAGCATACCCAACATTGGAGGTGCGTCCAATTCCCCATCATCCTGGAATGGACCGGTTATGATTCCACCACTTTTACCATTTTTGCGGTGATTGTAGCGCTAGTTAGCAGTCTCAAGTTAATGTTGAATTGCGAGAGGTTCCCGATGGTCATGTACAGAGGTACTAGGATAATGCTTTGCCTGTCTTTGCTCTCTTTCTTGTTCGGCTGTTCTCTTCTTGGCGGCTTGGAGCCAACTAGTATCGCCAAATTGCAGGGTAAGTCTGATAGACCTACAACAATGGCGGTCTTGTGGAGTAGGTTTGAAAGAGGTGGGCTGCGAAACTGGATTTCGATTGAGTCCAGGAATGCATCACGCACTCTTGATATTGAAGGTGCGCAAGATGTTCGCTGGCTGGACCCACAGACTCTCCTAATCATGCGTAGAGTCCTGACTCAGGGAGACTTCATCAAAGAGCTAGTGGTTGTGAGCAGGAGCGGAGAATCTCTTGAGGTCTTTAAAGATGGATCATCAGCTACGAGCCAGCTTCGGTATGAGGCGGTGCACCGCCCAACACAAAGAGTCCTATGCGTTCGTAGGGACATGGGCAACGTCGTGCAAGGAATCGAGGTTCTGAATCTTATCTCCATGAAGCTATCAACAATTTGTGATTCAGGAGAGTTCGAAAATTCGGCCGGAAGCCTTATTTGGAGCCCTGATGGAGAATGGTTTTCGTGCTATCAAATGATGCCCGATCCGAGGAATTTGAAACCTAAGCTAGCTGTGTTTTCGATCAAAAGCGGCCGTAGGGTACGCAATCTTCCAACGGAAAACCTAACCCCGAGATTTTGGTGGAAGGATCACTTGTACGCATCTGCTAGAAAGGGAGAGCTAGTCCGGTACGATACGAGGGAGTGGAGTTCGGAAGAGATCTATGTTCCGAAGAAAGGAAATGTAGTTAGCCAAGGAGTAGCTCCTTCGGACAAAGGGGGAAACTGCCTCTTGCTTGTTCGTGACATGAAGCTAGATCCGATTGAACCATACGCCAAGGAACTTCATCTCGTGGACGTTGAGTCAGGCAGGCTGATTTCGCGTTATCGAGCGCCGGAAGGAGTGTTGATCGCTGCTGCTGATTGGATCCAAGAGGAATAGCGGAGTTTCGTCTTTGTCCAGATTGGAGCAGTGATGGGTGCAGTGGTTTACCGATCTTTGAGCGCTAAAACGGGCGCATCTGTGACCGCATTTGAGTTGTTGGTGGTTCGAGGAAGCGCAGCCTCGACAAGACGTGTGGGTGTGCCTCCCGAAAATGCCATCCGGACTGGAACGAGCCCACCTCGAACAATCCACTTGGGGAGGTTGTGGCTTGGATGACCGTGTGAACTCGAGCATTTTCCCAAGAGTGGCAGTCAGGAACGTCGGTCGGGAGTCTGCGCATGCGCGAACCGTCCGAAAACTCGACCGATGTCGATTTGGCAAGAGTACCCGTTATCGCGTTATCGAGCGTTTCCCTAGAATTCAATTCGTCGGAACATGACCGAAATTCGTTGCGATGGACGTGCTCGGCGGTGCCTGATTGAGCCGGTAGGTCAAATCGGGAATGGAATGATCTCGGAGATGGAGCGATGGAGCGGGCGGTTCGAAGGTTCTGAGGTCAGGTTACGCCGCGGCGCGGTAGTAGTGCTTCAAGATCTCTCCGAGTTGTTCGTGATTCAGATAGTGTTCTCCCCGAGGAACCGATTAGCTCCATTTGGCGTTCCTACTCTCCCTTTCGAGTCATCTCTCTTTCTCCAATCGGTACCCCCGGCTTGCATCCCAGATTCTCATTCTAGCCCTCTTGCTGAGGGCTGCGATCTTGCTGCCGTCTGGATTCCAGCAGACGGCAACGACTCCGGATTCGTGCGGTAGGCTCAGGACGACTTTTCCAGCCTGAGCGTCCCAGATCTTGACGGCTCCGTCCGTGCTTCCACTTGCAAGGCGCTGGCCATCGGGGCTGAAGGCCACGCAGTTCACATCGAATGTGTGTCCCCTTAGATTCTTCATCTCTTCAAGATTGGCCGCGTCGAAGAGCTTGATGCTGGGGTCGACGAGGCCGGTGGCGGCAGCGATGTAAGTGGCATCGGGAGAGTATGCAATGTCCATGATTCTTCCGCGATTGAGTCGGGTCGTGCAGATCTCCCTGAGCGAGTGGACATCCAGGAGAGTCAGTTCATCTTCGAACACACGGGCAATCGTTTTTCCTCCGGGCCCCCAAGCCCCCCGGACCCGCTCGGTGGTTTCCTCGCAAATGGGGGTGAGCGTCCCGTCGCTCATCGAAAAAACGGAGAGGGATGACCCGGATTCCTGGAGCAAGCTGACAAGGATGCGATCTTCTGCCGGGTTCCAGGAGATCGGACTGGCCAGGAGATTGCCGTGTTCGACGATCTTGATCGGCGTCAGGCTCTTGCGATTGCGAACACCGAGTTGAGCCTCGGTTCCCCACGCGACGAGGTCGTTTTGAGGAGAAGTGATCCAGCGGGTGTTGTCAATCGAGAGCTCCTCTCCTGTGTCGGGATCCCATGTCCGGGTCCAGCCCTCTTTACGGGAGGTCAGCTCTTTCTTGTTCCATTCGAGATCGACGGTTCGACCGTATTCGGGAGAGACGTCTCCTGCATCGGCGAACCAGGTCTGTGTAATGGTTTTCGCCCGGGTGTTCCAGATCCGGACTGAATGATCCATGTCGCTTGCCGAGGCCAAGATGTGGGAGTTCGGATGCCAGGAAACAGCGAGGATCCGGCCCGTATGTCCCTTGAGTTCTCGATGGAGCTCGCCGGTCTTCGGATTCCAGACTCGAATCGTGTGGTCGGAGCTTGCCGAAGCGAGAAGTTCCCCGTTCGGGCTGAATGCAACGGCATGGACGTCTGCCTGATGTCCCTTCAAGTGCAGGATTTCCTGTCCGGTAGCCATGTCCCACAACTTCAGGGTTGTATCTGCCGAACCCGATGCCAGGAGCTTGCCGTCTGGAGACCAAGAGATCGAGTTGATGATCGCCGCGTGGGTCGTCAGTTGTTTTTCAATCTTCCACGATTCAGTGTTCCAGAGGTGGAGAGTCATGCCGTGGTCTCCACCCGTGATCAAATGCGACGAGTCTGAATCGAAAGCGAGGCAAGATCCCACGATGTCGGGAAGGGTCACGATTCGAGTCCCGGTTTCTACATTCCACACCTGACACGATCTCTCGGACGGGAAGGCGAGGAATCGTCCATCCGGCGAAATTGCTCCCGGGCCAAGAGCACCGGGTTTGTCCGAGGGAGGTCCAAAGACCCGAAGTGGCGCATCTGAGTCGAGATCCCAGAGCCGGATTCGGGTGAGAGAATCGTGGTTGATCATGGAGGAGGCAGTGAGGAAGGCACCTGTTCCGGGAAGGAGGGTCAAAGTACTTACGAAGTCAGACTCGTGGTCGAATTCGCGGAGCAGTTTTCCGTTCTTCTTCAAATCGTAAGCGTGAACCGCCTTCCACATCCCGACCAGAACTCGATGGCCATCATGGGAAAACGCAATCGACTGGGGTGTCGTGTTGAGGGAGATCACTTGATCTTCCGAATTGGCTCGACTGCTGAGCCAGTACCATTCCCAGCCTCGGAGGTCATCAGAGTCAGAGCTCGGGCGCCATCGGTCAAGAGTCTCGCGGACGAGGGTCAGGCCGGCGAAATCTTCTACCGCGTCTCCCGCCCGGGAAAGCTCGGCGCAATACAAATTGTCGCGATTCTCGTCCCTGGCGTTCCGGGCCTCGAAGAGAAGGATCAAGGTAACGACGAGGCCGACGAGGAGGGTTGCCATCGTGCCCGTCGTTCCGATCACCACAGCCTTCTTTCGTGCGTAGTAGCGCTGGAATCTGTAGATCCGGCTCGGGGATCGAGCGGCTACCGGAAGGTGATCGAGATAACGCCGGATGTCGCCAGCCAGTGCCGCGGCCGACGAGTAACGGCGATTGCGATCCTTATCGACGGCCTTCTGGACGATCAGATCCACGTCCCCGCGAAGGCTGGGGTCGATGCCCCCAAGCCTTGGAACGTCTTCTTCCACGATGATCTTGATGGCCCCTGAGACGGGAAGTCCGGACACGTCGTGAGGAAGCCTTTCGGTCAATAACTCGAAAGCGATGACCCCAAGAGCGTACACGTCTGTACCGGGTCCAATCGAGGCCGAATCTCCTGCGAGTTGCTCTGGCGCCATGTAAGCAAGGGTACCCATGAGCTCCCCGGTAGCTGTCACCATCGTCTCAAGGACGGTCGAGCTTCCGGTCGTTCGGGCGATGCCAAAGTCGAGTACCTTGGGACGTCCGGTTGCATCGATCAAGATGTTCTGGGGCTTCAGGTCGCGATGAATGATCCCTCGGTCATGGGCATGTTGAACCGCATCGCACACCCGGGCGAGCAGATGAAGTCGGTCGCTATGATCGAGAGCGTCAAGTTCGCAATGGGTTCGGATATCCGATCCGTGGACGAGTTCCATGGCAAAAAACGGTTGGTCCCCGCGACCCAGGTCAAAGGCGCCTGCTTCGAAGACTTGAGCGATACCAGGATGCTGGAGACGACCGAGGAGTTCGGATTCCCGACGGAAGCGGTGGACGGAATCCTGAGTCACGAAAAGGGGGTGAAGGACCTTTAGTGCTACGAGACGGCGGGGCGTATCTTGCTCTGCCTCGTAGACGATTCCCATTCCTCCCATGCCAATGCGCTTCACGATGCGGTAGGGACCGATCCTCGAAGGCGCCCATTGTGATCCTTTGTAGGGCTCCGAACTCGTTGAATCTTCTACTTCAGCGCAGCGATCCTCGAGTTGCCCTCGGGCCGCTTCTATCTTTTGGTCGGAAAAGGGGTTTCCCTCGTCGCTTCCCTTTTTGCTGCTTTCGAGGAGAGATTCTACTTCGGCCCGCAGCTCTTGATCGCCGCCACAGGCTCTCGCCAAATAGGCTGGACGATCCGCCTCGGAGAGAGCAAGAGCCTTCGTGAAGATTGCATGCACATGTTCGTAACGAGCGGCGTCCACAAATCTCCTAGTCCGATGAGAGCTGCCTGATGAGCCAGGCTCTGGCCATATTCCAGTCGGAAGTGACCGTTGAAGTGGAGATCGCTAGTGTCTCTGCGATTTCCTCGATGGTGAGAGCGCCGAAGAGGCGGAGTTCGAGCACTCTTGCATGACGTTCATTGAGCTTGGAGAGTTCCTGGAGCGCATCATCGAAGGAGACGACGTCAATTTCCCGTTTGGCTGCGGGAGTGATCTCGTCACGGAACGTGAGTGTTCGGTGAGGAACACCTCCGCCACGTTTTTCGCGCCGGAGTCTCTTTGCGTGGTCCGTGAGCACCTGGCGCATGGCCCGACTCGCAAGAGCGAAGAAATGTCGCCTTGTGGATACCTGGTGGAGCCCTTTGCCGATCTTGAGCCATACCTCGTGAACGAGATCCGTGGGCTGAAGAGTGTGATGGGCTGGCTGAGAGGAGAAGAAAAATCCGGCAAGAGCCCTCAGTTCATCATAGACGAGAGGCATCAAGGAGGCGGCAGCGTCCTGGTCTCCCTCCTCGATTCGTCTCAAGAGTCGAGTCACTTCATCTGGTTCTGGATTGTCCAAGTTGCTCCGAAGTAGAAAGGGTCATGGTGCGGATGGCTTTGAATGCGTCCTATTATTCCATGGAGGTGTTGCTCTTTCATCTCTTTTTGGTGCATGAGGAATTACCCACGGCTGAAACCGGGAACAGTCTGCCAGAAAATAAAAGACAGGCGGATCAACGAGACGTATTCTGGGGGGCATGTGCTCAGAAGAGAAAAATCAGCTTGATTCGAAGACGCTTCGTAGCATCGTCGAGGGGACGTCTACCGAAACGGGGGAAGAGTTCTTCGAGACGCTTGTAGAACGTCTCGCGTTCGCCCTTCAGACCAAATGTGCCTGGGTCACTGAATGGTTTGAGGAAGAGGACCGTCTCAGCGCCATGGCTATGTGGGTAGACGACAGGCACGTTCCTGAATACTCCTACCAGGTTTCGGGGACACCGTGCGAACGGGTGATCAAGAACCGCAAACTGGTGCACTTTCCGGATCGGGTCATCGAGCTTTACCCGGACGATCCGGATCTTGAGCCTCTCGGTGCCGTCAGTTATTTGGGGGTTCCACTTCTGGATACGGATCAGAAGGTTCTTGGCCATTTGGCGGTGCTCCATGACGAGCCACTCGCCGAAGATTCAACCAAGCTAGACGTCTTTCGCATTTTCGCCGGTCGGGCGGCGGCGGAGCTCCGTCGCCTTCGCCGGGATCGACATGTGCGAGAAAGAGAAGAGAAGCTCTCAAGCCTTTTTGACAGTGCCATGGACGCGATCGTCGAAATGGATGGTGAGCTCTTGATCAGCCGGGTCAACAGTGCGGCTGAAAAGGCCTTTGGTTGTTCCGCCAAGACCCTCACAAGTTCATCCCTTGCCTCTTTTCTCTCCAAGGAGGCTGGAGCAAAAGTCGCTCGTTTGATGGAGGAGTTGACTCATCAACCGATGGGATTCCAATCACTTTGGATTCTTGAGGGGTTGGATGCAGTCAATTGCGCCGGTGAAGAGTTTCCCGCGGAAGCAACTCTTTCTCGCTTCGAGGTCAACGGGCAGTCATACTTTGCGCTCATCTTGCGCAACGTCAACGAGCGACAAGAGGCGGAGGCTCGGATCGTATCCTTGACAAACGAAGCCGCCTATTTGCGGAACGAGCTGGAGGCCCTTCAAGGATTTGAGGAGATCATTGGCGAAAGCAAGGCGCTTCGCCGGGTTCTTGCGGATCTGGAATCGGTCGCCAAAACTGAGACAACAGTTCTTATTACTGGTGAGACCGGAACCGGAAAGGAGCTGATTGCTCGAGCGATTCATCGTCGAAGCCAGCGCCCGGAGAAACCCCTCATCAAGGTCAACTGTGCTGCTATACCGGCGACCCTTCAAGAAAGTGAGTTTTTCGGGCATGAGAAGGGAGCCTTCACGGGCGCTACCCAGCGTCGTGAGGGAAGGTTCAAGCTTGCCGACGGAGGCACGATCTTCCTGGACGAAGTCGGAGAGCTTCCTCTTGAGCTTCAGGCAAAACTGCTGAGAGTTCTTCAAGAGGGAGAATACGAACCGGTCGGGAGCTCGAGAACCCAGTCGGTGAATGTCCGGGTTATCGCCGCCACAAACCGAGACCTTGAGGCCATGGTAAAAACCGGGTCTTTCCGCAAGGATCTACTTTATCGGTTGAATGTGTTTCCCCTGAACGTGCCGCCACTTCGAGAACGAGAGAACGACGTGGTCATGCTCGCCTCGTTCTTTGCCAGCAACTTTGCAAGCCAAGCCGGCAATATGCCGCCTCGACTCACGAAGGGAGACGAATCCAAGCTTCAGCGCTATGACTGGCCCGGAAATATTCGCGAGCTTCAAAACGTCGTTGAGAGAGCATTCATTACTGCAGTGGATGGGCGGCTCAACCTGGCCCGGGCACTCCCCGAAGGAGCGGAGAATCCACGGGCGGGGCATGAGTCAGCGAGGCGGGAGCCTCCGGAGGTCCTGACTGCTTTGGAGGTGCAGGAGCTCGAAAGAGAGAACTTGTTGCGGGCGCTTCATGCCACCCAATGGAAGATCTCCGGGAAGAAGGGAGCCGCGGAGCTTCTTGGGCTCAACGCGAACACTCTTTCGTCACGGATGAAATCCCTGGGGATTCAACGCCCTTCCAGTTCCTCCTGAGATCTCGCAAAAGAAACTCCCGAGATCTCGTGATTCCCGAGATATCGTGTCGGTTGACGATCGCTCGGATGTTGAGTAAGTTATTTGTGAACAAGTAGTTGTGTCTTTTCTGATTTGTTGGCACAGCAATTGATATTTCTCTCCCATCGGCGCGCATCGGAGCGAGCCAAAACCGAAACTGACCCCAATCAATCGGGAGAGAAACCATGACTACTCAAAGTGCACCCAAGATGAACGGTCTCGACACTGCCCAGATGGTGGAGACCGTCAACGCCATTCAGTCCGATCCTACTCTGGCTCGGTTCGAGTTCAGAAACACGAATCAATGGATGGGTGGAGGCGAAAATCGTTCGACGATCCAGGGCTTTTTCGGGGCCGGACAGGAAGACTCCTCTCGGACGGAGCCCTTTACCTACACAAATGGTGAACCGCCGGTCCTCCTTGGCGCGAATGAAGGGGCGAACCCG
>JAJDCM010000366.1 GCA_029260825.1 Planctomycetota bacterium | reverse complement strand
GTCGGCGAGGACGTAGAGAACCTCCTGCTGAAGCTGCTCCAGTCAGCAAACTGGGACGTTGAAAAGGCGCAGCAGGGAATCATCTTCATCGATGAAATCGACAAGATCGGTCGCACCACGCAGAACGTCTCGATCACCCGGGATGTTTCAGGTGAAGGCGTGCAGCAGGCCCTTCTCAAGATGCTCGAGGGAACCACCGCAAACGTGCCACCGCAAGGTGGTCGGAAGCACCCTGAGCAGCAGTACATCCCGATCGACACCACCAACATCCTCTTCATCTGCGGCGGAACTTTCGTCGGGGTGGAGAACATCGTCGCCAACCGCATCGGCCGAAAACTCATCGGCTTCAACAAGGAAGGCGACGGGAAAGACCAGCAGAGCCTGGTAGAGCTTCTTCCCAAGGTAGAGGTCGCGGACATCCTTGAGTACGGCCTCATTCCTGAGCTGATGGGTCGCCTCCCGGTGATGGCTTCCCTCTGCCCTCTTCGAGAGCCCGAGCTCGTGCGCATCATGCTCGAGCCGCGAAATGCAATCGTCAAGCAGTACCAAAAGAACTTCGAGATGGAAAACGCAGCCATCGAATTCGAAGAGGAAGCCCTCCTCGAAATCGCAGGCCAGGCGTTGAAGAAGAAGACGGGTGTCCGAGCCATCCGAGCCATCATCGAAACCCTGCTGCTTGAAGTGCAATTCGAACTTCCGACCCGCAAAGATCGATCGCGCTATATTGTCACTCCCGAGTTTGTGCGGGGTGAAGCGTCGATCAGAGTGGAGCGGATGGGCAAAGTAGCGAAACGAGAATCGGCTTAGGTTGGGCGGGTTTGAGGGTTTGGGTTTTATGGAAGGGAAGGGGTGGGGTTGCTCGGGAGGGTGAAGGAGAAAGGTAAACTCTCCTCCTCCTGCCAGGGACTTTGAAAAGTCAGACCACGATGTTGGATTTGTAGATATTCCAAAAATCGTCGAAGAGTTCACCTTCCCCCTTCACCCATGGCCGTTCAACCCATCCTTCCTACAAGCAAACCCAAGATGCACCGTCAAATCCGACCCGTTGCGCCGGCGGGAAAAAAGAAAGACGAGGCAAGAAGGACAGCGTTCCTTCAGAGACGGGTAGACGGGGCGCTACGGGAGGGAGGGTGAACGATAAAAAGGTAAACTCTCCTCCTCCTGCCAGGGACTTTGAAAAGTCAGACCACGATGTTGGATTTGTTGATATTCCAAAAATCGTCGAAGAGTTCACCTTCCCCCTTCACCCATGGCCGTTCAACCCATCCTTCCTACAAGCAAACCCAAGATGCACCGTCAAATCCGACCAGTTGCGCCGGCGGGTAAGAAGAAAAGGAAGAGACAAGGTTCATCCGGGAAAGGTGGGACAGGGCGTAAAGGGAGCGTGAACGAGATTCGCCTAAGCAACTACGCTCCGCTCGCAGTGGCCATCTCCGACTCACTATTCTTCGGCGGCTCGTAAACCTCACCTGTAACCCCAGGCACTCTCAACAAAACCGATGACCCAACGTGTTGGCAGTGCCACGTACGTGGTTGACCAGCTTCGTCGCACTTCTACGAGAGCCCCCTCGGGATAGGATCAATGTCAGCCCCCCCCTGGCCTGTAGAATCCACTACGCAAAAGCGGCTGAATTTATCTGCCAGGTCAAGTCCGACGGTCCGGCGTACGGCGCTTCCTTTGTCATCATTCAAGGTCGTCCCTCCGCTGTCGTAATGGGCCTTGGACTTTGAGTCCGATCGGCGCCCCATGGCGCAAATTCAACAGGAGGGAAGCACCATTCGGGCCGAGGCACGGCCTTCTCATACCATCATGGAAAGCTGAAAGACGTAAGCGCAAGTCCTTGTGGCGTTTACGACTGTGAAACCGGGGTGTCCAACTCCCGCAGTTTTGCCGGTACATCGCGCAAGTCTTTTCATGGCCAATTTTTAAGGACCTGCCAGCTCGTCTTTGCACGAATGATGCTCAAACTTCAATCCAACAACATTGCTTTGGAGGTCAGCGGAACTCGCAAAGCACTGGGCACGCTAGAGCGTCTTCGGTATCATATCGTTGCTTTCCACGCCAGAATCAATCATGGGAGAAGGTAATTCATGTCCCCTCAGCTTCCCCCCACTCGAGGCCTGAGTTTTCGCTTCGCCTTCCTGGTCGCCGCGATCCTATTTATTGGCAGTGCACTGCCCGGTGCGGCACAGCAACAGGAACTCCCTGAGAGATCTCCCGTATCGCTGCCACCAGCTCCGACCCTACTTCCCCACAAGACGCTTACAAATGAGCTGACATTAGCCCTCAACGGTGAGACGATCGATGGCGTTTCGATCGAGGTAGCAAGCCCTACAGGGACGAGGCGCGCCAGTGTCTACCCCCTAGCCTCTGCCGATAACCCTGAAGGTGAGGCCATTGCAGCATTTCGAACTCAGGTTGACCTTCGGGCAAACTCGGTCAACCACGTTCTCTTTGCAGCGATTACCTCCACCGGAGTTCGGAGTGCTCCAACCACAACCTCAATCATTCACGACGAAGAACCTCCGAACATCTTTATTGATTTTCCAAAGCCCGGTGATGTCATAGCAACCGACCGAGTCGATGTGCTGGGTCGTGTTGGGGACCGTCTCAGCGGCTCACAGGGACTCACTGTTTTTGTACGGGGATCGGACGGCCAGCTGGTCGAGGCCGTCGTTGATATCGGTGTCGGCGCCAATGGAACCTTCATTGCCGAGCAGATTCCCATCAACCCCGGAGCGACGACCACCATTCGCGCGTTCGCCGCGGACAAGTTGCTAAACCAAGCAACTGCGTCGGTCGACGTGTCACAGGAAGATCCTGTCGGCGCCCAGATGTTGGAGGTCTCAGGGAACCGCCAACAGGGATTCGTCGGAGCCCCCCTTCCGGATTCACTTCGTATCCAGGTTCTGAATACCGACGAGAGCATCTTCCCCGGCAAAACGGTCACGTTTACTGTGACCCGTTCCGACGGATCACTTCGACTGGACCCCAACGACATCAATCGCGACACAACACTCCAAGTCGAAACCGACGCGAACGGGATCGCCGAAGTCTACTGGACTTTGGGAAGCGACTCCGGATGTGGGAACAACCGTGTCACCGCCACATCTATGTCCATCACTGCTCCGGTAAGCTTCTGCGCATCCGCCCAAGCAGCCTCGGCGACCCAGATCAAGATCGGCGATGGTAACTATCAGATTGCGGAGGTCGGTACCGTTGCTCCTCTCCCCTTGGACGTCTGGGTCAGCGACGGAAGTAACGGAGTCGCTGGTGTCCCGGTTACTTTCGTTGTCACCGAGGGAGGTGGCCTCGTAAACGATTCATCCGTTACAACGATCCCCTCCGATGCAACCGGACACGCCAAGGTCCGTCTCACGCTTGGTCCAGACCCTGGCAACAACACCGTTGAGGCAATCTTCTCTGGAATCCAAGGATCACCAGCTATTCTCATCGCTCAAGGCCGGGCCCGGAACGCGAACACGCCAACCTCCTTCTCTGGTGTTGTGCTCGACAACTCCGAGCGCCCCATTGTCAATGCGACCTGCGTTCTTGTCCATGGTGAGGAAGAACTGACCAAGCAGTCTGGTACAGACGGACGATTTAAGTTCGATGCAATCCCATTTGCAGGAATGTCTCACCTCCATATTGATGGAAGCACCGCATCCTTTCAAAGGCGGGGACGCGGCTCGGCTACCTACCCATCGCTGGCCTACGAAGTCGTCCTGATCCCCAACGCGAGAAACTCCCTTCCCCTGCCAGTTCGCCTTCCTCCCTTGACAAGCCAGCCGGTCCTCTACGACGGTCGCAGAACGGCGATCTTGAGAGCAGACGGGCTTGACGGACTGGAGCTCATCGTCCGCGCAGGAACACAGGTAACCAAGACCGATGGATCCATTGTGGATCCGAACAACCCCATCATGCTCTCACTAAACCAGGTGCATCACGATGATCTTCCGATGCCAATGCCGGACGGCGTCGCACCGCCGTTCGCAGGTACGGTCCAACCCAGCGGAACGCTCTTTGATCCTCCCATCGAAATCGTCTACCCGAACGTTGCCGGGCTTCCTCCCGGAAGTATCTCGTCTTTCCTGAGCTTCGATCATGACATCGGTCGCTTCATCATCGTCGGAACCGGGATGGTCGTCGAAGACGGGTCCGTCATCCGGAGCGATCCGGGGTCCGGAATCGACAAGGCCGGCTGGTGGGGCAATCGCGGTCCATTCTCCATTGGAGGCGTTGCCGAGGGCGATGGGGATGACATGGATGACAGAGATGATGATGACTGCGACGAAAACGATGGGGTTCGACTATCACTCTCGCCCAGTGGTCCGTTCACCATCTCTGCGGACGAGCCAAACGTCTACTTCGTCGCCTCAGTTAGCAAATCCGATCCCAATGACCCGAACCTGATCACGAGGATTAACGGCGCTGAGATCGAGTGGCGCTTCATTGTCGGAAACGGATCTCTTTCGACTCAAACCTCTCAGACTGTGAATGGGAAAGCCGTCATCCAAGCCACCGTTCCATCGCTGGCATATCGTGCCTTCGCAGTCGAGGCCCGCCTCCTGACAGTCCCGGCCTGCGGAAAGCAAACCGAGAGCAGTCAGAGAAAGCGATCTGGAACATTCGTCGTTCAGCCGGGCCAACCTGCGAATGTCACCATCAACCGCTCGAAAGATATCTATACGGCCGACGGCACAGACACCGTCGAGTTCGAGGCCATCATCCAAGACGGGTTCGGAAACCTGGTCGCAAACGGCACGACATTGAAGTGGCTTGTGACCGATTCGACCTCAGGCTTTGTTTCCACCGAGAACGAGACCCTGAACGGAAGAGCGAAGGCCGTTCTTCGTTCTCCCCAATCTTGCGATCCCCAGAACGTGGAAGTTGATCTGGGACCTGTCGAGGAATTCGACACGATGCCGGTCCAACGAGCCGGAGGTGCCCTCACGGCCTCACAGTCCGTTCTCGACATATCCGCCGGCGCGATCACAACGATCATTAGCCCGGTCCTCGCCGCCGACAACACTCCCGTTTTCTGGACCACGTCAAACGGGACCATCAGCCAGGACTCATTCGTCAGCAACGGCTTCATCCAGAACACCCTCTCGACCTCAGAGGGCCGTCTGGGAATCGTTATCGTTACCGCTACCATCGGCGGTGAGCAATACCTGTCATGGCAGGGAGAGTTTATTGCGTCAACCGGGATCGCTGCCGGTGCCGAGTTCCCCACAATCGTCGGGGATGCGACCGAGAACGGAGAGGAGACAGTCGTCTGGCCGAACGGAACCGTCCGCCAGATTCCCTACATCGCTGAAACAAAGATGAACGTCTCAGGGCCGCCAAATACATTTGTTCGTCTCACGCTCCCGGACGCCCCCATCTCAGAGGCTTTTGTCTTTGACTCACAAACAAACCAGCAGGTCACAGGACAAATTGCATCAACCCAGCTCTCCCTGAACGGGGCCGAAATCAGCACGACGAAGAGCCATATGGGGGCTGGCTCCATGTTCCTTGATGGATCGGACACCCCCTTGGTGCCGAATCATCCCGCCTTCCAGTTCACGACAGAGCTCTGTGCCGAGGTTTGGGTGTGCCCTGAACCTGGGGGCGGAGTTGTCTTCGGAAAAGGGAATGCCTGGCAAGTCTCTCAACTGCCGGACAGTCGAGTGCAGGGCACAATCAATACGAGCAATGGGCCCTTTAGCGTCGTCTCGAGTCTCCCGTTACCGACGTCAACCTGGACCCAGGTCTCGCTTCAGTACGACGGTTCCACGGTTAAGATCCATACTGGAAGCAACGTCGCCTCACTGCCAGCATCTGGAACACTTGTGACCAACGGGGCTCCCGTCGCATTTGGCATCGGGTTCCAGGGCTACCTTGATGACTTCTCATTACGATCCTCTTTGGGTTCTTTCAACGTGATTCGCCTGGAAGAGATTGATGCGGCGGGTAGGATTGCGCTTGACGAGAACGGCCTCGGCTCCTGCCTTGCGTGCAGCCGTGGACAGCTCGCCCCTGGCCTCGGAGAACAAATGGCGTCCGTTGATTTTCGCCTTGTCTCTCCGGGCACATCTCCTCGCGGGGGGTACTTCACTCGCCTTTGGCTCAACACGAAGATCGCTGCTGTTTCCATAACGGACTCAACCGCAATTTTCTTCGGACTGCAAGATCCCCGAAATGGCCTCGAAACGGTCCTGACTGTCTCGGGAGGAATCGCTGCCGTCGGCGACTTCGGCGCTATCGTGAAGAACTTCTGGCGTGCGGTCGGCAGGTCTCCGAAGAAAGTCAACCTCCCTGAGGTCACACTCTCTGGCATCGGAGTTCTAACCTCTATCGCGAGCCTTACGGGAGTGGGCTTGATTCCAGAGGTTGCCGTGAGCACGCTGCGAGGGTTGTCCGCACTTCTAGGTGATACGCCGTTTGTTCGCGTCCTCATCACTCGCCTCAGGAAATTCATCCAAAACGCCGAGGTTCCATCAGATGCCGAAATAGACCTATACCAGCGCCTCGTGTCGGATGAGACACTTGCGAACATCACGAACTCCCTGATCCGTTCTGATCAGGCGTATGAGAGTCTCCTCCGTGTTGGAGAGCGCTACGGAAACGACTTTCTGGAAGCCACTCTGACGCGCTTGGGGGGCTTTAGTAATAATGTAGTAAAGCAGACCTTCGATCTGCTCGACGGCTTCGAAGACGAGATAGCTCAGGCATTGCTTCAAAACGCCGATCTTGCTGCCAATGCTCAGAGAGGCCTGGCCCGAGCAATCACAAACGGAATCCCGGCAGACACACTACGACGAGCAGTCCGAAACCCCGGAAACTACTTTCGAAGCGGGGGGGTCCCGATCACCTATTCACCATTACAGTTCCTTGATGAGCTTGATGTCGTTGCCGACAGTCCTGGGCTCGCTCTTGTCCTTGAAGACATGGCAAAGTGGGACAACCCAGGTGCACTTGCAGAGTTTCGAGTCGGAGTTCTATTTCGACGAATGGGTCATATGGTCGAATTCACAAGACTTCTCAAAGACAACATCGATGGCAGCGCCCTCACTGACTTAGACGTAGTC
The DNA here is from genome assembly GCA_029260825.1 of Planctomycetota bacterium. GTDB lineage: Bacteria > Planctomycetota > JACOTG01 > JACOTG01 > JAJDCM01 > JAJDCM01. The sequence continues at coordinate 10,522 of JAJDCM010000366.1, read as the reverse complement.
GCCAACGTAGGTGGAATCGAGGTGTTCGTACAGGTCAAGAGCGGCGGAGATAAGGTCAAGAAGATCACCGATTGGGTAGAAAAAGCCAAAACCGCCACTCCGCAAGGTCAAGTCCCGACGATTCGATACTACGTGGACAAGAACAGAATCTACAAGCGGGGCGTGGAGGAAGTCTGGACGAGACTAATTCAAAAAGGTGCCATCGATTTTCAGCTAGTCCGAGTCAACTTGAACTAGAACTAAGAGACAAACAGTTGCCTTCCGGCGAAAAAAACGACAACGAACAATGGCCAAGGCCGACTCGCTCTCCACATTTACGAACTCCAGAGACTCCAATACGGACTATCAATGACAAATGCACCGTTCATTAACACTTGCGTCCTAACAGTTCTCGTCGGAGCCGCTTCACTCCATGCTCAAACACAGCGCATCGACGAAACCTGGACGGTTACCGTCGGCGGTCAAACCGTCTTCCCAAATCCAGACGGCAGCTTCCGCGTGCCGAACATTATCGCCATAGACACGGTAGGCGACGGCATCAGCGACGACTTTCTCAGAGTAATTGCTATCGGAATTGGACCAGGCGGACAGGCAAAGTATGCCAGCAGTGATCCATTCCGGTTATCACGGGGCGAGACCTTCCGCACCGAAGCTCTGACCTTCAGCGACAACCCTTTCGATCTTGTGCGCTCGCTTCGCATTCAGGCTCCGGACGAGCTCGACGTAGGCAATACCGCCACCCTAGTAACCACCGCAACTTTATCGGATGACCGGGAGGTCGATGTCTCCTCCGTTTTTGACGGCACAAACTATCGAAGTTCAAATCCGGCGATCCTTCGAATCAGCGCCGACGCTGAGATCATCGGTGTTGGAGACGGGGTTGCTCTCATCATCGCTTCAAACGGTGGCGCGGCTACAACCAAACGCATTCGAGTGGGGCAAACTGTTCTATCCACGACGATCCGGGGATTTGTCCAGTTCGAGGATGGCACACCGGTTGTCGGCGGCGAAGCAAAAACGCTGGAAGGAGAGATAACCTTCACCGCTCCAGACGGCGCTTTTCAGATCCCCGTCATACGGGAGTCGCCATCAAGCCTGAGAGTCGTCGGAAACCTCGTGCTCGATAATGTCGAACATCGGGGTGCATCGCAACTGCTTCCACTGGTCCGGAATGGCGTTACGGATGTAGGCATCGTCGTGCTGAAACCGGTGAACACTGCGGAACGTCTTTTCCACCACCCTCGATGGGAAACCAAACGTGAGCTCTTCCTAGCAGATATGACCATGGCCGATTTCAACGGCGACGGTGCACAGGATGTTGCGGGAGTGGAAGGCGCCGAAGTCTTCGTAAACACCTTCGACCCTGGGGGCATTCCTCGTGAGTCACAAAGGTTTTTTCCGAACACCGGACCACTCCGCGCGATTCGCGCCGGGGACTTGAATGGAGACGGAAGCCCGGATCTCGTAACCGTTAGCCGTTTTGGCGGAGGCGACAATAACTTCTACACACAGTTCATCAACGACGGAGAAGGTTTCTTTCCTATTGGAATCTTCACGGATGGCGGGAGTCCGTCCGAGAGCAACTCCATTATCCTCGCGGACCTCGACAACGACGGCCTGGATGATGTAGTAACAAAAGAACGATTAGGCGACCCGGTGCGAATTGCGGTCGGCAGAAACAATGGCGCGGGACAATTTACCGACTTTATTCGCTACGAATTGGTCGGGTCACAAGCCTCGGATGTTCGAGTCGCTGACATGAATGGGGACGGCTTTCCGGACGTTCTACTGATGTGCACGGTCGCAGGGACATCGAATCTCTACATCGGGACGAACGATGGTCGGGGCGACTTCTGCTTCAATGACTCGATCGTGCTGCCTGAGGTGCCCGCCGGAGCCGGTGGCTTCCGGTTCTTTGAAATAGCCGACTTCAACCTCGATACGCTCCCGGACATTGCCGCAAGCACTTGGCCAGGAGCAGGCCCTGTAAACGGCGACCTCCTGATCTTCACGAACACAGGGGGTGGGACGTTCATCCTGCAACAAACTGGACCGGCCTTAAATTTTGTGCTCGATGTGAAGGACGTAGACGGTGATAGGGATCAGGATCTGGTCGGAATTGGCGCGGGGGGGCGAGTATTGACCACGCTCCTCAATGACGGTACGGGATTGTTGGGATCGGGCTTCTTCGCGGACAGGTTCTCTGGCGATCTAGTAGGAATTGGAGACGTAACGCTAGACGGATCACCCGACTACTTTGTCAGCTCCAGGAGCTCAGGTTCAAGTTCATTCGGCTTCTATGAGAACGATGGTGCAGGCGGTTTTCTCGGCGGATCGGTTATGTCCATTTCCGGGCAACCCAATGCAGTTGACCGAGGCGACCTGACGGGAGACGGAGTCGACGACGTGGTTGTCGCCTTGCCGGGCTTGAATGCGCTGGCCGTGTTTCCAAATCAAGGGAATGGTAGCCTCGGGAGCCAGATTCTGTCCGACCTCGGGGCCAGTGACCGCATCCCGAGGATGGAGATCCTGGATATTGATGGCGATGATAGCGACGAAGTGCTTGCCCTGATCGAGCGATCGGGAAACTCACGCGTCGCGATCCTTGAGTCGGATGGCATGGGCGCTCTGACCGTTGCCGTTAGTCTCACCGTGACCTCTCCTCAGGACATGACCATCCTCGATCGCACGGGAGACGGTCGTCTCGACATCGCGGTTGCCGAGGACACAGACATCCGGGTGTTCGATCAAGATCCCGGGGGAAATTTCAATCCCCTCGTTCTTGTGGATCTTGCAGTGAACGTAGTCGCGATCCGTTCCGCTGATGTGAACGGAGACGGATCCCCCGACATTGTGGCTCTTCTTGGGCAGTTTTTCTCTGATTGGAGCCTCATTACGCTCCAAAGCGACGGTCTGGGAGGTTTCTTTGAGGCCGACCGGATCATGGTTCCGCCAAGTTCGAACAACATCCAGGTCGCGGACCTCAACGGTGATCTGCAGCCTGATGTCATTCTGGGTGGTCCGGTCTTGGTCGTGTACCACGGTACCCCAACGGGATTTGTCGAATCAGAAACGCATAGGGGAGGATCTAGCGCATTCGCTCAGAGCCTGGAGATCGTCGACCTGGATCTTGACCAGCAACTGGACATCGTCGCTTCCGGCATCGGGCCATCACTATCTGCGATGTTTTACAATTCCGGCGCCGGAACCTTCTCGATGCGCAGACACGGGACTCCCGGCTTCTTCGCGGATGGTATGGATACAATGGTCGGAGTCGATCTGGACCTTGACGGTGACCAAGACGTGGTGGCGGTATCGTCCACCGGCCACATTGCCGTGCTTCAGAATCTGATTCGCGACTAGCCCTCATCACATACGAGAACTAAACTTGATGAAAAGCGCTCGATTGTTGATCGTCCTCGTCACCCTCTTCAGTACTCTTGCTCACGCTCAAACTGAGCGGCTTGACGAGACCTGGACCGTCACGGTCGGTGGCCAAACCGTTTTCCCAAACGCCGACGGGAGCTTTCGCGTACCCAACATTATCGCCGTGGATGCTGACGGCGATAATGTTGGCGACGACCTCATCAGGGTGATTGCCATCGGCACTGGACCCGGAGGCCAGGCAAAGTACGCATATAGTGACCCGTTCCTTTTGTCTCAGGGTCAGACATTCGACATCGATGTTCTGACCTTCAGCAATGAACTACCTGCGGAGATCGTGCGATCCGTTCAGATCGAGGGACCCGACGAGCTCTCCGTCGGGGATGTTGAGTCTCTCTTGATCATTGCGACCCTTGAAGACGGCCAGGAAGTACCCGTCCCAACCGAAGGTGACGGAACCACATACCGAAGTTCGAATCCCTCGATTCTATCCGTCACTGACGGCGGGATCGTCGAGGCTCTCGCACCTGGTAACGCTGCGATCCTAGCAATGAATAGTGGTGCCTCCGGTATTCGCTCCTTCCGTGTGCTCGGCACAACCCTCATGACCGCGGTTGGTGGCTATGTCCAACACCCAAACGGCGACGCTGCGATCGGAGCCAACGTCGAGCTCACAGACGGCAGTGCTGGGACAACGGGCGCGAACGGCTTCTTCGAGCTTCAACTAACGACGCTTCGCCCGCTCGCGGACATTCAAGCCACGACTTCTTTCTCTGACGGGATGAACGAGTTCGTGGGACGGAGTGCTTCGGTGGTTCTACTTCCCGACGGAGTGACCGACGTCGGAATCATCGTGCTCGAACCGAAACAACCGCCTCCTCTGTTCGGTCATGCCGTGTTCGAACTCTTCCACAATTTTCCACCATTTCGCACCATTCTCGACCTCAAGATTGGCGACCTCAGCGGTGACAATATCGCGGACATCGCACTTGTTGGTGGAAATACCGGCGGAGCTGAGATCATCATCTGGACCTCCGACAATGGAGGCCAACTGGCTGAGACCTACCGTAGCCCAACAAGTCCTAGCGGTATTGCCTTGTCCGACTACGATCTCGATGGCGATCGAGACGTTGTCACTGTAAGCTCCAGCCATGCCCTCTACCTGGAGAACTTGGGGTCCGGGGCGTGGCTGCAGCAATCTGCCCCAATCGAAGGGCTTGACCCACATGAGTATCCAATTGTCGAATCTCAAGATCTCGATCGAGACGGATATCCGGAGCTTGTATTGGCTGTTCCAGGTAGGCGGTCCGGGGCTCAGCCTATCGTCACTGTTCTTCGGAACGATCAGGGTCACGAGTGGGTCGATCCTATTCAATATGAACTAGTGGGGATGGATTCGATCGATAAGTTTTTCTTGGTGGATGTCAACAACGATCAAAACGTCGATGTGGTGGCCTACTTCGGAAACACTTTTTCACCAGGTTTTCAAATCGGATTCAACGAAGGCGGCGGTAATCTGTCCTGGACCGATCTGATCCCCCTGGCAAGTCAATCGCCTTTCCTCTCGTTCAACGGCTTCTTCTCCGACACAAATGGTGACAGGCACCTCGACTTCGTGACGAGCGGTTTTGAAACCTCTTCGAACTCCCAACTTGCGGTTTTTCTGAATGTTGGTGACGGGCTCACCTTCACCGAAATCCCCTCTTCCTTCGATGTCATTTTTCCTCTGGCAGCGGACGATTTCGACCGTGATGGAACCACTGATGTCGTTGGCTCGAGATACTGGGATCTGAATCGTTCCCAATTCCTGTTTGAATCCACCCTCGTCATGGGGGATGGGCTTGGATCTTTCCAGGCTCAACGCGACATGACTTTCAGCTCTTACTTCCTCGGCGGAGGATCCGGCGATCTTGACGGCGATGGGTTTCCCGACGCGGTGCTCTGGAGCGGCCAGCATTTCGGGGTTCTCTTGAATAACCGAGATGCCGGGTTCAAGAGCGAAACGTTCCTTGATATTGGTGCAGGTGGCTTGCTTGTCGCTGCCAACATGAATGATGAAACCGGAGAAGATGTCGTGATTCTCCGGAATGCCTCGCGATCGGTCGTTGTCGCGAACAACAATGGCGATCGAACCCTCACGCTCGGCCTTCCTATCCACCTGGGAGCAGGCGATTTCTCAAGCCTCCACGCTGCCGACTTGAACGGCGATTCGATCTTGGATGTTGTCCTCCTGAGAAAAACAACGAATTCAAATTTCTCGCTCGTCCTTCTGGAAAATGATGGATTTGGCGGGCTCTCTCTGGCAACAGAGATACCGATCGGACAACTTTCTGGGGGCGCGAATCTGACCATCGGCAACCTCGATCAAGACGCCGTCGATGAACTCGTTATCGGAGGTCAAGAGTCCATCCGGGTCTTCAAGCAAATGAACGGTTTTTCTTATCAAGAAGTGCAGAACTCTTTTGTGCCCAATATTGGCGGCGTTTTCGATCATGCCGACTTCGACAACGACGGCAAAGTGGATCTAGTCGCCGAAGGATCAGGAGAGAAAGTCGTCCTGTTGCAAACGCTACCCTTGGTGTTCGAGGAATTCGAAAGGGTTCCGGGGAATGGATTGTCTCAGGTCGCCTACCTCGACTCCGACAAGTTTCCAGATCTCGTCGTTGGTCAGATAGGCGGGACTCCGGGTTCGACAGGAAGTATCAGACTCTACTATGGCACTGAGTCCGGGTTGATTCTCGGCGATGAGTTTGAAGTGGGACCAGATTTCGGGCCTCTCGATCTTTGCGTTGCAGACCTCAATCTCGACAGTAGGGTCGATGTACTGGCACGGACTCCCTTGTATGGGGGTCTCGCCGTCCTAGAGAGCATTTCGGGTGGCAATGGTTTTGCCAAGCGGTCCTACTCTGCCTCCTTGATTGACAGTCGTCTTTCAACCGGCGGGAACATCGTCGTTATCGACCTGGATCTGGACGGCGACCTTGATGTTCTACAGAGCCATCAAGAGACAGACTTGCTAATCATCCACGAGAACCGAATCCGATGAGCAAACTTCGAATGGCAAACAGGATCGTTTTCTTTCTAACTCTCTTCGTGCTGCTGGGGAACCAAGTTGACGCCCAGACGGAGCGCCTCGACGAGACCTGGACGGTTACCGTCGGTGGTCAAACCGTCTTTCCCAATCCCGACGGAAGCTTCCGTGTTCCCAATCTCATCTCCGTCGATGCCGACAGTGACGGTCTCGGGGACGATCTCCTTAGGGTTATTGCGGTCGGCACCAGTCCAGGCGGTCAGGCCAAATATGCGTACAGCGGAAGATTCCGTCTTTCCCAAGGCCAGACCTTCGACATCGATGTTCTGACCTTCAGCAATGAGCTGCCAGCCGAGATCGTGCGATCCGTTCAGATCGAGGGACCCGACGAGGTATCTGTCGGTGACATCGAGACGCTCACCGTCACGGCTATTCTGGAGGACGGACAAGAGTTCCCCATTCAGACCGAAGCCGCGGGAACCACATACCGCAGCTCAAACCCTTCGATCTTGTCTGTCAGCAATGGCGGAGTTGTCGAAGCCCTTGAGCCCGGCAACGCTGCCATTCTCGCCATGAACAGCGGTGCCTCGGGGATCAAAAGCTTTCGAGTTCTCGGGACGCAGACGAACACCACGATTCAAGGGTTCGTCCAGCTTCCTGATGGCTCTTCTGCGATGAACGCTGCTGTTGAGCTGACGGACGGAAGCTCAACCATGACGAACCTTGATGGACGCTTTGCTCATCCGGTCACAGCATTGCGCGTTCTGGTCAACATCCAAGCCATAGCCTCCTACAACGATGGACAATCGGATTTCGTAGGGAGAAGCTCATCTCATCCAGTCTCACAAGGAGGAACCACGGACGTGGGGATCATCGTTCTGGAACCGAAAGAGCCCCCTCCTCTCCTTGCCCATTCTTCGGTTCATCTCTTCCGATCTCACGCTGACGGCGAGATCTACAACATCAAGGTCGCGGATATGAACTCCGACAACATCTCTGATGTTGTCATCGGCACCAACGAGCGACTCAGCATTCTGACATTTGACAACGGCGGGCGACTCACTGAGAGCCTCATTTGTTGTGGCGGATTCACCGAGAGCATTCTAGCGGGTAGCGGCAACGAGTACGACTTCGCGGTCAGTGATTTCGATCTAGATGGCGACCTCGACCTCGTGAGCGCCAGCCGGAATTATGTGGGCTATTATGAGAACCTGGGCGATGGGACGTGGCAACCGGATAGCAGCCTTATTGTTGGACTCGATCTCCCCCAGAACTACCAGTTCGTTAGGTCCGAGGATCTCGATGGTGACGGTTATCAGGAACTCATCTTCGCCACTCAAGGCTCTCTCGAGTCTCTCGTTGGTGTCGTTCGCAACAACGGCAACAAGGAATTCATTGACCCTATTGTCTATTCTCTACCTGGTAACTTTGAGCCCATGGATACCTTTAAAATCATTGATATCGACCGCGATCAGGACTTTGACGTCGTGGCGTTTTGGGGCTTTGCGTTTGATTCTCATTTGCGAATCGGCTTCAACGATGGTGGAGCCAATCTGACATGGACAGATCAAATCCCACTCAGTGGCCCCGATCAGGTTTATCCGAACGTCTTCTTCGAAGACACGAACCATGACGGTCATGTCGATCTGATTGGATCTGGCCAAAGCGGGAACGATCAACCGACACTAGTTACTTTTCTCAACGCCGGTGACAACACAACATTTACTCATGTTCCGACTCCCTTCGAGTTCTCTGCACTCGCTTCCGCAGACATCAATCGTGATGGAACCCCGGATACCTTTGGAGTAAAGTTTTGGAACTGGCCTCAGAATACCCACCTTTTTGAACCTACGGCCGCATTTGGCGACGGGCAAGGGGCGTTCCAGAACCAGATTGATTTTGGATTGAGCTACTACAGTTCTGGTGGAGAATCCGCCGACATCAACGGTGACGGGTTTACCGACATCATCCTGTGGCAGCGGTGGCGGCTAGGCGTTTTCGAGAACGATACGAACGGAGGAGTCAGAACCGAGGCGGTCGTCAGCACAGGGATCGTCGCAGATGAAATGGTTGCCATAGAGATCGACGGGAACAATGGTGATGACATCGCCATCCTGAGTAATTCTCCGCGCTCTGTACGCATCGCCAGCAGCAACGGCGATGGCACGATCAACATTGGTCCCTCTGTGGGATTGGGTGGGACGCAACTGCACAACCTACACGCCATTGAGCTAACTGGCGATGCTCATGTTGACCTTGTGTGTCTCAAGGAGGGGAGTGGCAGCGAGTCGATCGTCTTCCTGGAAAATGATGGAACGGGAGGCTTGCTCGCCCCCCAGGAGTTGCCCATAGACAATCTGCTTTTCCCGTTCGGCCTTTCGATCGGCAATCTCGACCAGGATCTTGCGGATGAACTTGTAGTTGTGGAGCGCGATGTTCTCCACATATTCAAGCAGATTGACGGATTCAACTACCAGGAAACTGAGATAGCTATCTCGGGAATCTCTGGACCGCGTCCTTTACTCGGCGACGTGGACGGCGATGGAGACACTGATCTTGTTGTTAGAAGTGGCGGCGGACTTGCCGTTCTTCTTCAGACCTCGCCCCTTGTCTTCGAGGACAGCGGTGAGTTACTTGAGGAGAGTCTACTGTCACCCTCCTACGAGATCGCCTTCATTGACTCAGATGATTTCCCCGATTTGGTCGTTGTAAGGCAACAGAGCGGGGAGGTAGTCATCTACTATGGGAGCCCTTCCGGGTTTGTCATGGGGGAAGAGTTCAACGCTTATCCCGCCTTCGGAGCAAACTCTCTTCGCATTGTCGACCTTGACCTAGATGGCGCACTCGACATCCTTGTAGCAAGTGGCGATGGTCAAGGACGGACCGGCATAGCAGCTATCACACACAATCCCGACGGAAGCGGCCTCTCGATGAGGCACTACGGTGGAACATTTCCATTCTCACCATCAACAGCTTGGGATATCGTCGCCGTCGACCTTGACCTCGACGGCGACCCCGAAGTAGTACAGAGCGACGGCGAGTCGCGGCTCTTTCTTATTCACGAAAACAGACTGCGCTAGAGCCAATTGCAAAGCCCGCTCTATTGCCGGGATCCCGTGGTGTCCAAGAATCCGTTCGCCCGGAACTCACTCTTCAGCTCCATCCGATCTAGTCGATGGACGAGATGAAACCAACCACTCCTATGATGATCAGAATGACCATCACCCACCAAATCCTGGCCGCTCGATCATCCTCGGAAGAATCATAGGGTTGCTGAGTAAAGGGATGTCGCTTCTGCATGGTTTCTCTCCTATCAGTCCCAGATACCACAGGACTCTTGTCAGATCGTGCGTATAACGATTGCGGTTTGTGTTGAGATCGGGACTCCAACGTCCCTCAATACAACTGGAGCGGAATCTCAAGCGGCGCCGACACCGAAACAACCCCAGGTCTTATCCAGTTCGCGAGAGTGGAGAATCACACGAGAAAAAAAAAGAATCGGCCATAGAAACTCCCGATGTCACAGAGCAGTGGTTCGTTCGTAGCCTGAGATCAATGATCAATGGGCCCCTCAGCACCTGTCAAACCCCGGCTGGACAACCACTCTTTGTTGCGGTCCCAGAAACCGGGGGCGTAGTTGATGGCGCCCCCCTCGCCTCTCACAACGAAGGTGTGGTCGATGTCCGGTAGCACGACGACAGTTGCGTCCGGGTGTTTGTCCAGCGCAACCACAGTGGTCGCCGTCTCCACGTTGATGTCGGTCTCACCCAGGAACCACAGCACAGGGCGCGCAGGGTCGATGGGTAATCGGCCGGATTGTGATTGGCGTTACGGAGTCGGAACTTTCTCTCCCACCCAGATAGCAGATCGCCGCCGCCCGGCATCCTCCAGTTCGACACCCAGCCCTCCTTCCGGAGCGGCTCCAGGTTCTTCTGCGCCGTCTCGAACGATTCGCGGTCGCGCACGGCGTCCGTGATTATCTTGCAGAATCTGTCCCACGCCGCCAGTTCTGTCCCGCTCATCCCGCTACTGATGCCGTTATGTGCAAACCATACTGGAAGACATCGGGTTAGGGAACGGCCGGACCGACGCGAACCAGAACAAATG
>JAJDCM010000365.1 GCA_029260825.1 Planctomycetota bacterium | reverse complement strand
TTGCTGTTCGGCTAGGAGTTCCTGCCATCAAGGCCTCCAGAGGACTTTCACCTCCTAGTCACTTCCCGGTTCGCTTTCGCTTGCCGGTTGACAGCGCCGCCATGGCGCTGCGCGCCATGCCTGGCGCACACAAAAAAACCCGGAAGGACCACAAGTGATCCTCCCGGGAAACAGATAAAAATAGTTGAGAATAGTCCGAGCAAAGAGAGGGCGGTTGGGGAGGGAAATTTTCTCTAGACCCAAACTACACCACTATTTTATCTCAAAGTAGGGACAGCTGCTAAAAGTCTGGTTTCGAAAGAGCAAAGAGAAGTATCGCAAATTGCGGGTCCATAAGTCAAGAAAAATACATCTAGCCAAGAAAGGCATAAGCCCAAATATAACAACACCTTACGAGCTCGGACTTTAGATCCGGGCCGACTTAGGCTCCTGGCTCCCGAGGTCGGTGTTCATTCTGCGCATCACATCGTTCACAAACCAAGGCATACTCGGCTAACATCAACGAAAGATGCCCCTTATGTTTTACTCCAGGATTGGCCAGGATCCGAATTCTGCCCCACATCGACCGGAAAACGGGTTCTTGGCCCCAGCCTAGCGCAACTCCACCGTAATCTGGACTTCTCCCCCCTCCTGGAGGGTGGCCGTTTCCCGAGCAGTTGTGCCGTCCTCGGAGGTGACCACCACCGAGAATGTCCCGACCGGTAGATTCAGAATCTTCACGAAACCGTTCCTGTCGGTTCGATGGAGTCGCTCCGTGAAACGAGTTCGTTGATCGCTATTTTCAGGGTAGCGCTCGATGATTCTCTTGATCCGCGAGGGATAAACGCCCTTCCCGCCGTCGAGGATATCGACCTTTGCCCGATAGACCGGCTCACCATCCTGAATCGCTGTGACCTGAAGAGCCCCACCAAGTGAAAGCAAGAAGTCTCTTTCCGTGGTGCCCCCGTCAACCACACGAACCACAACCGTATCGGCAACCGAGTACTTCGGGGCGGACGCATACACTTCGTATTCACCATCCCCCAGCCCCCCGATCTTGTAAGTGCCGTCTTCATTCACAAGAGCGCTCTTACTTTGGGGCATCTTGCGAGAACCCGGAACCGTCGGCACCGCCCCACCTGGAGTCACCGATTTGGCAAACACGGTCGAGCGCGGGACCGAGCCCCCTTGTGTATCCGTCACCCTCCCGGAAAGGACTGCTCCTTCCGGTAACTCGACGAGAACACCCTTCGTCTCCTCACCAGCCGAAACATAGACGCTCTCAAGAATGCCAGGAGCAAACTCTTTGGCGGTCACTTCCAAACGGTAGGAGCCAGGCATGATGTCCGGGAAGAAAAAGAACCCCTCATCCGACGTGAACTGACGGGATCGACTGAACGGAGCATCCGGGGAATCGGTCCGGGTCATGCGAACAAGAAAGCGCCCCACCGGTTCTCCCGACATTTTTGTCCTGGCCGTACCGGAGACCGTCCCGTTCTTCTTCAGGATGATCTCCAACCCTTCGCTTCCCGCCGGAACTTCATCAAGAAACTCGACCGAGTACCCGGGCTTGCGGGCACTGATCTTGAACGAATCTCCCGTGAGCTGGGGGATGCGGAACTTGCCATCTTCTTTTGTCGTCGAATTGCCAAAACTCGGGCTCTTTTGATTCGTGGAGCTCGCCTGAAGACGGACGTCGGGAATGGGATTCCCATCGATTCCAACCACCGTTCCCGAAATCACTTCACCCGCGGAAAGAACAACAAGAAGCTCTTCCGACTCCTGTCCTGCCACAAGCTCCTGAGTTTCGACCGTCTTGCTGAGGTACTCGGGAGAAGCCGAAACCACGACTCTTTTCGCACCAGCCGTCAGGTTGGCAATGACGAAGACCCCCTCCTCATCCGACCTTCCTCGATCTCTTTCAAGACGCTTGGGAGTGGCCGGAAACCGCTCATCGGGTTCATCAGGATCCACGATATCGCTCACCATGATCCTGGCATTGGGAACAGGATCCCCGTCGCGATTCTGCACTCGTCCCAGAAGTGTGATTCCCCGGGCAAGGCGAATGATCAGATCCTCTTCGAGATAGCGGATGACTTCCACCTTCCCGGAGACCTTGTCGGGAAAGTCCGGATGACGAACCATGATGAAGTAGTCGTGACCGGCCGTGAGGTTCTCGATCTTGAACTGCCCCGTCTTGTTCGTCTCGGACACAGCTTCGGCCCGCGGAGGGATATAAGCCGAGTCCTCTCCAAGAAACAGCTGGGCGCCCGCGACCTTCTCTCCATCCGGCCCTTCGACATGTCCGGACAGACTTCGGGATTTGAAAAGCTCAAAGCGCAACCCCTCGTCCTCGGCGTTTTTTACGTTGAGACTTTGCCGATGAGGCCCGAAGCCTTCCGCCTCGACCTGGAAGAACTGAATGCCCCGAGCAATGGCGTCGATCGAAAAATGCCCATCGTCGTCGCTCAGAACCTTGCGTTCGTTCAGGAGGCGCATTCCAAAAGATATCGAGGCTCCAGGAATGCCATTTCCGTTCTCGCCATCGACGACCGTTCCCTGGACAGCATGCCCCTTTTTCAAACGGAAGTTGCGCATGACCTGCGCACCCTGCTTCACCACAACTCCGGTAGCGACCTGAGTCTCGTAGCCCGGACATTCGACCTCAAGCTGAATCGAACGAGCTGGCGCAGCATCAATGACAAACGCACCGGAAGCATCGGTTTCGACCTCAAAATGCCACTGGCGTTGCCGAACGATATAGGCCCGCCCCTTCACTCGCGCTCCGATGAGAGGGTCGCCGTCCAGGGCCCCCTTCACCACCCCGATCACTTGCCCCCCTTCCTCCATCCGGAAGTTGAGGAACTTTTCACCGGGAAGAACTCGAGTCTCTACCTGGGGAACCAGATTGCGGGCCGAAACCTTCACCTGACAGAAACGACCCGAGATGTTCTTCGCCTTGAATCGGCCCATGTCGTCTGTCTTCAAGCTGGCAAGCTTCTCGCCGTCGCCCCCGAACCGAGTGATCAAGACCCTGGCTCCCTCGATCGGGTCTCCAGCCTCGGTCTTGACCATGCCTCCGATCTCGCCTGGCCCCACCTGTCCCGCACCACTTGACCGCACGGCCGTGGGTTGCTCTGGCGCCACTTCGTTCACCTTGCTGGGCTCGAGTCGCTCGACAGGGCTCGTCTTGGGCTCTGGCTCGGGCTCTACAGAAACGTAGACGTAGAACTCCCGGGCAAGCAGACCCAGCAGCACGATGACCACGACTCCTACCAGGACACCCAGAAGGGTCGTAAGAGCCTTGCCGCTTTGCCTCATTTCGTTCATCTCCTCGTCGCCAAATGTCAAACCAATACGGCGTGGGGGTTGGGTGCCAGATCGGGCTGGGATTGACCCGCTATAGTACCAAATGACGCGGATGTGAATTCAACGCCATCTTCAGCATTTTCAAGTCGCACAGCCCTGATCTTAGACGATCAAGTGGAGCAAACTCCACCAAACTTCTTTTCGTCAAAGAGGAGGGATATACAAAACACAAGATCAGGCGGTCAGGGCCTTCCATGGTGGTGCTGGTGAAGTTGGGCCATGGAAGGGACGAAAGATGGAAGAGAGGAAAGGTGGAAGAGAGGAAAAGTCGAAAGTGGGCCCGGGTTCGAGATCAGGGTCGGCGCCAAGGGCCCGATTCCACTAGCGTGGCTTTCCTGAACAATCGACAAGCAGTGGAAAAGGAGAACCCCATGGGAAGTTACAGAGCCAGACAGAGCCCAGGTAAGGGATAGGCTCAAATCTGAAGCGGGTCTGTGGAGCCCGCTATTCGCCGTCAGCGTTTCGACGCCAGATTTCTGACTCGAAATAGAAAATCGCCAACATGATGAAGCTCAGGACCCAAACTGTGAGAACGATCTTGAGAATCATAAACTTGTTTGCCCGTTAGCTGCTGTTCTGGCTCTCCGTTGAGAGCTCACGAACACACCTATCGACGAATCCGGGGACAAGATTGAGGTCGGGATTGCGAGGGTCAAAATCTCCGAACCTAGCCAGCTGACTAGGAACCGCCAAGTGGCGAGGAACTTCGCAATTCGACTGATCTTAGATACCCCGGGGCCGCACTGTGCCGAACCCCTTTACTTAACTTTTCGAGCGATGGTAAGACCACCTCAGGAAGAAGTTGGCGCATATTGTACTTGCGAAGGCCAAAGATTTGAAGACCATTCTTTGATTTTTTCGTCCTGACCGAACTCAAGATCGTCCCTCTCGGCTATTCTCCCCGGAGAATGGCTCGGAACGGCTAGTTCCCCCCGGAAGGCCGGGTTTTCCCCAGGTAACCCAAATCCTCCAGTCGTCGCCTCGTCTCCGGCGAAAGCTCCTCGATTCGTCCCCGCAACGACCGAGGAGGAAATGACCGGACCCACTGATCGAGCTGATTCTGGTAGGAAGCGAGAATCTCCTTCTCTGTCATTCCTACGTTGACCTGCTCCCCTGCATCCTTGCCAAGATCATAAAGACGATAGGAACTATCCTTGAGCCGAAAGGTGATCTTGTATTCAGCGGTCCGCATTCCCTTGTGGGGATCATCCTGAAAACCGCTATCGGTGAAAGCAACTCCCCGGGACCCGAGCCCGACCTCGTCCGTCGATACAGGCACACCCGCGGCCTCCAGGAGAACTTTCGGGAGTCCACGAGTTTCAACCACTCCGGGAACAACATCGGGCGACAGGTCCGATCCCAGAAGAATCAGCGGGACTCGAACCAGGGAGTCAAAGACCGCGTTCCGGTGGTCGAAAAGAGGCGCATGATCGGTGAGGTTTTCTCCGTGGTCTGCGGTGACCGCCCCGGACCAGGCAGATCCACTGCAGGACGCCTCAAACGCGTCAATCAACCGGCCAATTTCCGTGTCCACCACCCGAACCTCACCCTGATACATTCGAGTAAAAAAACGACCTTGGTCTTGAAAGGAAAAGCCCGATAGAACGGCCTGAGTCCATTCCTCGTAAGGAATCCCGGAAAGGGCCTCGACGTGGCTGGAATCCGTAAATGCTCGCCCAACTTCCTCCGGAGGCTCGTAGGGTCCGTGGGGGTCAAAATAGTGAACCCACAAAAACAATGGCTGCTCACGAACCCGACGGATTTCGGCAAGAGCAAGCCCGGTTAGCTCTCGACCGGACGTGCCTTGAGCGTCCCTGAAAACATCGAAGCCACCCCGAAGAGGTCGGATCTCCTTGAGACCTCCATGAGCCGAGAGAAAGACGGTCCGGTACCCGGCCTTACTCAGTCGAGCCGGGAGACCCGCTCCGGAGAAATCGCCTCCGTCATCTCCCCAGTCCATGACCCCGTGCTCAAGGGGATAAACACCCGTCGCAAGACTCGCCATGGCCGGAGCGGTAAAACAGCCCTGGGAGATCGCGTTTTGAAATAGAACACCCCGCCTGGCCAAGGTGTCCAGGTTCGGTGTGAGTCCCTCGGGGCCACCGAGGCAGGAAAGCGCATCCGCCCGCAGAGTGTCGACGGTAACGAGGATGATGTCTGGCCTCGGAGGCCCGGCAAAACACCCCATCAAGAGAAAAGCGAGGGGAAGCACGAAGGTTGCACAAATCGAAAAACAGTGCGATTTCGCTCGAACCACCAGACGCCTTTTCGATCCAATCACGAGTTCAAAGCCATCCCATCTTCTCCGCTGAATCTTTTTTTTGGGCGAGGCCTCGCGCCACACCTCGTATATCCGTATCGACAGGTGACTCTTTTCTTGAAGAATCGGTGGCGGAATTCCCTGCCGGGCTTGATCGCCACCCAACTTGTCTTTTATTCTGGATGTGGTATAGGTTCTTTTGCGGAGTCCGGGTTCCCTTGATAATAGGTTTGTCACTGGGCATTCTGCTCGTTTCCACGCCATCCTGGCCAAGGCCGGGGTCGGTGTCCGGTTTCCGCGAGGTCATCAACTTGGAGGTTCTCTCATGTTTGCCAGAGTCGTTTCTATCTGTGGACTCGCCCTGGTCCTCGCCGGCCCCGCAGTCGCCGTACCCGAAACCAAAGCCGAGGAAACCAAGGCTGAAGAGAAAAAGGCCGAGGCTACTTCCAAGAAAATGACCCCGGCTGAAGCCCGCGCCAAGGGGCTCCAGCGCTACAAAGGGAAATGGGTCAAACCCGAAGATATCCAGTATCTCAAAAAGGGACTGGTGAAATCAGGGGACACCTGGGTCACCAAATCCGACAAAGCCAAGATGGACAAGGGCCTCGTCAAGCACGGTAGCTCCTGGGTCACCAAGGAAGACCTCGAGTTCATCAAGAAAGGGCTCTTCAAAGTCCAGGGCCAGTGGGTGAGCAAGGAAGAGGCGAACAAGGCTCATTCCGAGTGGGATAACGCCTGGGAAATCGAGTCGGATCATTACGTGGTACGCACCGACCGAGATTTTGACTTCGCCGCGGACTTCAGTCAGAAAGCAGAGACTCTTCACGTGAAGATGAGCGACTTCTTTGGCTTCGAACCGAAGTTCCTCGATCCTCTTCCCATCTATCTTTTTGGTGACCTAGAAGAGTACAACACCTTTGCTGCCCAGTACGCCAATGGCGATGAAGGTTTCCGCTCATCCGCAATGGGCTGCTTCTATGCCCTCTCCCATCCGGATGCACCGACCGTCACCTACTATGCCTACAACGATGACTACAAGTACCTCTGGACCGATCAATGGTTCCACCACATCGTTCCTCATTCCTACATGACCGAAGCGCTTCCGAACATGGCGAGCACCTGGTTGATCAACGGTATCGCCTCCTACTTTGAGCTCTGGTCCAATTACCAGCCGCCGTTCAAAGAAATCAAGCGAAAGCTCGCCGGAAAGCGGTTCGTTCCTCTGGCTGACCTTTTCGAACTCGAGGGGCTATCCGACAACGACAATCAAGGCTTCAACATCACTCCGGAATCTCGGCACATCACCGAAGCCGCATTCCTGATCTACTTCATGGATCACCACCCCAAGTATCAGCCGAAGCTGAAAGAGTTCTTTGCCGCCATGAAAAAGAGCGCCAACGACATGAAGACTTTCTCCAAAGTCATCCCGGTGAAGCAGCTTGAGAAGGACTTCAAGTCCTATCTCAAGAACATCAAATAATGCATCAATACTTTTTGCGAAACAGCACGGAAGGCGGGGCGATCAAAAGTCGTCCCGCCATCCTTTTTTTGTGGCTTTGTCTTTTTCTCGCAGCCACCCCTTTGCTGGCACAACAGGTTTCCTGGCGAGAGGCGGCGAGAAACTTCGAAGTCGGATTCAGCGAACTTGGCGACAAGACGCTTCGTCGCAGCTCGGTCCATGCGATCCTCTCCCACGATCGCATGGAGGGAGTCAAGATCCTTCTCGACGGCCTCGCGTTCCTGGAAGACACGCTTGAGCCCCAGCGAATCGCCTACGGAGAGCTGATTCGACAGCTTACCCCCCTTCAGAAAGATGTCCTCTATCCCGAGCAGCACGAAGAAAAAGCTCGGCTCGAAGCCAAACGAACGGAGCTTGGCCTCATCATTTTTGATGGTGAAGAAACCGAGCGCATGATCGTCAAGGGGCTCTCTGAAACCAAAAACGAAAAGGTCATGGATAAGATCATGCGGATGGGTCTATCCCACCCCCACTGGATCGCCCGGTCATCATCGGCGGATGCACTCGGGTTCCTTGGCCACACAAAAGCCCTTGCTCTCCTGATCAAGGCCATGAACGACAAAGACTCCCGGGTTCGCACCGCGGTTGTCGAGGCCCTCGGCAGCATGAGAATCGAGGAGTCCGAAAAGTCCTTGATTCGCATCCTGCAAAAGGACGAATCGTGGCAGGTTCGCTCGGCCGCGATCGGAGCTCTTGCCAAGCTCGGCACCAAAGACTGCGTAGAAGCCCTTATCCGTGCCATGGAACATGAAAAGGGCCGACTACTTGGCGACATCACGCAAAAATTACGCAGGCTCACCGGCTTCAAGTTCATTGCGCGCTTTGAACCCTGGAGAGATTGGTGGGAGACCGCCAAAGACACCTACAAGGGGACTTCCATCTTGTTTCGGGCCCCCGGACCGCTTCCTTCGATGCGTGACCCGGCTCTACCCCCCAAGTCTTATAGCGGAATTGAGACGTACTCGGACCGCATTGTCTTTGTCTTTGACATCTCGGACAGCATGAACGATGCGAGTAGCACCAAGATTCGCAGTGCAGCCGGCACCACGGACCGAAAAGCTCCAGGCCGTTCAAAAATGCATGCGGGCCGAGAGGAACTCAAGTCAGCCATCCGATCGCTGACAACCAAAGACTACTTCAACATCGTGGTCTACAATCACCACGTAAAAAAATGGCAAGACAAGATGATGCAAGCGAATCCATCCAACAAGGCGCTTGCCCTTCAATTTCTGAACGGACTGAAGGCCTCGGGGGGGACAAACATCTTTGATGCCCTGGAGATCTCGTTCAACCTCGGTGGATTTGGCGCCTACGACCGTCATTACAAGAGCAGTGTAGACACGATCTTCTTGCTCTCCGACGGCGCCCCTTCCCACGGAAGGATCACCAACACGGATCAAATCCTGGCCGAGGTCGCCCGCATGAACAAGCTCGGACAGATCAAGATCCACACCGTAGCCATGGGTCACCTCGCTGCCCGCGAATTTCTGAAAAAACTCGCCAAGGACAACAACGGGGAAAGTATCGAACGCTACTAAAAGTATCGAACGCTACGAGTGGAATGATTCGGAAGAGAAGGCGCGACCAAGGATCTCGGTTCAGCGCCCCAAACCGATGAAGAGGTCCGGGTCATCGAGCGGCGGAGGCCCCTGCTCGGACGCCAGATCCCAGCGCTTCTTCGCTTCATCCTTTCGACCTTGAAGCGAGAGGATTCCAGCCGAATAATAGAGCGCGCTTGGCTCTCTCTCATACAACTCCAGCACTTTTTCAAAAGATGCAAGCGCGCCGGAAAGATCATCCGCCCGAAATCGTGCGATCCCGAGCTTCAAGAATGCCATCTCGCTTCCAGGGTCTGTGCGAGCAGCCCCCGCAAGAAGCTCGGTTGCTCGGCCAAGATCGCCTTCGCCTAGAGCCTCGACTCCGCGCATCAGGAGATCCCGGACGGTTGTCTGTTGCAGCAGATCGCGAGCCAGCTGGTTTCCGGGGTAGATCAAAAGAGATCGATCAAGACTGACACGCTCCTCTTTCCTGGACTCATCGGCCGCCCGGGGATTTCCGGACAGGGCGGAAAGCATCCCGCGCGATCGATGATAGCGGGCCTCCAGCACGCACCGCATGGAGCGGGCATAAAGACCCGCTTCGGATCGGATCGTCTCGCGAGAAGCATCCGAAACCCCGCTCAAATCCAGAACGGAACCAATCGAAGGTTCTTCGGCAAGAAATGTAGCCAGATTGTCACACAGGTAGGAAGTCAGAGCAAACCGTGGCAACGGACTATACTCGAGGATTGGCCAATCATCGGTCATCACCGGAGCGTCGGCGACGAACTTCCGGCAGAGGTCCGGAGTCAACACCAGAGCGGCAAGGATCCCGTAGGGAGATCGAACAGATGCCTTGGTCAGCGACGTCAAGACATCCGGCTCCTGACATCGAGCAAAGAATGATTCAAACGGAATGGAGAACTTCCCACACATCCCGATCAGGACCGCCGAGTGCTCAAAAACCCAAACCCCCGTCTCGGGAAATACTTCGGTGAAGCTTCGCACCAGAATACGCATATCGGAAAGAGAGATGGCATGGATCGGGATCCACTGGCAAAGAATTCCCTGGTCGGTGAGACGTGACCGGGCGACCTCATAGAAATCCCGGGTGTACAGATGAACCGCCGCAGGCGTGTAGGGCATGAGGGGCTCAAGACTCACCAGGTCGTACGGTTCACCTTCAGAAAAAAGCACCTTTCGCCCGTCCGTAACGCGACAGGTCACCCCATCTCTTCGGGAGAGCACCTGGTTGTTCACCTCGCTGAAGTAGTGCTCAACCTCAAGCACCTCTTTTGAGATCTCGGCAATCTCCAGGTCGGTCACTTCATCGTGAAGGGAAATGGCTCCTGCCGTCGTCCCCGAGCCGAAGCCGATCACGAGCGCTCGTTTTGGAGAAGGTGAAAGCAAGACCGGGAGATGTCCAAGCATCCGCATGTACCGATAATGCTCGGAGGTTCCTGCCGCCTCGAAGCCGTCGGTGTAGAGCCCAACTCCCCCTCCGGACCGAAGATTGTTCACCACCGAAACCGCCGTGTTGGCCCCTTCCCGGAACTCAAGCAACTGACGATCAAAGCGATGATCCCCGGAGAGAACAAAAGAGTCAGAAACAGCGGGACGAGTCGGAGCAATTCCGAAGAACACCCAGAAGACGACCCCCGTCGCCATTCCAAAGGCGCCCCACCGCACGAAACGCCTGGCCTCGCCCATCAACACCAGCCCGGCACCCAGGGCGGCAGCCGAAACAAGCATGAGGACACTCGCCCCCTTGAGACCGAGGAGACCGAAAGCGAGAAAACCAAGAAGAACAGATCCCAGCGCCCCTCCTGCATGATGCACTGCGTACAGCCAGGCGGTTCCACGCCCGGTCTGGCCCGTCTCTTCCAACGCCCGGCTCACAAGAAGGGGCAGCGAGCCCCCCAGAAAGAACGCAGGAACAACCACTGCCCCGAAAGAGATGACAAACACCGCCACCGGGTAGGTCATCCCCTGACCTTGGATGAGAATGCGCAGGAGACCGTCCATCGGCTGCCCGAGAACCGGAACCACGGCCGTCGCAGCGGCGGCGAGTTGACACCATCCAAGCACCGACAAAGGTGCCCGACGCGCCCATGAAAGCCGTGGAATCAGGATGGAACCCGCGCAAAGGCCAACGAGAAAGGAGGACAAGACAGCGGAGTACGTGTAGGTAACGCCGCCCAGAAAGAACGCCAGCGAGCGAGACCAAAGAACCTGGAGCGATAGACCCAGAAGACCGGTCACACTCGTCACGAGCCAGAGAAGCCCGGAATATCGAGACCTGCTATGAGAGCCATCGATCGGGGTGCGCAAACCCTCTTCCTCACCGGCGAGCTTCATCCGGTTGCCCAGAAACCAGGCAGCAATCCCCACACCCAGAGCCAGACATCCAGCGAACCGGATCGAGGACCCGATGCCCAGGACGCGGATCAACAAAAGACCCGCCGTCATGGATCCAAACGCGGCCCCCAAGGTGTTTACACCACCCACCAAACCCACACTTGCTCCGGCTGAATGCCGCCCCATCCTCACCGCCCATCGACAGACAAGCGGAAAGGTCGCTCCCATCGCCAGGGTGGGAAGACTCAGAACCAACCCGGCCAGAACGAACCGGAGCGGAGAGTGAGAAAGCCCGCGAAACCAGGGCTCCAGCATCGATATCCCCGACGGGAAGAGGAGGGCATACAGGCCGATGCCGATCTCAAGGCCGCCGTACCAGCGAAGCGGGCGCGACGTTCGGTCAGCCACTCGACCCATAAGAAGAGCCCCGAGGCTGAGACAGAGGAGGAAGGTCGCAACGACCAAGCTGACGGAGTAGGTCGTCCCGCCGACAAGGAGGGTGATCCGACGGATCCAGGCTACCTCGAGGATGAGTGAGGCTGCCCCGGTGAAAAAGAGAAAGACTAGCAGTAGTTGGATGTGGAAACCCCTCACCTCGAGCCTGAACTCATCTCCACGGTTATTCACCGGTGCAAACAAGGTATTCAGACGCCGAAATGGCCGCCTAAACAGCATTCCGGCGGCGCCGAAACGCCGCCGGTAGCGAATTCATCAGGCACGACGATCGCTCGGGTTCACCCACCTCGATAAGAGGACGAGCGAACCCTCACGCTGCTCGAGAGGCAGTTTCCGCGTGTTCTCAACCCACCCCGTCAGGAAGTGTGGTGCGTCGAGTCGGAAGCGCCGGTCGTGGTCGTCGTGTTTTCCATGTTGCCCAGAACCTTTTCCTTCATGAGACGGCCCGGCTTGAAATGAACGACTCTCTTTGCCGGAACGTAGACGCTCTCACCTGTTTGAGGATTCCGGGCTTTGCGAGGAGCTCGTTCCTTGAGTTCAAAAACACCAAACTCTCGAAACTCCAAGCGGTTACCCTTTCCCAACTCGCTGATGATTTCATCAATGAAGGACTGGATGACCTCTTTGGTCACAACTTTCTTTTGGCCACTGGACTCAGAAATCCGGTAAATCAGTTGCTGCTTAGTGATCGTACTCATGATGCCCCCTTTGCTGATCGAAGCCTCTCCCATTTGTCTTCAACTTCGAAGGGCCACCCTTGACCTAAAGAGCCATGTACGGCTGCGCAAGATCATGAACTCGAGACGCTCCGGTCGATCGAAAGGTGTAAAGGCCCTCCCTCGCCGACCTAGAACTCGCGGCTCCAAGCCATGAGCCCACCGGTCAGACCCGCCATAGGCCTAAATCTCGGACTCCCTACCCCGATAACGTCAACTTCACTGGTATAACGGGGGATTCCAATTCAACACCCACCCGGGACTTCGAGAAGGCGCTTGGAAAGACTTGATCAACGCCGCCTCCACCCTGTGAAAATCAGCGAAGATCAGGGAACTGGGACTACCGGAATTTTTACCCGGAAAGTCGGCTGACTAGTCTATCGGCAGCCCCCCTTGTGTCAAGTTAAAGTTTCCTTTTTTTAATAGTTACGGAATTTTCGGATGTCTTGCAAACGAAGACTTACGAGGATTCCATTCCTACTCTCGGGTAGCTGGGGCCAGGCCTGATGCGGCCTCCGGCCGGCTTCGAAATCGGTGATAAAGAAAAAGGCAGAGCCCCACAACAAAGACCCCGATGCTGATGTTCTGGGAAATTGTCATCCCGCCCATAAAAGCATCGTTGTCGGCCCGAAAAGACTCGACCGTGAAACGATGAACCCCGTAAAGCAGGGCGAACACGGAGAAGACCTCTCCGTGCCCCCTACGCTTCGGGTAGTAAACACACAGGAAGAGAAAGAGCAAGAACGCTCCGAGTGACGAATAAATCTGTGTGGGATGGACACTTAATGACCGTTGCGCCTCACTCGTCACGAGCCCCAACCGAAGATGCTCGGAAAAAACAGGATTCGGGATATCCGTGACCCCGGCATAGCTACTGGGAAAACTGACGGCGAAAAAGGCCTGACAGGTTCTTCCCCAGCAACAGCCATTGAGGAAGCATCCGACTCGCCCAAAGGCAAGACCAAGGGCAAGGGCAGGAGAAACACAGTCGGCGACAGCCCACACTGGAGCGCCTTTCCTCCATAAGTATAGCAACCCCACGCTCGCAGCGCCGATCAGCCCCCCATAATAGACAAGGCCACCCTTATCAATCCGGAAGATTTCGAAGTCTAGCGCCCCCAGATTGCCGGCAATGTGTCCGAGCCACCCGCCAAGAACGACGAAGAGCAGAAGGCGGAGTAGTCCTCCCTTCCCCATCGACTGAAGAGTCGATCGGGACTCGCCTCCGGATTCCTTCCTCTTGTGTTTCTCCCGGAACCATCCGAAGGCCGAACCCAGGAGTGCACCGACAAAAACCGTCCAGAAAGTGAAGCCATCACCGAAGATTCGAAAAAGCGACCAGTCAAAGCGATCGTGAAATTGACTGACGTAAAGAACCCGGGCTCCGGCAATACCCGAGACCATCGTCCAGAGGCCAAGATCCATGATGTAATTCGGATTGACCCCGATCGTTCTAGCCCGACGAACGGAGATGAAGATCCCGGCCACGAATCCCGCCATGACCATGAATCCGTACGAATAGATCGGAATGGTCTTGAAGGGCAAAGGAAGCGCAAAAAGTTCAGGTCGCATAGCAACTTGTGATAGAAGGTTCCGGCTTCATCGTCAAGAATCGTCCTTTTCAAATCCCCCGGGTCGGGTGTTCCAGAAACAAAAAAACACTTCCCACGAAAATGGACGGAAGATACGGGACAACCCACACGTCCAACACGCCAACTGCTGGAAATCTCGGGTCCGAGAACCCAGTGCGATCGAGCGTGTAGGAGATCACACCATGCGACATAAACCCCGATGGGACATCGTTTTTCGCGCAACCGTGCGAGCGTTGACAGCCGCCGTACCATGTGCTAGTCTCCCGCGTTCGGTCACGAGGCGGTTCTTTCCGATCAATCATTCCCCGACCCGACCTGTATGGAATTCGACCACATCTCTTCGAGAACATACCGAAGTTCATTGCCGGGCGAGCCGATACCAAGAGCGGGACGGAATCCCACGACCACAACATCGCGTATCCATGGATGGCGAACCTCTTGGGACGACCCAGCGGGGCCAAAATCCACGGAAAAAGTTCACGCATTCGACAGACCCTGATTCAACGTCTAACGTTCCTGGGGGTAAATGGATGAAGAAGAGCACGACCAAAAATCTGATCCGTCAGAGTTGGGTTACGCTCATCGGGCTCATGAGTTTTCTCTTGGTGGCGGCAACCGATGGAGCCGCCCAACCCACCGATCCGCCACCGCCAGATCTACCTGGCCCCCTGGCCACTCTGTTCATAACAGAGGAAGTGGAGCTCCAAGACTTCCTCGATGCGATCTCAAAGGACTCGAACAAGTCCTTGGTGATCACATCCGAGGTTGCGACACAGCTGAGAAACAAGAAGCTCTCGTTGACGAACGCCAAGCGGCATATCGTCCCGGAAGCGGACATGTTCGAGACCTACAAGGCCATCTTGAAGGCTCATGAACTTGTTCTCATTCCGATCGGCCCTTCAAGCGCTCCGATGTATCTCGTGCAAAACCTGCGCTCGGGATCCGCCAGAACCGCACTCGTTCCGGTGGCAAAGTTTGTCAGCCTGGAAGATCTGGCCGATTACAGCGACCGGACCGAGCTGATCCGGACCGTGATGCCCCTTCGGTACATGGACATCAGCCGTGCTCGGACCGAGCTCAATAACCTGGTGAGCCAGCAATATGGCTCCATCAACACGGTCCAATCGGTGAACGCCCTGATCATTACCGAGTTTGCTCCCGTGGTGTACGCCATTTCCGAAATGCTCATCCAGATGGATAAGAAGCAAGCGGAACGAGAGCTCCTCTTCCAGAAACTCACCCTGGAACACCTGATTGCCGAGGATCTCGAACCAATCCTCGCCGAGCTTCTTGCCGCAGGTTCAAGCGGATCTCCCTTTGGAGGTGGCGGAGGCGGGAACCGCCGGGCCGCAGCCGGTGGAGCCAATGAACCCGCGGCTCTTCAAAAACCCGATCCCAAGATCATTACCGAACCTCGGTCGAATTCGCTCATCATCTATGCGGTTCGAGAAGACATGGACAAGATCGTCGACCTGGTCACGAAACTCGATCAAGAAGTCACCCGTGAGCAGACCAAGATTCACATCAAGAAGTTGAAGCACGCTCTGGCCTCCGATATCCAGGAAGTGGTGACCGATCTCCTGCAAGGAGCTCGCAGCCAATCCCGAGGCCGAAGAGCCGGTGGTCGAGGTACGGTGGGCAACCAGCAGTCGCCCGTCGTGTCGGGTACCGCAACAGACGAACAAGAAATTCATATCGTCGCCGATGGCCACACGAACTCACTTCTGGTTCATGCATCCCGAACTCAGTACGAGACCGTGGAGAAGATCATCGAAGCTCTGGACGTCCGCCTTCCTCAGGTCCTGATTGAAGCGGCGATCGTTGAACTCACCGAAGACTTCACCTCGGCGTTCGGGGTCGAGCTGGGTTACGTCCAGAATCGAACCGGCGAAGGCAAGTCTCGACTGTTTGGAGCTTCAAGCCTCGGTGGGCGAGGACTTGCTATTACTCAGGGAGATGACGGCCCAACCATCGGGATTGACGCGGCGGCTACCAACTTGAGCGGAGTCGTGGGCGGTGTCTTCACCCCGGACAACGGGTTCAACCTTCCCGTTTTCTTGCAGGCCATCAAAACCGATGGAACGAACAACCTTCTCTCTCTTCCATCGATTCTGACCAACGATAACCAGTTTGCCACGATCTCGGTCGGTCAGGAGGTTCCGTTTGCGACCTCCACCCTTTCCGGTTCGGGTAACTCCCAGCAGTCCCTGGGTGGCTATGCCGAGGCCTTGATCACTCTTGGAGTGTCCCCGCATATCTCCGAGAACGAGTACCTGAGACTCTCCATCGAACTCACGGTAGATTCATTTACCGGATCCGGCGGACTGGGTCTCCCCCCACCAAGATCCACTCGAAACCTCACCGCCGTTATCACGGTTCCGAACAACTCAACCGTGGTGCTTGGAGGTCTCAAACAGACCCTCGATGCCGAGGACGTCACCAAAGTACCGATCCTGGGTGACATCCCTCTCCTGGGAGCTCTCTTTCGGCGAAGAACAACCCAGAAAACAGAGTCAACTCTGTACCTCTTCATTACACCGAAGATTCTCGGAGACCCGGCATTCTCTGACCTGTTGAGCATGACTCGTGCTCGTGAGGTCGAGGTCGAGCAACTGATTGGTGACCGCATCAATCTGGTAGATCCCAGCTATCACAAGTATCAAGCGGGTGGAACCGGAGAAGAAGCGAGAATCGATCAGCTCATGGATCAGCTTCCTCAGATGCCGTTCTACCGGAGCCCGGTGGACGACATCGACAAACAGGTAGAAGAACCTCCTGTCGAATCGGAATCAGCCGAGAAGACGGTAGAAGAAAGTACATCAGCCGAGTCCCAAGAATAATTCTTGGCCCGGAACTCGGCTCCGTTTGCGAGCGGGAAAACGGCCCTTTGTCACTCGATCCGTGACAAAGAGGCCGCCGCTCGAATCTCCAAGTTGAAAATAGTCAAACTGTGATGCGGACCGGGGGTTTTCCCTCGGAGCGGATCTGGAGCCTTGGTCATGTGGGATATTATCCATCAATCCCTGGTACGCGAGTCGATCGTCTCCGAGGATCAACTCGCAGAATGTTGCAAGCTCGAAAGCGAGACCGGCCAGAGCCTCGATAAGATCCTGATCAAAAAAGGATATGCCGAGGAGGCCAGCCTCCTTCAAGCCATCTCCAGCGCGATCGCAGTACCGTTCGTTACCTCGCTGGACAGCTACCGGGTACCCGGTGAGTTCGTTCAAAACATTCCAGTTCAGTTTGCTCGCAACCACAACCTTGTTGCTCTTTCACGCGACAACGGAATCCTACGGGTCGCTACGTGCCAGCCGTTTGACGTCGACCCCATGGACGACCTCGCCGGCCTTCTGGGTGTGGAAGTCGAACCCGTACTGGCACCCC